>NZ_JAJNAO010000007.1:0-151420 GCF_022227625.1 Ectothiorhodospira variabilis | reverse complement strand
AGACGTTGTCGCCGCAATAATAGAAGGTGTGCGCACTGGAATAACCGTGATCCAGGATGGCGTCGTAGTTGCGCTGGTCCAGGATCAGGACGCCGTCATGATTCAGGGCGGCATAGAACTCGGCCAGCGCCTTGCGGCGATCGTTTTCGTTGAACAGGTGGGTGAAGGAGTTACCCAGGCAGACAACGGCATCGTAGCGGCCATAGATGTCGCGATTGAGTTCGCGCCAATCAGCCTGTGTGGTGCGCAGGATGTGGCCACGCTTGCGGCCGTTTTCGAAGGCCTTGACGAGCATCTCGGGAGCGCCGTCAACGCTCACCACGTCGAAGCCGGCTTCAAGCAGGCGCACAGAGTGAAAACCGGTACCGGTGGCCACGTCGAGCACGCGCTTGGCGCCACGCTTCTTGAGTTCCTGAATGAAGAAGTCGCCTTCGCTCTTGGCGCGACTGTCCCAGTCGATCAGATCATCCCATTTGTCGACGAACGATTCGGTGTATTCCTTCACGTAGTTGTCGGTGTCGCGACGTTCTACCGGCTTCTCGCCAAAATCCTGGTCTGTCATGGTGTTGGACATAGTGATGTTCCCCGCCATTTGAGGTGTTTGATTTGCGTTGCATCGCGCGGCGCTCAGCGCCTCCACGATATCGACCACACCGCCATGACCGGGCCGAACGATTCGACCCTGTCTGCGATGCGTGGCCGGCTTGATGCTTGCCGGCGATGGTGTCCGCCTCCACCATCGAACTCTGTGCTGGCGTGTTGCTGTGTCCTGTAGAAGAGTCGCGACCGCCCGGATCCTGCAATCACCCAAAGGGTGCGGGGGTGCGTCTTCCTTGTGACGGTTACCGCGGCCGGGTCGTGGGGCACGACCGTTTCAATGACCTTCGGGCCAAGTAGCCCGAGTGCGGAAAACCGTGGACGCCTTGTTGGCAGGTGGTCGCCCCACGGGGCGACAAAATAATATGAACTCCGACTACGTTATTGCTCGCGCCAAAGACCTGCCTGGTTGCGGCTGATTACCACACTGCATTGCGTGGCGGTCACCGTATGCACCTTCAAGGTTATGCGCTGATGCATCCTTAGTAGCTTGGGGGACTTTCGCGAAGAATGCAAGTTTGGGCCCTGGGGATTCACTGAATCTTCACGCGAGAGGGCGCGTATCTCGTCACTCATCACGACACCTGCGTGCGCCCTGGAATGCGCTATGTCGCAAACCCCACATTGGGGCAAATGCCCTGTTCTGGTGCGCTACGCCACCCGCCGCGAGGGCGGGGTGGAAGGATTAAATTGTGATCCAAAACATGAGGATACGCGAGTGCTCTGTCTTTTTCCAGCGTTGGCACGGGAATTGCCCCTACTTTCGGCGAGGTCTTACGGGGCAAGGCGCGCCCAAGGCGAGTGCCCGGGCGCAGTATCGCCCCGTCATCCATTCTTTACCAAGAGGGCAATAGTATGGCGCGAATCGGCATTTTTTTCGGTACCACCTCCGGCAATACGCGCAAGGTGGCCAAGATGATCAAGAAGAAGTTCGATGATGAAACCATGGCAAAGCCCCTGAATGTAAACCGGGTTTCGGCTGATGATATTGCAGGCTATGACTATCTGATATTTGGTACTCCTACCATGGGTTCGGGCCAGTTGCCGGGCCTGTCTGCCGATTGCGAAGAGGAGAGTTGGGAGGAATTCATGCCGACGCTGGAAGAGGTGGATTTCTCCGGCAAGACGGTAGCCCTCTATGGCTTGGGCGATCAGGTGGGATACCCGGATGAATTCGTGGATGCGCTGATGGAAATCCATGATGTGGTCACCGATCGAGGGGGGCGCGTGGTGGGTTCGTGGCCAACGGAGGGGTATACCTTCAACAGCTCTCAGGCGGTGGTGGATGGGGCGTTTGTTGGCCTTGTGCTGGACCAGGACAATCAGAGCGATCAGACCGAGGCCCGTCTCGAGCAGTGGCTCAAGCAGATCGCCCCGGATTTCGATCTGCCGGTTTGATCACCCAGGCCGCCCCGGCGCTCTCCGGGGCGGTTTTTTTAGGCCCTATCGTTGATAATGATTAGCAACACCATTAGCATGCTGGTCCTGCGTGCCTGAGGCGCATACTGGTTCCGCGAGGTTTTGCCCCATGAATTCAGAAGATACAGCCCCAACAAGCAGCATCCTCCACGGCCTGCAGTCCGTGATTGACCTGGGTGGTCCGGTGGTGGTCATTTTGCTGGTCATGTCGGTGGTGGCGCTTACCGTCATCTTCGTCAAGATCTGGCAATTCAGTTGGCTGCGTCTGGGGGATCAGCGCAGCCTCGATGAGGCGCTGACGCACTGGCGTCAACACCAGGCTGACAAGGCGCTGGAAGTGCTCGCTCGATCCCGCAGTCCTGCCGCCCGGGTGGTGGAAACAGCTATCCAGGGTCGCCGGGACCCCAATATGCCCGAGCCCCTGATTCGGGAGGAAGTGGGGCGTATCGCTGCTGGCTGGCTGGAAAAACTGCGCAGCCAGTTCCGGGTGCTGGAGGTGATCGGTAGTCTGGCACCGTTACTGGGTCTGCTGGGAACCGTGCTGGGCATGATCGTGGCCTTCCAGCAATTGGAGGCGGCGGGTAACCGGGTGGACCCGGCCATCCTTTCAGGTGGCATCTGGGTGGCTCTGATGACCACCGCCGTGGGCTTGGCCGTGGCCATCCCGGTGGTGGCGGTGCTCAATGGTCTGGAGCGTTGGCTGGAGCGGTTCCGCTATCGCCTTCAGGATGCGGTGACACAGGTCTTTACCGTGCGACCGCCGGAGCCGATCGCCGAACGTCAGGAAGAAGAGGGGCCAGCGGCTCGGCAGGCCCGCATCAAGCTCTGGAAGGGGCGGGCGGCCTCTGATGCAGATTGAACTGCCACCACCACGCCGACGGGCACTGATCAGCTTGACGCCCCTGATCGATGTGGTTTTCATTCTGCTGATTTTCTTCATGCTCGCCTCCAGCTTTCTCGACTGGAGCGCGGTGCCGCTGAGTACGCCCTCCGCTCAACAAACACCGGCGGTTGTGGATGAGCCCCCCTTGTCAGTGCGCATCTTCGTCGATTCGGGCGTGCGCATCGAGGGTGAGGCCGTGGAACGTGACGCCATCAGGAGTGTGGTCCGGCAGTATCTGGATGACCAGCCAGAGCGCACTGTGGTGGTGCAGCCCGAAGGTGGCGTGCCCCTGCAGCAGGTGGTGGATGTGCTGGATGAGGTGCGCCATGCCAATCCGCGCTCCATGAGGCTGGCCCGAGAGTAAAGTCCATGCATCTTCCCGAGTTTCCACAGCGTGAAGCGGATGAAAACCATCTCATCCCACTGATCAACATCGTCTTCCTCCTGCTGATCTTCTTCATGGTGGCTGGTGCCTTGTCTTCCCAGGATGTGTTTGATGTGGAAGCTCCGGATTCGAGCATCGAAGAAGAGGTGAACGATGAGGGCTGGCTGGTCCTGCTGGGAGAGGGGGGGCGTCTGGCCTTCGAGAATGAGGAGCTGGAGAGTGAGGCCCTCAAGGCGCGTCTCGTGGAGGCCCTGGATGCGAGTGAAGGCGACGAAACCAGCCCCCAGCCCGCCGTGCGCATCAAGGCAGATCAGGCTGCCACCACAGAGGAACTGCTGGATCTGATGGAACTTCTCAGGGATGCCGGTGTGGAAAAAGTCATGCTGCTCACCGTGCTTGGTGATCATTGATCATGCAGATTCGAGGTTTTCCATGGGTCGTTGCACTGCTCCTGGCCGTGGGGGTGCACGCCTCCGTGCTTTGGTACCTGGCGCGCACGGACACCGAGGTCGACGGCGCTGAAGCACCGGGTGAGTCCGGTGTGGTCATCGACCTGGGGCCTGCAGGCCGCACCCTTGGAGATCCGGAGGCACTGCCCGAACCGGAACCCGAGCCAGAGCCAGAACCCGAGCCGGAGCCCGAACCGGAGCCCGAACCGGAGCCCGAACCGGAGCCCGAGCCCGAGCCCGAGCCCGAGCCCGAGCCCGAGCCCGAGCCGGAGCCAGAGCCGGAGCCGGAGCCGGAGCCGGAGCCCGAACCCGAGCCGGAGCCACAGCCCGAACCGGAGCCGGAGCCCCGCGAGCCCGCAGAGGATCATCCGCGGGAAGCGTCGGTCCAGGGGGAGGAAAGTGAGCATGAAGCCCCCATGGACGAGGTCCGTGACGCACCCGCTGCCGACCAGGGTGGAGGCGATCCCGCCGCAGAGCAGGATTATGCCCGGGAGCTGCGCGCCTGGCTGGAACGTCACAAGGAATATCCCCGTCAAGCTCAGCGTCGGCGACAGGAAGGGGTGGCCACGGTGCGGGTCACCATCGACCGGGATGGCAACGTGCTCTCTTACGAGCTGGAGCAGGGGTCCGGCCACGGTCTGCTGGATCGGGCGGTGGAGGACATGATCCGCCGTGCCGACCCATTACCCGCAATGCCCGCTGATATGGGACAGTCGCGTTTTACCTTCTCGCTCCCGGTCTCCTTCAACCTGCGTTAACGGCTTGTGCCGGTGGTGATCGGGATAAGGCGCGTTGAGGGGGTATGACCCCTCTGGTATCCTTGCACGCCATCCGGCGCATTCAGTCGCCGTCACCCCATTTCCAACGACTATCTCATGACTCGATACGTATTCATTACAGGGGGCGTGGTTTCCTCCCTGGGTAAGGGCATTGCTGCTGCCTCCCTGGGAACCATCCTTGAGGCCCGCGGCCTGAAGGTGACCCTGCTCAAGCTCGATCCCTACATCAACGTGGATCCGGGCACCATGAGTCCGTTTCAGCATGGGGAGGTATTCGTCACCGAGGATGGGGCGGAAACCGATCTGGATCTGGGCCATTACGAACGCTTCGTGCGCATTCGTACCACCCGCCGCAACAATTTCACCACCGGTCAGATCTACGAGAACGTGATCCGAAAGGAACGCCGAGGCGACTATCTGGGCGGTACCGTGCAGGTGATCCCACACATTACCGACGAGATCAAGCGCTCCATTCGTGCCGGTGCGGAGGGCGCTGACATTGCCCTGGTGGAGATCGGCGGTACCGTGGGCGACATCGAGTCGCTGCCTTTCCTGGAGGCGATTCGCCAGATGGGCGTGGAACTGGGCCATGACAATGCCCTCTTCATGCACCTGACCCTGGTGCCTTACATTGCCGCGGCCGGGGAAATCAAGACCAAGCCCACCCAGCACTCGGTCAAGGAATTGCGCTCCATCGGCATTCAGCCGGACATCCTGCTTTGCCGCAGCACCCACCCCCTGCCGGAGGGGGAGCGCCGCAAGATCGCCCTGTTTACCAACGTGGAGGAAAAGGCAGTCATTTCAGCGGTGGATGTGGACAACATCTACAAGATTCCGCTGTGGCTGCACTCCCAGAAGCTGGATGAGATCGTCCTGCGCAAATTGCATGTGGAGGCCCGGGCGGCCGATCTTTCCGATTGGAAAAACGTGGTCAACGCCATGGAGTTTCCGGAAGCGGAGGTCACCATCGGCATGGTGGGCAAGTACGTGGAACTCACCGAGTCCTACAAGTCCCTCAATGAAGCCTTGACCCATGCGGGTATCCACACCTCCACCAAGGTGAATATCCGTTATATCGATTCGGAAAAACTGGAGAATTCGGAAGACGATGTGCTGGGTGAGGTGGACGCCATTCTGGTGCCGGGCGGTTTTGGCGAGCGGGGCGTGGAGGGCAAGATCGCTGCGGTGCGTTATGCCCGGGAGCACCGGGTGCCTTACCTGGGCATCTGCCTGGGGATGCAGGCGGCCGTGATCGAGTTTGCCCGCCACGTGGCCGGCCTGGAGGATGCCCATAGCACCGAATTCCGGCCCGAGACGCCGCATCCGGTCATCGCCCTGATCACCGAATGGCAGAACGCCGAGGGTCAGCTGGAGCGCCGCGCCGTGGACGACGACCTGGGAGGCACCATGCGTCTGGGTGGCCAGGACGCGCGTCTCGATCCCAAGACCCTGGTTTGCCGGATCTATGGAAACGAGGTGATCAGCGAGCGTCACCGGCACCGCTATGAATTCAATAACCAGTATCTGGAAACCCTGACCAGGGCGGGTCTGGTGATCTCCGGCAAATCCATGGATGATGCCTTGGTGGAAGTGGTGGAACTCCACGACCACCCCTGGTTCCTGGCTTGCCAGTTCCATCCGGAATTCACTTCCACGCCCCGGGATGGGCACCCGCTCTTTTCCGGTTTTGTGCGTGCCGCACGGCTGCAGCATGAGAAAAAGGCCAACCTGAGTGAGCTCTATGAATCTGTGTGATTTTCAGGCCGGTAATGATCAGCCGCTGTTCCTGATCTCCGGGCCCTGCGTGATCGAAAGCGAGCAACTGGCCCTGGATACAGCCGGAAAGCTCAAGGAAATGGCGGGTCGCCTGGGTATCCCTTTCATTTACAAGTCCTCGTTCGACAAGGCCAATCGGTCCTCGGTAAAGAGCTTTCGTGGCCCGGGGCTGGAAGAAGGTCTCAAGATCCTGGAAAAGGTGCGCCAGCAGATCCAGGTGCCGGTGCTCACGGATGTCCACGAGGATACCCCCATGGAGGCCGTGGCCGCCGTGGTGGATGTGTTGCAGACGCCGGCCTTTCTGTGCCGCCAGACCAACTTCATCCAGAAGGTGGCCGCCCAGGGGCTGCCGGTGAATATCAAGAAGGGTCAGTTCCTGGCCCCGTGGGACATGCAGAACGTGGTGGACAAGGCCCGGGCCACCGGCAATGAGCGCATCATGGTCTGTGAGCGCGGCGTCTCGTTTGGCTACAACACCCTGATTTCCGACATGCGCGGCCTGGCGGTGATGCGCCAGACCGGCTGCCCGGTGATATTCGATGCCACGCATTCGGTGCAGCAACCCGGCGGACGGGGAAGCAGCTCCGGAGGTCAGCGGGAGTTTGTTCCGGTGCTGGCCCGGGCAGCGGTGGCCGCTGGCGTGGCCGGATTGTTCATGGAAACCCATCCCGATCCGGACAAGGCCCTCTCCGACGGCCCCAATGCCTGGCCCATGCCCCTGCTGGAAGACCTGTTGACCACCCTCAAGGCGCTGGACGAGGTCACCAAGCGCCAGGGTTTCATTGAAGATCAGTTTCTGATCGCATCCCAAGATTAGTAGAGGACACTCATGACCGAGATCGTCGATATCCACGCCCGCGAAGTGCTGGATTCCCGCGGCAATCCCACTGTCGAAGCGGACATCAAACTTGTTTCCGGTGTCACCGGGCGGGCCATTGTGCCCTCCGGCGCCTCGACCGGCTCCCGCGAGGCCCTGGAACTGCGCGACGGCGGTGACCGTTATTGCGGCAAGGGCGTGCAAAAGGCCGTGGCCAACGTCAATGGCGAGATTCGCGAGGCCTTGCTGGGGGTTACCTCGGACGATCAGGAGGCCATTGATCGGCGCATGATTGAACTGGACGGCACTGACAACAAGGGTCGTCTGGGCGCCAATGCCCTGTTGGCAGTGTCCATGGCCACGGCCCATGCCAATGCCATGGAGAACGGATATCCCCTGTATCGGCATCTGGGCGGGGAGGGTGCCAACATGCTGCCCGTGCCCATGATGAACATCATCAACGGCGGGGCCCATGCCAGCAACAATGTGGACATGCAGGAATTCATGATCCTGCCCGTGGGTGCGCCCAACGTGGCCGATGCCGTCCGTTACGGCGCTGAGGTGTTCCACGCGCTGAAGAAGGTGCTGGGTGCCCGCAAGCTGTCCACCACCGTGGGTGACGAAGGTGGTTTTGCCCCGGACCTGGACTCCAACGAAGCGGCCATCGAAGCCATCCTTGAGGCCATCCATCAGGCGGGCTTCACCCCGGGCAAGGACATCCATCTCGGTCTGGATTGCGCCGCTTCGGAATTCTACAAGAATGGCCGTTATGAGCTGGCGTCCGAGGGCAAGAGCCTGGATGCGGCCGGCATGGTGGACTATCTGTGCCAGTGGATGGATCAGTACCCCATCATCACCATCGAAGATGGTCTGGACGAGGGCGACTGGGATGGCTGGAAGCTGCTCACCGAGAAACTGGGTAACCGCGTGCAACTGGTGGGCGATGACCTGTTCGTGACCAACACCCGTATCCTTCAGGAAGGCATCGACAAGGGGATCGGCAACTCCATCCTCATCAAGCTCAACCAGATCGGCACCCTCACGGAGACTCTGGAGGCCATCCGACTGGCCCAGGCAGCCGGTTACACGGCCGTGATCTCCCATCGCTCCGGTGAGAGTGAGGACGTGACCATCGCGGACCTGTCGGTGGCCACGAGTGCCGGCCAGATCAAGACCGGTTCCTTGTCGCGCTCCGATCGGGTGGCCAAGTACAATCAGCTGATCCGTATCGAAGAGGAGCTGGGCTCGGCGGCCCGCTATGCCGGCCGGCAGGCCTTCCCGCACCTGAAGTGAGGCCTCAACGCGCCCCCCATTCCCGCGCGCGCGACTGGGGGGCGCTGCGCGCCTGGACAGGAACATGAAGTGGTTGACCGCCCTGCTGCTGGCCTTGCTGGTGGCCCTGCAGTACAAACTCTGGTTCGGTGAGGGCAACCCGCCCGAGGTCTGGCAATTGCGTGAGACCCTGGAGGCGCAACAGGTGGAGAACCGGCAATTACGTAGCCGTAATGAGGCCCTGGAAGCCGAAGTGATCGACCTCAAGACCGGACTGGACGCCATCGAGGAACGCGCCCGGCGAGAGCTGGGCATGATTGGCGAGGATGAGATCTTCTTCCAGGTAGTGGACCGACACCGCTTCCCCGAGTACCGATGAAAGAGTACCGATGAAACCTGAGCCAAGATTCTGGGCGGTGATTCCTGCCGCCGGCGTGGGCAGTCGCATGCGAGCCGACCGCCCCAAGCAGTACCTGCCCCTGGCCGGTCGCACCGTGATCGAGCAGACCCTGGATATCTTCCTGCGTCATCCTCGCATCGCCGGCGTGGTGGTGGCAGTGAGCCATGACGATGCCTATTTTCCTTCCCTATGCCCCACCGCTGACAAGCCCCTCAAGGTGGTGGACGGTGGCGCCGAGCGCTGCCACTCGGTGTTGAATGCCCTGCGCGGCCTGGAGGCACTGGCTCAGCCTGATGACTGGGTGCTGGTCCATGATGCCGCGCGCCCCTGTTTGAGTGACGAGGATCTGGAGGGTCTGATCCAGGCCCTTGGAGATGATCCGGTGGGCGGCATCCTGGCCACCCCGGTGAGGGACACCAAGAAGCGGGCCACACCCGATGGGCGCATTGCCGCCACGGTGGATCGCTCCGACCTTTGGCGAGCCTTCACGCCACAGATGTTTCGCCTGGCCACCCTGGCAGGCGCCCTGGAGAAGGCACTGAACGACGGCTTCATGGTCACCGATGAAGCCTCGGCTCTGGAGCATGCCGGCCAGTCTCCCCGACTGGTGGAGGGCAGCGCCGAGAACATCAAGATCACCCGCCCCGAGGATCTGCGCCTGGCCGAGTTCTACCTGGCCGAGCGCAAGCGGGCATCCACGACCCGGAACGAGACATGAACCTGCGTATTGGCCACGGCTACGACGTACACGCCTTCATGGAGGGCGATCACCTGATGATTGGCGGGGTGCATATTCCCCATGACCGGGCCTTCAAGGCCCATTCGGACGGCGACGTGCTGCTGCACGCCGTCAGTGACGCCATCCTTGGTGCGCTGGCCCTGGGTGACATCGGTCGGCATTTCCCGGACACGGACCCGGCCTTCAAGGGCGCGGACAGTCGTGACCTGCTGCGGCGTGTGATGGGGCAGGTCCGCGAGCGGGGCTGGAGAGTGGGCAATGTGGACGCCACCATTGCCGCCCAGGCCCCCAAGATGTCACCCCACGTGGATCGGATGCGGGCCCATATCGCCGAGGATCTCGGGGTGGAGGTCGAGCAGGTGAACGTCAAGGCCACCACCACCGAACGTCTGGGATTCGTGGGCCGCAAGGAAGGCATCGAGGCCCACGCGGTGGTGATGCTGACCCGGGACTGAAACGCCTCCCGCCAGGGTCGGTAACCCTGGAGGAAGGGGCGTTGCCTGGCGCTACCGCTCCAGGTGTTTCAACTTGTCCGGCTTCCCGTTCCATTCCTCCGCATCCGGCAACGGATCCTTGCGCCGGGTGATCACCGGCCACTGCTGGGACAACTCCGCATTCAATTCCAGCATATGCTCCTGCCCCTCAGGGACCTCATCCTCCGGCACGATGGCCTCGGCTGGGCACTCCGGCTCGCACAGGGAACAGTCGATGCATTCATCCGGGTCAATCACCAGAAAGTTGGGGCCCTCGTGAAAACAGTCCACCGGGCAAACTTCCACACAGTCCGTGAACTTGCAGCGGATACAGTTCTCCAGTACCACAAACGTCATCGCGCATATCCCTCCAGATGGGTGTGATTGGGGCAGGCCCTGGCTGGCCCATGGAACAAGCCTGAGGCCTGAGCCAGCTTAACGTCAAGATCCCCTCATTTCGGTGCCGTTACCCCCAGGAAAACAGGGTTTTGCCAGGGGGTAACGCTTGGCAGGTTATGAGATGAGGGACCGCGAACAACCCCGGGGGTTCACTTGCTGACCGATCCCGTTGCTTCCTCCTTGATCAGCGACTGCAGCCGGTAAAGGGCCTCCAGGGCCTGCCGGGGGCTGAGATCATCCGGGCTCAGCGCTTCAACCGCCTCACGCAGTGCCGTTGCGGCCGGGTCGACAGGTTCCGGTGGCGAAGGTGTCCAACCGCCGTCGGTACCAAAAAGGCTGAGTTGGGGGCTGTCGGCAGCCGCGCCGGCCAGGCTCTGCTGTTCCAGTTCCGACAGGCGCTCCCGGGCGCGCTGGATCACGCTGCGGGGCACACCGGCCAGTGCGGCCACGTGCAGACCATAACTCTGGTTGGCCGGCCCTTCTTTCAGGGCATGCAGGAAGACAATGCGCTCACCGTGCTCGATGGCATCGATGTGGACATTCACAATGGCGGGGAACTGTTCTGGCAGGGCGGTGAGTTCGAAATAATGGGTGGCGAACAGACTGAACGCCCGGTTCTTGCGCGCCAGATGTTCGGCGCAGGCCCAGGCGAGGGAGAGGCCATCGAAGGTACTGGTGCCACGGCCGATCTCATCCATGAGTACCAGGCTGCGATCAGTGGCATGGTTGAGGATGTTCGCGGCCTCGGTCATTTCCACCATGAACGTGGATCGGCCCGAGGCCAGGTCGTCACTGGCACCGATGCGGGTGAAGATGCGGTCCACAGGGCCCAGCCGGGCATGGCGAGCGGGCACGAAGCTGCCCACGTGGGCCATGAGCACAATCAGCGCGGCCTGACGCATGTACGTGGATTTACCACCCATATTGGGGCCGGTGATCACCAGCATGCGGCGCCGGTCGTGCATCTTCAGGTCGTTGGGCACGAACGGGTCATCCAGCACCTGCTCCACCACCGGGTGCCGCCCTTCCTCGATGAGCAGTCCCGGTGTGTCGGTGAGTTCCGGCGCCCGATAGTCCAGGGTCTCGGCCCGTTCCGCCAGGTTGGACAGTACATCCAGTTCCGCCAGGCCCTCGGCGGTCTGACGCAGTCCCGGCAAGGGTGCATGCAGCTGTGTGAGCAGCGCCTCGTAAAGCTGTTTCTCCCGGGCCAGAGATCTTTCCCGCGCTGAGAGCACCTTGTCCTCGAAGCGCTTGAGTTCGGGCGTGATGAAGCGCTCCGCCCCCTTGAGGGTCTGGCGGCGAGTGTAATCCTCCGGCGCCTTGTCGGACTGGGTGCGACTGATCTCGATGTAATACCCATGCACACGGTTGTAGGCCACCTTGAGATTGGCGATGCCCGTACGTTCCCGCTCCCGTTGCTCCAGGTCCACCAGGAACTGGTCGGCGTTCTCCGACAGACTGCGCAGTTCATCCAGTTCCGCGTCGTAGCCCGCTGCGATCACGCCACCGTCACGAATCAGGACCGGGGGCTGGTCGATCACGGCCCGGCGCAGCAGGTCCACCACTTGCGGGTGTTCGCCAATCTGCCCCGCCAGGGCGGTGATGCGCGGCGACGCCAGGGTAGCCAATTCCGACTGCAGGTTGGGCAGTTCTGCCAGGGAATCACGCAGGGTGGTGAGATCGCGAGGGCGGGCGGAACCCAAGGCCACCCGCGTGAGGATGCGCTCCAGGTCGCCAATCCCGCGCAGTTGCGTCTGAAGGGGCTCAAAGGCCTGCCGTTCCTGCAACTCTCCAACCGCTCCATGGCGCTCCTGCAGGTCCCGGCGATCCCGCAGGGGTTGATGCAGCCAACGGCCCAGCAGGCGGCTACCCATGGCCGTGACCGTGCGATCAAGCACGGAGGCCAGGGTGTTCTCATGGCCTCCGGACAGGTTCACGGTGAGTTCCAGATTCCGTCGACTGGCAGCATCCAGAATGATGCCGGCATCGCGACTCTGCACGCTCAGGCCATCGATATGGGGCAGGGCGGTCTTCTGGGTATCCTTGACGTACTGCAGCAGGGCCCCTGCGGCACCAACTGCCCGGTGCATGTCCTCACAGCCAAAGCCGGCCAGATCCCGAGTGCCGAACTGGCGGGTCAGCAGTTCCCGGGCGGCGTCCACCTCGAAATGCCACGGCGGCCGGCGGCGCACGCCCGTGCGTTCCGGGCCGGGCAGGGTCATGCCCTCGGGAATCAGGATCTCCGCCGGGCGCAGGCGTTCCAGCTCACCCAGCAGGGGCTCCGTGCCGGTGAGCTCCTGAACCTGAAAGCGCCCCGTGCTCAGGTCCAGGGCGGCCAGCCCGGTGTGTTCGCCATCGCCCCCAACGCACACCAGCAGATTGTCCCGGCGCTCCTCCAGCAGGGCATCCTCGGTGACCGTGCCTGGCGTGACCACGCGTACCACCTTGCGCTCCACCGGGCCCTTGCTGTTGCCCGGGTCCCCCACCTGCTCACAGATGGCCACCGACTCTCCCAGTCGCAGCAGCCTGGCCAGATAGGACTCCACAGCATGCACGGGTACGCCCGCCATGGGGATGGGCTCCCCAGCGGACTGTCCGCGGCGGGTGAGGGTGATGTCCAGGAGTTTCGCCGCACGGGTGGCGTCGTCGAAGAAGAGCTCGTAGAAATCCCCCATGCGGTAGAACAACAGGATGTCCGGATGCTCGGCCTTGATGCGAAGAAACTGCTGCATCATGGGTGTGTGTGCAGAATGGTTCTTTACTTCAGTCACTTAATGCCTTTTCTTGTCAAATGGTCCGAAGAATGTTCAACCGGCGACGGCCCGCGGGTTGCAATGCTCGGGATGATGCCCTTAAAAGGCCTGCAGGTGAAGGAAGCGGGCGCTGAACAACCCATCAGGATCGTCTAATCTCCCTATAGGAGGAGCTGCATGGCCCTTCCGGGTCGCTCTTCCGCTCATGACGCAGCGGGTCGCTGCGCGGCCGGGCTCAGGCCCGGCCTTTTCAGTCACGCAGATAGGAGGTTCGTCTATGACAACATGGGTCATCGTCGCGGATGCGAGTCGGGCCAGGGTTTTCAGCGCCGAAAAGTCCTTCAGCCCCCTGGTGGAAGAGGAAGACTTCACGCATCCCGAGGCCCGATTGCACGAGCACGACCTGCAATCCGACCGAATGGGGCGAACATTTGACAGCAGTGGCGATGGGCGTCATGCCATGGGGAGGGAGACGCCCCCCAAGAAGCATGAGGCCAACCGATTTGCGAGGGAATTGTGTGAGCGGCTCAACGTGGCCCGCGCCAAGGGCCAGTTCAACAAGCTCTACATCATTGCCGCGCCCTCGTTCCTTGGAGCGCTGCGCGGCTGCATGAACGCGGTCACCCAGAAGTCCATCGCCGGGGAGATCGACAAGAACCTCACCACTCAGGATCCGGCCGATATCCGGCGGCAGCTACCGCAGTTCCTTTGAGCCAACGGCCCGTCCTGGGGCCGTGCCCCCACACCCGGGATCACCCCGTGGCTGTGGGGGTGTGCTCAGGACTCTCTCCCCACCAGGGGCACGAAGCGCACCGCCAGCACTCGCTGGCAATCCAGTTCTCCCTCCTCATCGCGGGTGGCCACCACCAGGTCCTGGCTTTGCCAATTGGAGTTCACCGGGATCACCATGCGCCCCCCGGGCCGCAACTGGTCTTCAAGGCTGGCGGGAATGCGCGGAGCACCGGCGGTGACAATGATGGCGTCGAAGGGCGCTTCCTCCGGCCAACCGGCATGACCATCTCCGACCCGGGTATGGATGTTCCCGTAGCCCAGGGCCCCCAGGCGTTCCTGAGCACCCTCGGCCAGCTCCGGTATGACTTCGATGGTAAAGACCTCCCGGGCCAGCTCCGCCAGGATGGCGGTCTGGTAGCCGCATCCTGTGCCCACCTCCAGTACCCGCGCCTCGGGGGCCAGGTCCAGCAGTTGTGTCATCAGGGCCACCACGAATGGTTGCGAGATGGTTTGCTGATGTCCGATGGGGAGGGCGGTGTTCTCCCAGGCATGACTTTGTTGCCCGGCCGGCACGAAGCGGTTCCGGGGTACCCGGGTCAGGGCCGCTTCCACCTCGGGCGACATGGATTGAAGGCCGGTGGTGTCAGCAGTGGCCTTGAAGTCAAGGCGAACCTGTTCAATGAGCCGGGCGACTGGATCTTTCATGGCGCGGTATCTCCTGTCAACGCCTGGAACAAGCCCTGGAAGGCTCGTGTTTCACGGCATGATAGTATTTCGCGGGCGCGCTTGTAGAGGCCCGAATCGATCCATCTAATGAACTGGGGGCATGCATGAACATGGGTATGGATGAAAAACGTGATTTCCAGCGCTTGCAGGTGGATCATCCGGTCCGGGTGAAGGAACTGGATTCGGGTCGGGAGCACCAGGGACTGGGGCGGGATCTAAGCCCGAACGGCCTCTCGTTCTACCTGGATGATCCGCTGCCCGTGGGAAAACAGCTCACGGTGGCGATTGAACCGATCAAGGCCCTGGTCGCGCCGTTGAATGCGGAAGTGGAGGTACTGCGGGTGGACCCGGAAGGTCTGGGCTATGTGGTGGCCACCAAGATTCAGCGCATGCTGTGATGACGGCCCTCAACGACTCCGCTCTGGAGGGGCGTGCCAGGGCCCTGGGAGACCTGATCCTGGCGCGAGGCTGGCAGCTGGCCCTGGCCGAATCCTGCACCGGGGGCTGGATTGCCAAGGTGATCACCGACATTCCCGGCAGCTCGGCCTGGTTCGATCGTGGCTTTGTCACTTACAGCAACGCGGCCAAGCGGGAACAGTTGCAGGTGCCTCAACAGACCCTGGATGCCGCCGGCGCCGTGAGTCGCGAGACCGTGCAGGCCATGGTGGAGGGGGTCTTGCGCAACTGCAGCGCTGATCTTGCCGCGGCGGTCAGCGGCATCGCCGGCCCCGGGGGCGGGACCCCCGACAAGCCAGTGGGCACGGTCTGGGTCGCCTGGGCCCTCAGAGGCCAACCCGTTCAGGGTGAATGTCTCCATTTGCAGGGGGATCGCGAAGCCGTGCGACGGCAGAGCGTCGCGCGGGTGCTGGAGGGCCTGCAAACCCTGCTGGAGCGCCGCTGACCCCTGTGTTCGGGATTGGCGACGGAGGGCGGGAGTGTGAGATACTCCCACGCTTTCCAGAATTGTTTGAGGGTACCGTGGACGGTGCCAAACCACATGACTAGGGATGATCGAGAGGGCAGGACCTTGGACGAGAATCGTAAAAAGGCGTTGAGCGCGGCATTGGGCCAGATCGAACGGCAGTTCGGCAAGGGCGCTGTCATGCGCATGGGCGATTCCAGCGTGGTGCGTGATGTGTCGGTGGTGTCCACCGGGTCTCTGGCCCTGGATATTGCCCTGGGTGTGGGTGGTCTACCCCGCGGTCGCGTGGTGGAGATCTTCGGGCCCGAGTCCTCCGGCAAGACCACGCTGACGCTGCAAGTGATTGCCGAATGCCAGAAGGAGGGCGGCACGGCGGCCTTCGTGGACGCGGAACATGCCCTGGATCCGACTTATGCCCAGGCGCTGGGTGTGGATGTGGACAACCTCCTGGTGTCCCAGCCCGACACCGGTGAACAGGCCCTGGAAATCGCCGACATGCTGGTGCGCTCCGGCGCCGTGGATGTGGTGGTGGTGGATTCCGTGGCCGCACTCACCCCCAAGGCCGAGATTGAAGGCGAGATGGGCGACACGCACGTGGGCCTGCAGGCCCGCCTGATGTCCCAGGCCCTGCGCAAGCTCACCGCCAACATCAAGCGCTCCAACACCCTGGTGGTATTCATCAACCAGATCCGCATGAAGATCGGCGTGATGTTCGGGAACCCCGAGACCACCACCGGCGGCAACGCGCTCAAGTTCTACTCCTCCGTTCGACTGGATATCCGCCGTACCGGTGCCATCAAGAAAGGCGACGAGGTGGTCGGCAACGAAACGCGGGTGAAAGTGGTCAAGAACAAGACGGCCCCGCCGTTCCGGGAAGCCCACTTCGAGATTCTCTATGGCGAGGGCATATCCCGCCTGGCTGAAGTGATCGACATGGGCGTGAAGGACGGCATCGTCGACAAGGCGGGCGCCTGGTACAGCTACAAGGGGGAACGCATTGGTCAGGGCAAGGATAACGCCCGTAACTTCCTCAAGGAAAATCCGGAGATCGCCGCGGATATCGAGTCCCAGATCCGCGACAAGCACATGCCCAAGCGGAAGCCTGCTGAGAGTGACAGTAGCGAAAGCCAAGCCGCCGAAGGCTGAACAGGATCCTCAGGAGAGCGCCCTGCGTCTGTTGGCGCGCCGCGAGCACAGTCGTCATGAACTCGCCGGCAAGCTGGCGCTAAGGGGTTTTGCCAGGGACAAGGTGGATGAGGCGCTGGATGACCTCGAGTCCGAGGGCTGGCTCAGCGACGCACGTTTTGCCAGTGAATTTGTACGTTACCGAATCCGCCAGGGGCAAGGCCCTCTACGCATCCTCGCCGATCTTCGCCAGCGTGGCATCGACGAGGCTCAGGCCCAGCAGGCCCTGGAGGCAGCAGAGGTGGATTGGCAGGTTCAGGCCCATGATGTTTACGAACGCCGCTTCGCCGGCGAGCCACCCCGGGACTACAGGGAACGCGCCCGGCAGATGCGTTTTTTGCAGAGCCGGGGTTTTTCCGCGGAAGTCATCCGCCGGGTCATGAATGAAGTAGGCAAGATATGAAAAGCGCCGATATCAGAACCAGTTTTCTCGAATACTTCCGCTCCAAGGGTCATGAAGTGGTGGCCTCGGCTCCGCTGGTCCCCGGGAACGATCCGACCTTGCTGTTCACCAATGCAGGCATGGTGCAGTTCAAGGAGACCTTCCTGGGGCTTGAGCAGCGGTCCTATCAGCGGGCGACCTCCTCGCAGCGCTGCGTGCGCGCCGGCGGCAAGCACAACGACCTGGAAAACGTGGGATATACGGCGCGGCACCACACGTTCTTCGAGATGCTGGGCAATTTCAGTTTTGGCGATTATTTCAAGCGTGATGCCATTCACTATGCCTGGGAGTACCTCACTCAGGTGCTCGAGATGCCCGCCGACAAGCTCTGGGTGACGGTCTACGAGACGGACGACGAGGCCTACGATATCTGGGTGAAGGAGATCGGCGTGCCCAAGGATCGGGTGACCCGCATCGGTGACGATCCTGGGGGTGGCTCCGATAACTTCTGGCAGATGGGAGATACCGGTCCCTGTGGCCCCTGCACCGAGGTCTTTTATGACCATGGCCCCAGCGTCTGGGGTGGCCCGCCGGGTTCGCCCGAGGCGGATGGCGACCGTTACATCGAGATCTGGAACCTGGTCTTCATGCAATACGACCGGGACAGTGAGGGTAATCTGAACCCCCTGCCCAAGCCCTCGGTGGACACGGGCATGGGCCTTGAGCGCCTGGCTGCGGTACTGCAAGGGGTTCACTCCAACTATGAAATCGACCTGTTCCAGAATCTTCTGGACGCGGTGGGGCGCATCATGGGCAGTGAGGACACCCATTCTCCCTCCTACAAGGTGATCGCCGACCATATCCGCTCCTGCAGTTTCCTGATCACCGACGGAGTCATGCCCGCCAACGAAGGGCGCGGCTACGTGCTGCGCCGGATCATCCGCCGTGCCGCCCGCCATGGACACAAGCTGGGCATGACCGACCCCTTCTTCCACCGCCTGGTGGAGCCCCTGGTGCGGGAGATGGGCGAAGCCTATCCCGAACTGGCCAAGGCCCGGACACAGGTGGAACGGGTGCTCCTGCAAGAGGAAGAGCGCTTCCGCGAAACCCTGGAGCATGGCCTCAAGCATCTGGAAGAGGGTCTGGAGAAGATCTCCGACAAGACCATCCCCGGCGGCCTGATCTTCAAGCTCTATGATACCTACGGCTTCCCGGTGGACCTGACCGGCGACATCGCCCGGGAGAAGGGCCTGGAACTGGATATGGCCGGTTTCGAATACGAAATGGACCAGCAGCGTGATCGTGCCCGGGCTGCCAGCAGCTTCCGCATGTCCGATGTCGGTGCGGTGGCCAAAGGGGTGTCGGACTCCCGTTTTGTGGGTTACGAACACATCGAGGAGCAGGCCCGGGTTCTGCGCCTGGCCGGGAGTGACGGCAAGCCCGTGGAGAGTCTGAATGACTCCAGCGAAGGCAGTGTGCTGCTGGATGTGACTCCGTTCTACGGTGAATCCGGGGGTCAGGTGGGCGACACCGGCTTTATCGAAGGCCCTGACGGGCTGTTCCAGGTGAACGACACGGTGAAGCAGGGCGGGGTGTTCATCCATCGAGGCACCATGCTGCGCGGGACACTGACTACCGATGCGGCTGTGACTGCTCGAGTGGACGGCGAGCGCCGTCGCGCCGTGGTGCTCAATCACTCCGCCACCCACCTGCTGCATGCCGCCCTGCGCGAGGTGCTTGGCGAGCATGTGCAGCAAAAGGGTTCCCTGGTGGCCCCGGATCGGCTGCGCTTTGACTTCTCTCACTTTGAGCCCGTGAGCAGCGAGCAATTGGTCCGCATCGAGCGCATGGTCAACCATGCCATTCGCGCCAATGCCGCCGCCGAAGCCCGCATCATGCCCATCAAGGAGGCCATGGAAGCCGGGGCCATGGCCCTGTTTGGCGAAAAGTACGGCGAAGAAGTGCGGGTGCTCTCACTGGGAGACTTCTCGGTGGAACTCTGCGGCGGCATCCATGTGCAGCGCACCGGTGATATCGGTGTCTTCAAGGTGATCAGCGAGGGCGGGGTAGCCTCCGGCATCCGCCGTATCGAAGCCGTGACCGGCGAAAACGCCCTGAATTATCTGGATGACACCGAAAACCAACTGGACGAGGCCGCGCGGATGCTGCGCGCCGGTCGAACTGATCTCACCGAGAAGATCCAGCAGGTGCTGGACCGCAATCGCGGTCTGGAAAAGGAGCTTGAGGCCATGAAGGCCAAACTGGCGTCCCAGGCCGGCTCCAATTTGACCGATCAGGCGGTGGACGTGAACGGCGTGAAGGTGCTGGCGGCGCGCATGGATGAAGCCGACCCCAAATCATTGCGCGAGACCGTGGACCAACTCAAGAACAAGCTGGGCGAGGCCATCATCGTGCTGGCCACCGCCCGTGACGGGAAGGTGAGCCTGGTGGCTGGCGTGACCGCAAGCCATTCCAGCACCATCAAGGCGGGCGAACTGGTGAACCAGGTGGCCCAGCAGGTGGGTGGCAAGGGCGGTGGTCGGCCCGACATGGCCATGGCGGGTGGAAATCGTCCAGAGGCGCTGGACGAGGCACTGGCGTCCGTGAAGGGCTGGGTGGAGTCACGTCTTTGATGGCCGTCCTGGAGCCTTGCCTTTATGGCCCGTTCCTCGGCTTGATGAGGGGCTTCGGCGCCGGGTGCGGAAATAGTCCTTTCGTGCGCCCCTCCGACTGTTGTCTAATGTCAACCAGATACCCAAGTAAAAAACTATGGCATTGATCGTTCAAAAATACGGCGGCACCTCGGTGGGAAGCGTGGAACGCATCCAGCACGTAGCCGATCGCGTGAGTCAGTCACGTCGTCAGGGGCACGATGTGGTGGTGGTGGTGTCTGCCATGAGTGGCGAGACCGACCGACTGCTGGGTCTGGCGCGCGGTATCCGCAGCGACGCCGACGGACGTGAGCTGGACGTGCTGCTGTCCACGGGCGAGCAGGTGACCATTGCCCTGTTGTCCATGGCGTTGGAGAGCAAGGGGTGTCCGGCCCGCTCTTATACAGGTGCTCAGGTACACATACGCACCGACAGTGCCCACAACAAGGCCCGGATCCAGGAGATCGATGGCGCCCGGGTGCGTCGTGATCTGGCCGACGGCAAGGTCGTGGTCGTCGCCGGTTTCCAGGGAGTCGATGAGTCGGGCAATATCACCACCCTGGGCCGTGGGGGTTCCGATACCACGGCCGTGGCCCTGGCGGCTGCCCTCAAGGCCGACGAATGTCAGATCTTCACCGACGTGGATGGGGTGTATACCACCGATCCCCGCGTCGTCCCCCAGGCAAGGCGACTGGAACGCATCACCTTTGAGGAGATGCTGGAAATGGCCAGCCTGGGTTCCAAGGTCCTGCAGATCCGCGCGGTGGAGTTTGCGGGAAAATACAATGTACCTCTGCGTGTTCTATCCTCCTTTCAGGAAGGAGGAGACGGCACGCTCATCACCTTTGAGGAAGGGAGCATGGAACAGGCGCTCATTTCCGGAATCGCCTTTAACCAGAACGAAGCCCAGCTGACCGTGACAGGCGTTCCCGACCAGCCCGGCGTGGCCTACCGCATTCTCGGCGCGGTGGCTCAGGCCAATATCGAAGTGGACATGATCGTGCAGAATGTGGGAGCCGATGGCACCACGGACTTCACCTTCACCGTTCACCGTAATGATTTCGACAAGGCCATGGGCATCGTGAGCGCCCGGGCCGAGGAGCTGGGTGCTCGCGAGGTCTCGGGGGATCCGAAGATCGTCAAGATCTCGATCGTGGGCGTGGGTATGCGCTCCCACGCCGGCATTGCCAGCAAGATGTTCGAGGCCCTGGCGGCCGAAGGCATCAATATCCGCATGATCTCCACCTCGGAAATCAAGATCTCCGTGGTGGTGGACGAGAAATACCTGGAGTTGGGGGTGCGCGCGCTGCACGATGCCTTTGAACTGGAAAGGGCACCTGCAGCGTAATGCGTATTGACTGGGCCCAGGATTCCGGGCGGAGGACATCCGGTGTCTTGAGTTCCATCCAGGTTGAAATCGGCCATGATGGCCGATTGGCACCAGGCCATAGAGTCTGGTTTACTATAAAACCAAGGTGATTGAAGTTCAGATTGGAGAAAAGGAAATGTTGATTCTTACTCGTCGGGTAGGCGAAACACTGATGATCGGTGACGAAGTGACCGTGACCGTGCTGGGCGTGAAGGGTAACCAGGTTCGCGTCGGCATCAATGCACCCAAAGATGTTGCCGTACATCGGGAGGAAATCTACGAGCGCATTCAGCGCGAGCAGGATCCCGATGGTTACGTAGCTGACAATAACCAGCCCTGAAGATGATGCCAGCTGGATGACCGAACCCGGACAGGGTAGGGCGGGCGTTTCGCAAGGCGCCCCACCCTCTCCGGGTGATGATGCTCAGTGGTCTTTACGGAGGCTCATCAAGCAGGTACCATAGCGGCCTTAAATGAAGTCCTCATCCCGGAGAGGTGGCCGAGTGGCTGAAGGCGCTCCCCTGCTAAGGGAGTATGGGTCAAAAGCCCATCGAGGGTTCGAATCCCTCTCTCTCCGCCATGTTTTGCATCTAAGCCCCTGAATTCAGGGGCTTTTTTGTTGGTGTGACAGTTAGCAGCCCCCCAGCTAGTCCCCCGCGCCGATCACGTCCAATCAGCCAACGGCATCCCCACCGCCACCCTGGAACTCAAGAGCCAGTTCAAGCAGACTGCGTCACAGCCCCGACTTCGGTACCATCGAAGAGACAGCCGACTCCCCGATGCCTCCATGCCCCTCATGTCCCTGCGGCTTCCCAGTCGCCTTATCCTCTTCCTTCTGGCTGCTGCCCTCTGGCTGACTGCCTGCGGCGAGACGAATCAGGGCGATCACGCCGAAGAGGTCGAACGTGGTGTCCCGGTAGCAGCCGCCGAGGTCCGGACCCGGGATCTGTCGCGTAGCCTCACCCTTTCCGCCACCATTGAACCGCGGGTCGTCATCCGCCTGGCCAGCCGCACTCAGGGCACCATCGACCAGGTGCACGTGGAGGCGGGTGACTGGGTGGACCGGGGCGATCTGCTGCTGGAACTGGACCTCTCCGAACATCGGGCCGAGCTGGCCCGGGCCCGGGCCCAGGAAGAAGAGGCGCAGCTGGAATACGACCGCAGCCAGCAGTTGCGTGGCGAGGGTGTGGTCAGTGATGCCGATTTCCAGCGGGCTCGGGTGGCCCTGCAGATCCATCGCGGCCAGCGTCAGCTCTGGGAAACCCGCATCGCCTACGGTCGGGTGATGGCCCCACGGGATGCCGTGGTCACCGACCGTTTCGTGGAACCCGGCGAGGCGGTGGAGGCCCAGGACACCTTGTTTGAGCTGGCGGCCATGGATGAGCTGGTCATGCGCCCCGGCGTTTCCGAGAGGGACGTGGTGCATCTGGAAGTGGGGCAGAGCCTGCCCATTACTCTGGATGCCCTGCCCGATGAGACCCTGGAGGGACGTATCCGCCGCATCTTCCCCATGGCCCAGCCGGGCAGCCGTCTGGTGACCGTGGAGGTGGCGCTGCCCGCCGATGCCACCGGGCGGGGTGTCCGCCCCGGTTTTCTCGGGCGTATTTCCACCCGCGTGGACGCTCGCCCCGAGGCCCTGGCTGTCCCGGCGGCGGCCATCGGCGAGGATGACGAGGGGCGCTATGTGTATCTGATACACGATGAGCGCCTGGAACGTCGCACCATCGACATCGGCGTGAGTCGGGGCCAGTGGACCGAGGTGCTGGAGGGCCTGGAGGATGGTGATGTGATCCTGGCCACCAATCCCATCGACATGAGTGACGGCACCCGCGTGCGCATCGTCGGGTGGCGGGGATGAATCTGTCCCATCTGTCCATCCGCCGGCCGGTCGGCACCCTGGCCCTGGCCTCGGTGGTGTTCGTGCTGGGCCTGTTCTTTGTGGACCGCCTGCCCATCGACCTGTTGCCCAATATCGAATATCCCCATATCCGTGTGACGGTGAACCACCCGGGCGTGGCCCCGGAGGTGATGGAGGAGCAGGTCACCCGGGTGCTGGAGCGCAACCTGGCGGCCACCGAGAACCTCACCCGCATCTACAGCCGGGCCTCGGAGGGGCGCACCAACGTCAACCTGCTGTTCGAATACGGCACCAACCTGGACCTGGCCCTGCAGGACGCCTCGCGGTATCTGGAACTGGCCCGCACCCAGTTGCCACCGGATATCGAGCCCCCTCGACTGTACAAGTTCGACCCCTCCCAGGACCCGGTCTGGCAGGCGGGTTTCAGTTCCACGGTGCGCTCCGAGGTGGAGGTGCGCGACTGGGTGGAGAATCGCCTGGCGCCCCAGTTGCTGGCCATTCATGGCGTGTCCGGCGTCGAAGCCGCCGGGGGCATGGTGCGCGAGATGGAGGTGATCGTCGACCAGGCGCGGTTGCGATCCTATGGCCTGACCATGAAGGATCTCATCGACACCCTGGAGGCGGAGAACGTGGATATCGCCGCCGGCTGGGTGACCGGTGAGAGCTTTGATGTGATGGCCAAGACGGATGGGCTGTTCACCTCGGTGGCGGACATCGAGAACGTCCTCATCGATCTGCCGGGGGACACCGGTGATCGTATCCGCCTGTCGGATGTGGCCAGTGTGCGGGACGGGCATCGGGAGCAACGGCTGTTCGTGCGCCTCAATGGTACGCCAGCGGCGCAGATCTCCGTGTTCAAGCTGCCCGAGGCCAACACGGTGGAGGTGGTGGATCAGGTGCAGGCCACCCTGGCGCGCCTGGAGCGTTCCGGTTACATCCCCGAGGACATCGCCTACCAGGCGACCACCGATCCGGCCTTCTTCATTCGCGGTGCCATCGGCAGTGTGGCCACGGCGGCCATCCTGGGCGGGGTGCTGGCCATGCTCATGGTACTGCTGTTCCTGGGGAGCCTGCGCAAGGGGTTCGTGATCGGGTTGTCCATCCCCATCGCCATCATGGCGGCGTTTGCACTGATGGGGGCCAGCGGCCTCACGCTCAACATCATTAGCCTGGGTGGGCTGGCCCTGGGGGTCGGCCTGCTGGTGGACAATGCCATCGTCATGCTGGAGAACATCTACCGGCATCGGGAGCAGTTGCGCAAGTCCTCCCGGGACTCGGCCCTGGATGGCTCCCGCGAGGTGGTCTCGGCCATTACTGCCTCCACCCTCACCAACCTGGCGGCGGTGCTCCCCTTCCTGCTCATCACGGGCATCGCGGCACTGATCTTCAGGGACCTGATCCTCACCATCGCCTTTGCCATCATCGCCACCCTGGCCGCCGCCCTGACCCTGGTGCCGATGCTGGCGGCCCTGCTGGGTGAGGTGCGATTCACGAGCGGTCTGGAACACAGTCGTCCACTGCGTGCCTTCAATCGAGGAATCGGCCATCTGCGGCGTGGCTATCGACGCCTCCTGCCCCGGGTATTGCGTTGGCGCTGGGCGGTGGTGGGGTTGGCCGGCGTGGCCCTGGTAGGGGCCTGGCTGGTTTCCACGCAGCTGGGAAATGAGTTTTTGCCCCAGGTGGATGACGGCAACGTGAGCGTGCGCATGGTGTTACCACCGGGGACCCCGCCTCAGGAGACCGATGCGGCGGTGCGCCAGATCGAGCAGCGTCTGCAGGATCTGCCCCATGTGGAAACGGTATTCAGCATGGTGGGTGGGCATCTGAGCGGGGGCATCATCAACGAGCGACCCGGCACCGCCAACCTGCGTGTGCAGCTCACGCCTGCCCGGGACCGCCCCGGCACCTCGGCAGGTGAGTGGGTGGCCGATGCCCAGCAGGCACTGGATGAGCTGGATCTGCCGGGGGCCCGCATCAGTGTGCGGCCCCCTTCCATTCCCGGGCTGCGATTCGGCACCGGTGACGCGGATCTGGAGGTGGGTATCGTCGGCGAGGATCTGGATCAGCTGCAGCGACTGGCGGGGGAGGTGAGCGCCCGGCTGGAGGGAATCGCAGGTCTGAAAGGCGTGGAGGTGGGTCGCGAGGACCGTAGCCCGCTGCTGCGGATCATCGTCGATCGGGAGCGGGCGGCAGACCTGGGGCTGCGTGTCTCGGAAGTGGGCGGGGCCATTCGCGACGCCGTGGACGGCGCCGTTCCCACGCGGTTTCTCACCCAGAACCAGGAGTACGATGTGCGCGTGCGCCTGCCCCGGGAGAGGGTGGCCGACACCGAGGCCCTGGGGGGCATGCTGCTGTTCCGCCAGGAGGGTGAACCGGTGCTCCTGCGCGACGTGGCCCGGTTTGAACTGGGTGAGGGACCGGCCCATATCGAGCGGGAAAACCAGAGCCGCATCGCCCGGGTGAACGGGGACATCAACACGGCGGTTGCGGACACCGGCACCATCATGGCGCAGGTGGAGGAACGCCTGGCGGATCTGGAACTGCCGGATGATTACAGCCTGATCTTCTCGGGCCAGTGGGAGACCATCCAGGAAACCCAGCGGGAGTTGCTGACCGTGGTATTGCTGGCGGTCTTTCTGGTGTTCGTGGTGCTGGCGGTGCAGTACGAGCGCCTGAGCAATCCCCTGGTGATCCTGTCGGCGGCGCCCCTGTCGCTGGTGGGGGTGGTGAGCATATTGTGGCTCACGCAGACGCCCCTGTCGGCACCAGTGATGATTGGTGTGGTGCTGCTGATCGGCATCGTGGTGAACAACGCCATCCTTTTGGTGGAGTACATCGAGATCGGTCGACGGGTGCAGGGCCTGGGGTTGGCCCGTGCCGTGGTGCGTGCCGGCAGCGTCCGCCTGCGACCCATCCTGATGACCACATCGACCACCGTGCTGGGCATGACACCGCTGGCTACCGGCATGGGTTCGGGCACGGAGATCATGCAGCCCCTGGCCCTGACAGTGATCGGGGGGTTGCTGGTGTCCATGCTGCTGACGTTGCTTGTGGTGCCGTGCCTGTATCTGATCCTGGGAGGGGCTGCGCAGGGGATGAAACGGATGCTGATGGGGCACGCCGACTCCTCATCCCCTGGTCTCTCCACTACCGCAGGATGATCAACGGAATCGGCGAGCGCATGATCATGTTGGTGGTGGTGCTCCCCACAAACCAGCGCCGTAGCCGGGAGTGGCCGTAGGCCCCCATGGCCAGCAGATGGATGTCGTGTTCCTGGCGGTAGGCGCAGACCGCTTCAGCCACATCACCGGTGCGGATCTGTGCGCGTACATCGAAGCCATTTTGAGCCAGGGTGCCGCGGGCGTTGTCCAGGCGTGAGCGGTTTTCCTGATTGTCGTCGCCCACCATCAGAATATGGGCCTCCAGTCCCTTGAGCAGTGGGCTCTCAGAGACTTTTTCCACCACGGTATGCGCCGTGGCGCTGCCATCGTAGGCGATCAGGAAACGCTCCGGCTCCCGGTATTCCAGAGGGGCCACCAGCACGCCGCGCTTCAGGGTGCGGATGATGCTCTCCAGGTGGCTCCCCACGTGCTGTTTGAGCATGTCGCCATCCTTGCCCTGCTTGCCCACCACGACCAGACGAGCCTCCTCCTGGATATCGTCCAGGGCTGCGGTGACGCCATCATTGCGCAGCAGGCTGCCGGGGTCGGCGACGCCATTGGCGCGAACCCGTTCCAGCGCATCGTGCAGGATGGCGCGCCCCTGTTCCCGCAGCAGCTTGCCGCGCTGCTCCTCGGCCTCCACCATCTGCTCCAGCAGGGCCTCGCGGCCCCCCAGGCTGAGGTTGCCGCTCAGGTCCCGCTGGGCATCCGCATGAGGGTTGTGGATCACATGCAGCAGGGTGAGTGGCGAGTTCATGCGCCGGCTTGCCCAGGCGGCGTAATCACACACGGACAACGACGAGCGCGAGCCATCGATACAGGCAATGACCTTGTTCATAGGGGCATCCTCCAGCAGGTTAGTGGCCCATGAGCCGGTCAGCGGCATCGGCCTTGTCGTGTGCGGCGTGACGGTCGACGATGGTGGCGGTGGCTTCATTCATGCCGATGATCTCCACCTCGACACCTTCACGACGGAAGTTGATGACCACGCGGTCAAGGGCGGCCACGGAACTGATGTCCCAAAAATGTGCACGGGACAGATCGATGGTCACCTTATCCAGATCCTCCCGGAAATTGAACGCTTGCATGAACTTCTCCGTGGAGGCGAAGAAGACCTGCCCATACACACGATAGGTGCGGTGCAGGGTGTGTTCATCCGGGCGGGTGTCGGTGTCGGCGCCCACGAACATGAACTGGCTGACCTTGTTGGCGAAGAACAGGGCTGCCAGCAACACGCCCGCCAGCACGCCCAGGGCCAGGTTGTGGGTGAACACGGTGACCGCCACGGTGGTGATCATGACGATGTTGGTGCTCAGCGGGTGGCGCTTCATGTTCTTGATGGAGGTCCAGCTGAAGGTGCCGATGGACACCATGATCATCACCGCCACCAGTGCGGCCATGGGGATGATGCCCAGGATCGGGCTGAGAAAGACCACCATGATGAGCAGATAGATGCCCGCCATGAAGGTGGATAACCGCCCCCGGCCACCGGATTTGATGTTGATGACCGATTGCCCGATCATCGCGCAGCCCGCCATGCCGCCGAAGCTGCCGGTAACGATATTCGAGATACCCTGGCCCTTGCACTCGCGGTTCTTGTCGGTGCGGGTGTCGGTGAGGTCATCGACGATGTTCTGGGTCATCATGGATTCCAGCAGGCCCACCACGGTCAGTGCCAGGGCGTAGGGCAGGATGATCCACAGGGTTTCCAGGTTCAGCGGGATGTCCGGCCAGAGGAAGACGGGCAGGGTATCGGGCAGTTCGCCCATGTCGCTGACCGTGCGGATGTCCAGATTCAGCAGCCAGGCCAGCAGGGTGAGTACCACGATGGTCACCAGGGGCGAGGGGATGGAGCGGGTCAGGTAGGGGAAAAGATAGATGATGGCCAGCCCCAGGGCAGTCATGGCGTACACATGCCAGGTGACCCCGGTGAGTTCGGGGAGTTGCGCCAGGAAGATCATGATGGCCAGTGCGTTGACGAACCCTGTCATCACCGAATTGGAGATGAAGCGCATGTAGCGCCCCACCTGCAGATAACCTGCGATGATCTGCAGCACGCCGGTAAGAAGGGTGGCCGCCAGCAGGTATTCCAGCCCATGTTCCTTCACCAGGGTGATCATGAGCAGGGCCATGGCCGCGGTGGCCGCCGAGATCATGCCGGGTCGGCCGCCGGTGAAGGCGATGACGACCGCGATGCAGAACGAGGCGTACAGACCCACCTTGGGGTCCACACCCGCGATGATGGAAAAGGCAATGGCTTCCGGGATCAGGGCCAGGGCAACCACCAGGCCGGAGAGCATGTCACCGCGTATATTGGAAAACCATTCCTGCTTGATGCGGGTGAGGTTCATGGATGATGTCCTATGACTGCGAATTCGTTGTCGGCCGGGCCCGGATCATTGCCAAATGACGTCACGCGGCCCCGTCTGTGATGATCGGAGTCGCGAAGTACGCGGTTGAAACGGTCTTGTCAGGGCGTTTCTGCGAGGGGGCGTTGCCCGGGCGTGGCCGGGATCCAGTGTTCCAGCGACGGTCTTCAAGGAGTGCCGTGGGGAGGCCAATGAAAAAGGGGCAGTAGTCTACACGGCGGGCAGGGCCTTGGCCAGCTTGTCAAGCCTTGCAATCGGCTGAGTGGGGCCTGATGTGGGTCCCGACCACTGTGTTCTTTCGTGGGACTGGGCCGAGTCCATCGCGTGGTTTCCAGATGATGCGGTGTGTCGACGATACCTGCAGTGATTCGCTGCTCGAGATGAGGCCCTGCGCGGGACCATCCGCTAACGCATACCGATCCGCGTGTCCGGCGACAAGCCCGGCCTGCAAATTGGCCGGCTGCGATGGCGGCACTTCGCCGACACCCGACACTCTTTGCCGAAACACGACTGGGCGCTGGCGTTGTTGACCAATGCCAGCCAGGGTGGCCTGGGGTTTGATGCAGCACCCCGGAGGAAGTTGAATCATTGGCACGAGGTCAATATCCCGTTGCTCTCAGTTCAATGATGTCGGTGATCTTTTCGCCGTCCCAGCGAGGTCAGACCCTCAAGCTCACTGAGGGCCACCAGATCGCCGGCTTGTTCGGCAATACCTTCGCAGAGGTCTATGGGTGGGAAACGGGAAGGTACGATCCGGTAGCTCTTGGGCCAATGCACCTCCACGTCAGGCCGTGGTGGTGGGGTGCCCAACAGTCAATCAGAACATCCTGCTGCCGATTTACAAGCTGTTTGCGGCGATCAACCCGGTGCGGGACGGAACTGTGTGGAGCCTTTGGTTGGTACGGGTGGAGCGGTGAGTCAGCCAAGATCATCCCGCGCACACTGGCGCAACTGAAATTGAAGATGGTGGATGAAGGGGTATTCGTACGCTTCTCACCGGATGATGCGGCGCTGGAGGCCTGCATGGCCTACGGATACTCCCTGGGCGCACGTCTGCGGGACAGGCAGGCAGCCTGAGGGGTTGGGCTGTCGCCTCACGCCTCCAGCCAGGGCTCCATTCGCTCCAGAAGGTTCATCCCGGGAGCCAGTTGACGCAGAACACCGTCCAGCAGGCCGACGCCGCGGCCGACACGCATCAGTTCAACGGGCAAGCCCTCAATGCGTGAACCGAGGCGTCGGCCAAGCTGGGCCGGGTCCTTGCCTGCGGTCAGCGGCTGGCCCGCCTCACCCAGGCCGTGACTTCCCAGCAGCAGGTCCACAAGCCAGAGCAAGGCGTCGGCATCCTGCACAGGATCAAGATCCAGTCCGGCTGCCGCGAGGGCACGGCTCAAGGCGCTGAAATCCCCCCTCATCAAGGCTCCAACAGCCTGCTTCAGAGCCCTTCTCAGCCCCTCGGGCAGGGGCCCGGTGAGGCCGTGATCCAGTAAGACCAGGACCGGACCATCAGGGCCAGGCCGTACCCACAGGTTGCCTGGATGGGGGTCCGCATGGAAGTAACCGTGTTGGAACAACTGCTCTGCATAGACATCCATCAATTGTTCGGCCACGGCCCTCGGGTCAAGGCCGGCCCGACGAAGCCCTTGGACATCGTTGATCTTGATGCCTTCCACCCAATCCGACACCAGCAGCCTGGAAGTGCTCAGGCTCTCTAGAACCTCCGGGATGACCACCCGACGCGATGCCAGCAGTTGCCCCAGTTGCTTGCCTGATCGGGCTTCGCGGAGGAAGTCCACCTCCATGGGCAAGGTCTGCCGCAGGTAATCCAGCACGGGTTCGAGCCGCAGTTCGGGCTCGAGGCGACTGATCCCGTTCAGAATGTGCTCCATCGCGGCCAGGTCGGCTTCGATCAGGTTCTGCATGTCCGGATACTGAACCTTGAGGGCCACCCTGCGTCCGTCATGCAGGCGGGCGTGATGTACCTGGGCGATGGAGGCGGCAGCCACGGGCTGGGGGTCCACCTCGGCAAATACCCGATGAATCGGCTGCCCCAGTTCCTGGATGAGTGCCTGTTCGATCACGGGCCAGGGTTGTGGTGTGACCCGGTCCTGCAGTTGGGACAGTATCTTCGTGTAGGTGAGTGGCAGCAGGTCGGGCCGGGATGAGGCAAACTGGGCCGCCTTGATCAAGCTGCCACCCAGGGACTGCGCGGCGGCGAGCACCCGGTGGGCGCCGCGCTCGTGTTGCAGTTCCCAGTCCCGGGACGTGGCCAGCCAGGGGGCCCAACGGCCACGTTCGCGCAGCACCGCATACCCCATCCACAGTTCCTGGGCCATCAGGCCCAGGATGGCGCTGCGAGCCAGGGGGCCCCAGGGGGGTGTCGGCACCGAAACGAGCGGCGGGCGAATCCAGGGTGCGACCTGGCGGCCGGCGTGGTCCATGGCCCCCAGTGCAGCGGTGGACCATAGGGTCCAATGCGACCGGTTCAGATCCATGCAGCGCAGCGGCAGCAAGCCATCGAAGGGGCTGTTCGTCTCGTTCCACAGTGCCAAGTACTCCAGGGTTGCCCGGTTCCCTGCATGCTGCGCACCCCTCTGTGTGCCATGCAGCATTTCCTGCCAGAGACGCAAGGCATCCAGAGTGCCGAGAACAAAGGGCTGATCGTGCATCGTGATCTCCTCATTTCCATGGGCCGATGAGCTGGTTGCCAACCGGGTCGCACTGATGGCCGTCGCCGTGGACTTGACCTCGCGCAAGCTTTTTCGCCTTCGCTGAATGAAGCTGTATCGTCTGCTTGACATCTTTCCGCGTCAACGTAGACTTACAACCAGGCTACAGTTCTGGGTTGTGCAGGCAGCAGGAATCGGCACCACCAACCCTGTGGCAGTGCTTGAAGAGTAACCGGTTCCCTAAAGAAATCCGGTCTTTAAACCTAGAGGGCTTTACCAATGAGCGAATACAGAGCGAGCAAGCCGAGCAATCCCGCCGACGACTGGAAGCTGTGGTTGGTGGTCAACCCAGGCACGTGGCTGATGCCGATTCTGATGACCGTACTGGTGGTGGCTCTGGTAGTGCACGCCTTCGTTTATAGCAACGATAACTACAATCCGCTGACCTATGAAGTGTCTGCGGAAGCCGTTGCTGAATAATCTGACGTAATTGGAGGGTTCAAACCATGTATGACAGCATCTCCGGCCTGAGCGAAGAACAGGCAAAAGAATTCCACGAACAGTTCAAGACCACTTTCACCGTGTTCATGGTGCTGGCCGCTGCGGCCCACTTCCTGGTGTATCTGTGGAGACCTTTCTACTAAGGTCCTATCGGCTGCCTTGCTAAGAGCAGGGTAGCGGTACAGGTGGGGGAGTTCTGATAAACCCTGGCTGAGGGGGCATATCAGGCTCCACCACCTTCCCACGTTTCTTTCCTTTCCTTGTATTCCCTTCATGTGGCGAGATGAGGGCGTAGGCAGGAGTTTGACTAAAACCATCGGGTATTGCAACCCCCTGGACGCAGTTTGACCCCCGAACTGCCGAGAATTTTTTTCGGTGTTTCCCCGACACCTTCAGTCTCCCTGGCGTCAAATCGCTGACATCCCTTGAAAATCCTCCTCTTGCATCGGTACCGATGAGCCGCCTGCGTGTCTGTAAACCGGCAAGACCTGGCCGCTTTGGGCGGCTCAAGATTCCATCTGTTGGTCACGAGCGGCCGTGAACTGCCCCTGAAGGGGGTCTGATCAAGATGGCATGCACTGTGCATCGAATGTTGCAAACAACATCAACCGGTGCACAGATGCGCAAGAAGATTCTCTGGGTTTTGGGTGCTGTGGGTTTCCTCACCCTGATCACCCTGTTGGCCTCCACCGTCGGCCTGGCATGGGCCAATCTTCCGGGGCTCATGCTGGTGGTCGGGGGCACCTGGCTGGCTTCCGTGATCGGGCATTCCCCGAAACCCGTCATGGATCTTTTGAAACGTTTACCTGAATTGTTCCGGCAACCCCCGGTGGTACACCTGCCTACCCAGGATCACAAACGCCTGTTGAAGGTTGCTGACCTGTGTCGGCGTGGTCATGTGCGCATCGCGGAGGACACCGCCAAGACTATTGGTGACCCGTTTCTCATGGCCGGTGCCCGCCTGGCCCTGGATCGTCATAGCGGAGATGAACTGGTGCGCATGCTGCAATGGCGCATCCGGCGCCAGAAAGAGTCGGACCATCGGGACATTCGCATCTTGCGCACCATGGCCACGTTTGCCCCCGCGTTCGGCATGCTCGGTACGCTGGTCGGGTTGGTGGCCCTGCTGGGTAACCTGGGGTCGTCAGGCCTGGAGTATGTGGGGCTGGCCATGGGGTTTGCGCTGATGAGTACGCTCTATGGGCTGCTGGCGGCCAACCTGATCTTCAAGCCGCTAGCCCTTAAATTGGAGGACCGCTCCCGGCACCAGCTGCTTCACATGAATTTCCTGCTGGATGCAGTGCTCATGCTGCATGAGCGTCAACATCCCGTGATGATCAACGAGTTTCTTGAATCCGTGCCACGGGATCGGGATGAGCCCGCCGAATGGGCAAGCGCACCGGTCCGGGCCTTGCCGCAGGAGAGGTTGCGGGCATGACCACTTCAGCCTGGGGACCGAAGGTGGCACCCGGGGAAAGCATCCCCGCAGGCTCGTTCCGGGGTCGGGAACACGTGGAGTTCGACGAGCCGGTACAGACTGATGGGGGCTGGACCGTTGGGTACCTGGATGTGCTTTTACTGCTCGTGACGCTTTTTGCCGCCCTGCTGGCCGCAGCCTATCTGCAGATCGACGAACTGCAGGGGCGATTCGCCAAGGCAGACAGCGAACCACAAACCGTGAACCTGCAAACCTTGTTGGAGCCAGCGATACCAGAACCTGCCTCTGTCATCCCGTCCCCCAATACACCTCCCGCATGGCCCATGGACCCAGCCCCGCCGGTGCCAGCGTTAACCTATCCTGCGCCGGAAGTGTTGACCCAGACCATCCCGGTGTTATCCATAACGGACGCGGCCGCGGCTCCTCGCATTGAGTCCGTCCCGGCACCGATCCTGGTGGAACCTGTGGAATCCCCCGAGGTTCCGCCGGCACTGGAGGCGCTGGCCGATCTGGTGGCCGGCCAGGGAGCGGAACAGCCATTGGAGATGCTCATCGAGGAGCATCAGGTGCGCCTGGAGGTGGGCAACGACATCCTGTTTCCTTCCGGTACGGCCCAGTTGAGTGAGGCGGGTATCGGTCTTCTGGAGGAGGTGTATCAGGTTCTGGCCCGGGAGGCGTTGAGCATCATCGTCGAGGGTCACACGGATGATGTGCCCATCAATACGGAGCGGTTTCCTTCCAACTGGGAATTGTCCTCGTTGCGCGCCACCACGGTGGCCCGGCAACTGATCGAACTGGGCATCCCGGCCGACCAATTACGCATTGCGGGTCACGCCGACACACGCCCCCGAGTCCCCAACGACACCCCGGAAAACCGTGCCCTGAACCGCCGGGTGAGCCTGGTGCTCGAAGTGGCCCAGTAAAGAGATTTACCATCTTTCTGCCTATACTGGCGGACATGACCATACTCAACGCCATTCTGGATCTTGCGCTGACGGCCGCCCCCTGGCTGCTTTTGGGTTTACTGGCAGCGGGCGTCATCAAGGCATTTCTCTCCGAGGCCCGGATGAAAAGCTGGGTGGGAGGAGAGGGCTTGAAGGGGATTTCCCGGGCGGCTGTCATTGGGGCGCCATTGCCCCTGTGCTCCTGTGGTGCGATTCCCACCGGCCTTGCCTTGTACCGGGGTGGGGCAGGGCGGGGGCCCTCCACCGCCTTCATGGTTGGCACACCGGGGATCGGGGTGGATTCACTGGCAATCAGCTATGCCTTGCTCGGCCCCTTCATGATGGTGGCAAGGGCTGCGGGTGCGGTCACAACGGCCGTGACCACGGGACTGCTGGTCAATCTGAGTCGTCCGAGTGTGACGCGAAGCCCCGAATTCCCCGATACAAGCGCGGCGGGAGACAGCTGTTCCAGCGGTTGTTGCAACACGGGGTGCGACGGCGAGCCAGAGCCTGAACCACAGGCTGCAGCGGCGGGCGAGGCAGGTTGGCGGGTTCGCCTGGCCTCCGGCATGCGCTATGCCTTCTCCGATCTACTGGATGACATCAGCACCTGGATACTGGCGGGGCTGATCCTCGCCGGTGCGCTGGTGGCCCTGGTGCCACCGGAGTCCCTCTCGCAATGGGGTAGCGGGCCGCTGGCCATGCTGGTGATGGCCCTGATCGGGGTGCCGCTTTACATTTGCGCCACCGCGGCCACGCCGGTGGCGGCGGGAATGCTGATGGCGGGCGTCTCCCCTGGCACGGCGTTGGTCTTCCTGCTGGCCGGGCCCATCACCAGCATGGCTACGTTGGGCGTTTTGCGCCGGGAAATGGGCAATCAGGCCCTGGCGCTTTACATGACCGGCATCGTGACCACCACCATCGCCCTGGGTCTTGCAGTGGATCTGATCGTGAAGGCCAGTGGCCTGGATCTTGGTCAGCAACTGGGGGCAGCCCGTGAGCTGACGCCCATGTGGCTGGAAATCGCCGCGCTTGTAGTCCTTCTGGCTGTGGGGATTCGCCCGGTACGCCGAGTCCTGATGCACCGCTGGAGCTGAGCCATGTGCGGACGTTACGCCCTGCATACCGCCTGCAGCCTGATCGCCCAGCGCTATCTGGACCTGGAACTGACCGAAGATAACTTCGAGCCCCGCTTCAACGTGGCACCCGGGACGCTGATTCCCGTCATCCGCATGACCCCCGATGGGTTGCCCTCGCTGGACCAATGCCTCTGGGGATTCCGGCCCGCCTGGGCGGGTGACGATGCCCCAAGGCCGATCAATGCCCGGGCGGAGAAGGTGGCGGTGAGCCGCTACTTCCGTGAAGCGTTTGCACATCGGCGCTGCCTGGTGCCTGCCAATGGCTGGTATGAATGGCAAGGGAGTGGCCGGGAGAAGCAGCCCTTTTACGTCACCTTGATGCAGCAAGCTGAGAACGAGGCCCTGTTCTTTGCCGGTATCTGGGAGCCATCCGCAGATAATGGGCCTGATGGCTGCGCCATCATCACGGAACCGGCCCGCCCGCCACTGTCGCAGATCCACCCTCGTCAGCCGGTGGTGCTGGATCCTTCCTGTCTCTCCGCCTGGCTGGATCCTGCCATCACCGAGCGCCAGTCCATCCGCCAATGGATGCGCCGCCTGGCTCCGGAACGTCTTACCTGTCATCCCGTCAGCCAGCGCGTGAATCATGCCTCACATGAAGGGATAGACCTGATTGAACCAGTGCCCTGAGCCGGTCTACACATGGTCGACTTACAGTCGGATGGCTGATATGGGAGCATTTTCGATGGCAGGTCACCCAAGGACACATGGGGCACAACCATGTGACATGGGAGATCGATCGGGGAACGGCCTTGGGGCAATCCCCTTAATGACGAAGAGGGGCACGGTTTCATGGTTGAACTGATATTGCTGGGGGCACTTTTACTGGGCGTCGTGGCCATCATTGGCTGGACGATTTCCATCTTCAACCGCTTGGTCACGCTGCGTAATCAGGTGGCCAACGGATTTGCACAAATCGACGTGCAGTTGACCCGTCGCCATGATTTGATCCCCAACCTGGTGGAGACAGCCAAGGGTTATCTGCGCCATGAACGTGAAACCCTGGAAGCGGTGATCCAGGCACGCAACCAGGCTGCTGCAGGCTTGAAACAGGCGGCGGCCGACCCTACCAACGCCTTGGCCATCCAGCAACTGGCCGGTGCCGAGGGTGCCTTGGCAGGTTTGATGGGCCGCCTGTTTGCGCTCTCCGAGGCCTATCCGGACCTGCAGGCCAGCGAGAACATGCAGCAGCTTTCGGCGGAGCTGGCGGCCACGGAGGATCGCGTCGCACTGGCGCGTCAGGCCTTCAACGACTCTGTGCTCAACTACAACAATGCCCGGGAGATCTTTCCGAACCGTCTTGTCGCGGGCCCGATGGGGTTTGAGGCCGCGCAGTTGCTGCAGATCGAAAACGTCTCCATGCGTCAGGCGCCCAAGGTGTCATTTGGTTGATGGCACCATGGCGGAGACATCGGGCGGGGTGGCAACCGACACCTCCGCCCGGAAAAAATCACGCCGGCGAAATCGGAGCAGGGTAGCCAGAAAGACTTCCGGAACATGCCCCAGGCGCGTGTTGTATCGCTCCACGGCATGGTTGAATCCGTCCCGCATGAAGGCCACCTCGTTTTCCAGTGCCACCAGGGTGTCATGGAACCCGATCATCGCCTGAGATGTGGTGAGATCAGGATAGGACTCACGTAACAGGCGAAGCTGTTGCAGCAACTGTTGCTCAACGGCCAGCAACTGCTCTGCCTTGGGAATATCCACCGCCTCGCTGCTGGCCTGAGTGCGTAACTGGGCCAGTCTCTCCTGCAGTGTCCGCTCGTGGGCCATGGATGTCTTGACGACCTCCTGGATGGTCGGGATCAGGGTGGCTCGTTTTTGCAGGGACACGCCAATATTCGACCAAGTGGTGTCCACGCGATTTCTCAGGAACACCAGGTCGTTGTACATCAGCACCACCACGGCAATCAGCATGTAAATGGGGGTGATCATCGCCGCAATGAGCAGAGCAGCCCCATTGAATGCCCCCATCAGTCCAATCAGGGTCAGCAGTGCCGCCAGGGCTGCAATGAAGCCCAGGGTCAGGGAAGTAAAGCCGCCCCGGGCCTTGCGGAGCATCAGTTGAGCCTCGCTGAGATTGCTGAGGAGGTAAGGCGGTTCAGAGGCCGCCATGTACAGCGACTGCTGGGTTTCGGGGTCAATCTGTGCCCGTCCCAGTGCATAGAGGGTGTCGCCCACGTCCAGGCGCTCCTCCGTATGCCGGTAGCGACCACTACTGACGATCGCGCCGCCGGGCGCCCGATCCGTTTGGCGCTGGGTGTGTTTGCGGGTTGTGATGACCTGGGCGCCTTCGGGATCAATGGGGAAGTCACCCTCGCGATCACGACAGATGAAGCGTTTACCCACCTTTTCCTCACTGATCGTGACCCAGCTGTCCTTCTTTGTGCCGCGATTTTCCTCCAGTTTGTAGTGATAATAGACACATCGTGTCTTTTCGATAGGTGAGGTGAGTGCTTCATCCCGAGGCGCGGGGAGTATTTCACCCTTGAGTTCCGTAAGGCCGTAGGTGGCGCCGGCACTGGGGCTGGTGGGTATGTTTTCAATGGTGCGTTTGAGATGAATCATCGACAACCCGATGGGCAGCATGAAGACGGCCCCAAGGGCCCCGATGATGAGGATGAGCACGGGTGCTCCACCTTCCAGCCGGGTGGGTTCAAAGGTTGCCTCCCTGACTTCCATGACCTGCAAGGCCTCACCGCCCAGGGGGACGGAGTCGGGTCGTTCCCATCCGCTCAGTCTGGCCACAAGGCGCTCGGGCCAGTGCTCCCAAGTGCCACGCACTCGCTCGGTGGTTCGCGCAATATTGACATGCAGGCGTTCAATCAGTCGGGCTTGCTCCTCGGGTAAATGGGTGTGCAGCGCTTCGCTCCAGGGAGGCAGTGAGTCCCAATACCCGTCCCATTGCAGGCCGTGCTGGCTCAGCGCTCCCTGAATGGTCTCCCTGGCTGCCGAGGCAGCGGCCTCTTGCTGCTGCATGGCCACCTGAAGATCGACCCTGGCCGCAGCCAGGCTCCACAGCATCAGCAATGCCAGCGTGGAAACCATGAGCAGACTGAGGAAGGCCGCCACCTTGTGTATGCGCATGGTCCAGCACAGGGTGAGTACGATCAGGGCCACGGCAGCCAGCGAGAACCAGATGGACATGAGAGTGGTGCGGGCAAGGGACTGGCGCTGATGCGATTCCCCGAAGGCGGAAACCCGTGCCACGTAATGCTCCGGCAGTCCATGTAGCGAGATCCCCAGGGTGTGAGCCACCGGACTGGCCAGACCCAACACCGTGATCGCATCGCCCGGGTCGATCCGGTACTCCGTGAAACGCCGATCACCTCGGGTCTGCTGGTATTTCCTGGGCGCCGAGAAGCCTTGGCGGCCTCTATCGCTGTATATCCTCACGCTGCCTGTTTCGTCCTCGAGCCGCAGGAAACTGGTGGCGTCGCGAGTGTCGCTGACCGTTCGCCAATAGTAACCCCCTTCCGAGTCACGTACCTTGCGCTCCTCGACATGTCGAAAATACAGCGTCTGCCGTCGGGAACTGGGTGCGGTGACCATGGGACCATCACTGGTAGCCTTACCCGACAGTTGCACCACGCCGGGAATGATTTCGGCCACCTTGATCTCGGGGAGTCGCTCCACCGCCCGCATTTGCCCCATGCTCGTCAGGCCGGAATGGGCGGCATAGCCGGCCGCGAGGGACAGCAGAAGGATCGCAATCAGGCGCAGCAGCATTGAGTGGGTCCATATGGCGGGCGAACCTCAAGCATCAATGGCGATACAGGGGCTGGCAAGTCATCTGCACGTCGTCCAAGGGGCGACCGCGCTCCACCACCGCAACCTGTCTCACACCCGGGCGCGACCCTGGCGCCTGACTTTCTTATACTGGCAGGCATGGAGGTACCCAAGGGTGTGAGTGCTCGTATCGAGCCGCTGGCATGTTCAGGTCACGGGCCTGTGGCCGGCCTGGATGGTTGCCGGGGACGATGGTTGTGCGTGACGGGCGATCCTCACTGCCCCGAGACGATCCGCGCCTTGATCCTGGAGAACCCACGCGATCTCCTGGACCTGGATCCCCGTCCCCAGGTGGTGGGAGCGGACATCCCCATTGGCTTGGCAGACGCGACGCCTCGCCGTGCCGATGTGGAGGCCCGTCAGCGCCTGGGTCGCCCGCGCGGCAGCAGCGTATTCCCGGCACCCTTGCGGGTGATGTTGCAGGCCCCATCCTACGAGCAGGCCTGCCTGCTCGGTCGCCAGCAGGCGGGGCGGGCCCTGTCCCGCCAAACCTGGAACATCATTCCCATGATCCGGGCCATGGACAACTTCCTGCAGGAGTGCGTGGACCGTCAGGCCTGGCTACGGGAGGTGCATCCTGAACTGAGCTTTCAGGCATGGAATCAGGGCCAGGCCATGAACCACAACAAGAAGACATCCGAGGGTCGCCGGGAGCGACACAGCCTGTTGGAGGCGACTTTCCCGGGAGCACACGAGGCGGCCTGCCGTGATCTGGTCCATGAACGCTACGCACCGGACGACCTGCTGGATGCCTTCGCCGTATTCTGGACCGCAGCCCGGATCGCTCAAGGGCGTGCCATGCGGCTGCCCGAGGTGCCGGAGAAGGACGCCACCGGGCTGCCCATGGAGATCGTGTGCTGATGAGTTATCGACTCGCGATCAGGGCTTGGCAAGTCAGCCGTGCGTCCTCCTGGTCATGTCATCACCGCTGCCCGGGATGCTCGCAACCCGCACTCCGTGGTTTGCAAATCCCCAGGGTTTTCATCCGTGAAGACAATGTGGTGGGCGGGATTCCCATGAGTTCAGCGGCCCCGCCCTTGCCAAATACCTTGCCGGCACAGGCCTCCAGGGCGGCCAGGATGTTCTCCCTGTCCCGCTGGCGACGCTGGGATTCGGTGAGGACACGATCCTCCTTGGGCTCCTCGGGTTGAGACCGGGAAGGGCAGGGAGGTTGTCCCGCCTGACTGGAGGATGGCAACTCCAGGCGCAGGCGGCCACCATGGCTCAGGATCACCGCGCGTTCGATCACGTTTTCCAGCTCCCGGACGTTGCCCGGCCAGTCATAGCCCATCAGGGTCTGAATATCGCCCTGGGTAAGACGAATGCCGGCCTTCTTGGACGAGCGTGAAGCGCGCTTGACGAACTCCACGGCGAGGGCAGGGATGTCGTCCGGGCGTTCCCGCAAGGGCACCGACTGGACCGGAAACACGTTCAGCCGAAAGTACAGATCCTGCCGAAAACGCCCACGACGCACTTCCTCTTCCAGGTCCCGATTGGTGGCCGCGATCACCCGCACGTCCACATGACGTGTGCGCTCCTCACCAATGCGTTCGATCTGACCATCCTGCAGCACCCGCAGCAGTTTGCCCTGAAGCTCCAGGGGTATTTCGCCCACCTCGTCCAGGAACAGGGTGCCACCATCGGCCAGTTCAAAGCGGCCGATGCGATCCCGCAAGGCTCCGGTGAATGCCCCGCGCACGTGCCCGAAGAATTCACTCTCGAACAGATCCCCGGGGATGGCGGCGCAGTTGACCCGGATCATCGGGCGTTCGCAGCGGCTCCCAGCGTTGTGAATGGCATGGGCAATCAGTTCCTTGCCCGTGCCGGATTCCCCGATGATGAGCACATTGGCATCCGTGGGTGCCACCAGCTCGATTTGCTGCACGATCTTTCGCACCCCGGGGCTGTTGCCGATGATGCCGTCGAAAGCCCGCTCCGTGCGTATCTCCTCCTGCAGATAGGCGTTTTCCAGTTCCAGCCTCTGGCGCAACTGGTTCACCTCGTGCAGGGCCGCATGCAGCTGTTCCTCAGCTTCCTTGCGCCGCGTCATGTCCCTGAACACCACCACGGCGCCCACCACCACACCACGATCCAGGATCGGCGTGCTGGTGTATTCCACCGGCATGGGGGTTCCATCCTTGCGCCAGAACACCTCGTCATCCACCCGGTGAACAACACCTTCACGAAAGGCCGCGTAGATGGGGCAGTCATCCTCGTGATAGTGGGTGCCATCCGGATGGGTGTGATGCACCAGTTCGTGCATGTTGCGGCCCACCATCTCATCGGCCCGCCAGCCGAGCAGCCGCTCCGCGGCGGGGTTGACGAAGGTGGTCATGCCCTCGGCGTTCACACCGTAGATGCCTTCCCCCGCGGCCCCCAGGATGAGGCGGTTCTCCCGTTCCAGATCACGAAATACATGCTCCACATCACGCCAGCCCCCAATGCCCTTGCGCATGTAGTCCTCGGCTTCGTGCAAGGCATGCTGACGACGGCGGGCACGCAGGTCCTGGAGAACGGCACAGATCATGTCACGACCGTTCACCTGGATGCGGGTGGCGTTGTACTCGACGGGTCTGCATGCCCCGTCCGGCGGGCACACCTCCAGTTGGTCAGTCCAGCCCTTTCCGCATTCCAGGACCTCCTGTGTGAAGGTGAGCAAGCGGGGAAAGTGCCGGGGATGGAGTGTACTCATGCGCAGGCCGGGCAGGCTTTCCAGAGAGCGACCCAGCAGGGTGGCGGAGGCACCGTTGGCATCCAGGATGCGATCCGCCCACGGGTCGAATATCAGCATGGCCTGCGCCCCGTGGGCGAAGAGCATGCGATAGACATCATCCTCCAGGAGGAGTCCGCTCTCTTCATTGACCACGAACTCTCGTGGTGCACGACACGAATTCTCGTGCACCACGAGAGTTCGTGGTTCGAATTCCTCCTGGGGATCTTTGTTTTTCTCTTTTGTAATCATGTATCTAGTGCCTCGATGAGGATTTGGCATGCTGCCTGCTATATCCCTGACGTCACCCAACTATTGCGGGGACGGCGGTACAGAGGGATGCAGTCCTGCACTGCAAGGGTGCGTTTGATGGGGTCATGCCCCCGTGGAGCGCACTCTTGGGAGATGAAGCAGGCAACGTGCCAGCAGCCGCTCCTCCAACACACTGGAGTCATGCGATGCCAACCAAGAGCCTCGACAATCCCTACGATCCGGAAGTCAGCCTCATGCATGGACATGACCATGCTCATGACGATGGGGACCACGTGTGTGGTCCGGGCTGCACTCATCACAGTCACATCGATGGGCAGGACGTTCCGCTGGAGACCGCGCACTACCATCGCTCCCGGGAAGCCCACATGGATACCGAGGACATGGTGGACCGAGCGGTGGAAAGCGCTGTGGTGCGCGCCGTGTTCAACCATAGCGAGATCGACCGGCGACGCTTTCTGAAACTCATCGGTGCCGGAACCTTTGCCGCCGCCCTGGCCAGCGTGTTTCCGATGGATGCGCTCAAGGCCGCAGTGAAGGAGGGCATGGGCCCGCTGGAGAAGAAGAAGCTCAAGGTGGGCTTTGTCCCCATTACCTGCGCCACGCCCATCATCATGGCCCACCCCATGGGCTTTTATGAGCGCTATGGACTGGAGGTGGAAGTCATCAAGACGGCCGGGTGGGCTGTTGCGCGTGACATGTCCCTCAATCGCCAGTACGACGCTTCCCACCTGCTGTCACCCATGCCGCTGGCCATGAGTCTGGGATTGGGGTCATCGACACAGTCCTTCGTGATGCCGGCTATCGAGAACATCAACGGTCAGGCCATCACCCTGCATAACAAGCACAAGGACAAGCGCAATCCGAAGGACTGGAAGGGCTTCCGTTTCGGTGTGCCCTTCGAGTACTCCATGCACAACTTCCTGCTGCGCTACTACGTGGCCGAACATGGGCTGGATCCCGATCAGGACATTCAGATCCGCGTGGTGCCGCCACCGGAGATGGTGGCCAATCTGCGGGCGGAGAACCTGGATGGCTACCTGGCGCCGGATCCGTTCAACCAGCGGGCGGTATGGGACCGGGTGGGTTTCATTCACATGCTCACCAAGGAAATATGGGAAGGGCATCCCTGTTGTGCCTTTGCCACCTCACGCGAGTTTGCGGAGACGCATCCCAACACCTACGGCGCCCTGTTCCGGGCCATCGTGGATGCCACCCAGTATGCCTCCAATCCGGATAACCGCGTTGAAATCTCGGAAGCCATCTCGCCCAGCGCCTACCTGAATCAGCCTACACCGGTGGTGCAGCAGGTGCTGACCGGGCGCTTCGCGGATGGTCTGGGCAATGTGGTGGATGAGCCACGGCGCATCGATTTCGATCCGTTCCCCTGGCACTCCATGGCGGTGTGGATCCTCACCCAGATGAAGCGCTGGGGCTATCTGCAGCGGGACGTGGACTACAACCGCGTGGCCGAGCGGGTGTTCCTGGCCACGGAGTGCGCCGAGATCATGCGCGAACTGGGGTACGAGCCGCCTGAAAAGACCTACAAGACCTTCGAGGTGATGGGCAAGGTGTTCGACTACACCGATCCCGAAGGTTACCTGAACAGCTTCGACATCCGGAGGTCGTGATATGGCGAGCCTCAACGTACGCGCGGGCATCCTGTCGGTGCTGTTTCTGGTGGTCTTCCTTGGTGTCTGGCAGGTCACCATGGCGCCTCCGGGACAGGAGGTCAGGGAACTGACCGAGTACGAGATCCTGATGGGAATGGAGCCAGGCACCGGGGCCGGGGCGGGCGTACCGCCCCCGTCCCAGGTGTTCAGCCTGGCGGTGCAGGAGTTGTCCCAGGCGTTCCACGATGCCGGGCCCAACGACAAGGGCATCGGCCTGCAGTTGATGTATTCCGTGGGACGGGTTCTGGCGGGGTTCTCCCTGGCGATGCTGGTGGCCATTCCCCTGGGCTTCGTCATCGGGATGTCGCCGGTGCTGAACAAGGCGATGAACCCCTACATCCAGGTGCTCAAACCCATCTCGCCGCTGGCCTGGATGCCCCTGGCGCTGTTCACCATCAAGGATGCAGCCACCTCGGCGATCTTTGTCATATTCATCTGTTCCATCTGGCCGATGCTCATCAACACGGCCTTCGGTGTGGCCTCGGTCAAGCGTGACTGGCTCAACGTCGCGCGCACCCTGGAGCTCTCCAGTCTGCGCACCGCGTTCACCGTGATCCTGCCGGCCGCCGCACCCACCATCCTGACGGGGATGCGCATCTCCATCGGCATCTCCTGGCTGGTGATCGTGGCCGCCGAGATGCTCGTGGGTGGCACCGGCATTGGCTACTACGTGTGGAACGAATGGAACAATCTCGACATCGCGGCCGTGATCTTCGCCATCTTCATGATCGGACTGGTGGGCATGCTGCTGGACGCCATGCTCGCCCAGACCGGGCGCTTTGTCCGTTATCAGGAATAGGGGGTCTCATGACCGGACATTTCATAGAAGTCGACAATCTGGCACGGCGTTTCCCTCAACCGGGTCGCCAACCGCCGGTGACCGTGTTTGACAACGTGAACCTGCGTATCAGCAAGGGCGAGTTCATTTGCGTGATCGGTCATTCCGGGTGCGGCAAGTCCACCATCCTGAATATCCTGGCCGGGCTGGACGAGGCTAGCGAGGGTGCCCTGGCCATGGATGGCAAGGAGATTTCCGGACCGAGCCTGGACAGGGGCGTGATCTTCCAGAATCACAGCCTGCTGCCCTGGCTCTCGGCCCTGTCCAACGTGGCCTTCGCGGTTCGTTCCCGCTGGCCGGACTGGTCGCGCACCAAGGTGCAGGAGCACAGCCTGAAATATCTGGACATGGTGGGGTTGGGCGGCTCCGAGCACAAGAAGCCGGCGGAACTGTCCGGAGGCATGAGACAGCGCGTGGGCATCGCCCGGGCATTCGCCATCGAGCCCAAGCTTTTGTTGATGGATGAGCCGTTCGGGGCCCTGGATGCTCTGACCCGGGGCGTGATTCAGGATGAGTTGCTGCGCATCTGGGGGCGCACCCAGCAAACCGTCTTCATGATCACCCACGACGTGGACGAGGCGATCCTGTTGGCCGACAGGGTGTTGCTGATGACCAACGGACCCAACGCGCATATCGCCGAATCCGTGCGGATTGACATTCCCCGCCCGCGTAACCGCAAGGAACTCCACCAGCACCCCCATTACTACCTTATCCGCAATCATCTGGTGGAGTTTCTGGTGAATCGCTCCAAAACCCTGCAAGGGGAAGCCAGCACCCCTGGGTTTCTGCCTCGGGAAATCAATCCTGCGGCGGAAACCTCCGCCGGCAACGGGAAAACCGAAAAGAGTCATCAGCCGCACCCACTCAAGGTCCGGGCCACGGCCTGAGCCTGTCAGCAACCGCGCTCACATCACGGGAGAGACGATCCATGATCAGCAAACTGGAAATGACCGAAACCATCATGAAGGCCAAGTTCGACAAGGGTTGCACCTGGGCCAACATTGCGGAGGCGGCGGGCCTGCACGAGGTGTATGTCACCTCAGCTTGCCTGGGCATGAATCATCTGGACGCCACCGCGGCTGATGGCTTGTGCAGCTATCTGGGTCTGCCGCCCGATGTGTCCAAGGCCTTGCAGGCCTTTCCCCACAAGCACTGGGACAAGACGATCCCGACAGACCCGGTGATCTACCGGTTCTACGAGGCCATCAACGTGTACGGGGAGACCATGAAGGAGATCATCCACGAGAAGTTCGGCGACGGCATCATGAGCGCCATCGACTTCACCATGGACATCGACAAGGTACCCGACCCCAAGGGGGATCGGGTCAAGATCGTCTGGAATGGCAAGTTCCTGCCTTACAAGAGTTGGTAACCGCCCGGCCTGATCAGGCCCGGCCGGCAACCGGCCGGGCTTGATCGCGGACTGTGACTTCATCCCCGCCGGTCGGGACGTGGGCTCAACCAGGCGAACAGCAGCCCGCCCAGCGCACCCGCCAGTGCCAGCGCCAGGATGCCGGTGGAGAACCTTGATGCACCGATCAGGGTGGCCGGCAGCAACTGGTTCATCACAACTAGGGCAACCGAGATGCCGGCGGCGCCGGCCAGGGTGTGGAGCGCGATACGGGCCTCTGGCCACCAACGTGCAATCAGTCCACTCACGGGCAGGGCGATCAAGAAGGCGGCTGCCACCAGCACGCCGTAGGTGGGGGCAAAGTTGAGCAGGTCGTGGGCGGTGCTCTCCAGTCGCATCAATGCGTCGACGGGCGCCCCCAGGCCCTGGATCATGGCCAGGTTGAACTGGGTCTGTATGATGCTGCCCAGCAACGTGGCCAGCAGAAGACCCGCAAACCAGGCCAACGCCGTGTTGAGTCGTTGCATGACACCTGCCTCCTGGATGCTGCTGCGGTGATGGCCCTCGGGACCGTGCATGGTTATTCTTGCAGGTCAGCCCACCGAAATCACGTTGCCGACATGACCCTGCGACTGATAATGGCATTGCCGCTGGCCCTCATCCTGTTCGCCGCACCGCTCAAGGCGGCGGATTACCGCATCGATACCATCGCCTCGGGGCTGGAACATCCCTGGTCACTGGCCTTTTTGCCGGATGGCCGCATGCTGGTCACCGAGCGGGCAGGGCGCCTGCGGGTGATCGAGGACGGTGAGCTTCTGGAGGCACCCGTGGAGGGCGTGCCCGACTCCTTCGTGCGCAGTCAGGGCGGCCTGCTGGAGGTGCTGCCCCATCCCGAATTCGAGCAACACCCCTATCTGTTTCTGACACAGGCCGTGGGGGAGGCCCGGGCCAACACCACGCGGCTGATCCGGGGGCGATTGGATGGCAACACCCTCACGGAGGTGAACATCCTGTTCGAGGCCACGCCCGATCGCACCCGACCGGTGCACTACGGCGGTCGCATGACCTTTCTGGACGATGGCACCCTGCTGCTGGGACTTGGGGATGGTTTTGACCATCGCGAGGACGCCCAGCGCCTGGACAGTCACACCGGCACCATCGTGAGGCTGGACCCGGAAAGCGGCCGTGCCTCCGCCGACAACCCCTTTGTAGGCCGTGACGATGCATTGCCGGAGATCTACAGCTACGGCCACCGCAATGTTCAGGGCCTGGTATGGGATGCACAGACCGGCATCCTCTGGTCCCACGAGCATGGCCCGCGTGGCGGCGACGAACTCAACATCATCCAGCCGGGCGCCAACTACGGTTGGCCCGTCGCCACCCACGGGGTTGATTACTCCGGCGCCATCATCACCCCCCACACCTCGTTGCCGGGTATGGAAGACCCCATCCATCACTGGACGCCGGCCATCGCTCCGGCGGGCATGGCCCTGTATCGCGGCGATCTCTTCCCCGAGTGGCAAGGCAGCCTGTTCATCACCTCCCTGGTCCAGCGCCATGTGCGCCGTCTCACCCTGGACGGGACCCGCGTGGTGGATGAAGAAATCCTCTTCGACGAGGTGGATGAACGTATCCGCGACGTACGCACCGGGCCCGATGGTGCCCTGTATCTGCTCACCGACAAGGCGGATGGGCGCGTGCTGCGCGTGGACATGCCGACCGTCCCGTGAGGGGGGCGGGTCACGCCCTGTCGGCAGGCATTCGCTCCAGAATGATGGAGAAATTATTCACCGGCATGTCGATCACGGATTGCAGGGATAGCCCCTGTTCCCGCCCCAAGGTTTCGATATCGGCGATGTCCCGCACACCCCAGTCCGGGTTCTGGGCCCGGAGGTACTGGTCAAACCGCTGATTGCTGGGCGCGGTGTGCGTCCTGTCGCGGGAGTAGGGGCCAAAGCCTCCCTCACCCGATTGCACGCTTAGCCGGCATGGTCTAGCTCCTGTCGGAGGATTTCCCTGAGTTTACCGGCAGTTAGCGGTACGTTTTCATCGTCAAGTGCTGCCCGCAGGGCCTCATTGATTGCGGTTTGATACCCGATCCCTCTGGATTCGGCGCGCCCCCGGAACGCTTCTATGACGTCATTATCCAACATGATCGTGATGCGGGTTTTTCCAGGGGATTCGATCACGGAGCCTCGATTACCCTTGCTGAAATCATATTCTTTACGCATGGTAGTTTCTCGCCTCATTTTGGCTGGCCTTACGCGCGGAAATGATTCGGACTCGATCGTTCCGGGGGGTATGGACTACGACCAGAACTCGGCCCAGAGAATCCGCGCCAAGAGTGACGAAGCGGGGCTCATCTTCCGAGTCAGGGTCCTCAATGGTGATCCCAAATGAATCTCTCAGCACCTGCTCTGCATGAGCAAAGCTCACCCGGTGCTTGCGAAGGTTGGACGCCGCCTTCTCTGGATCGAATTCGATCTCCATGCGGGCAGTGTGCATACTATATGCATGCCGGTCAATGCTCGTTAAAGCGAATATTTTAAGCGAAGAAGGGACTGACCGGTCGGGTCACGCCCTGTCGGCAGGCATTCGCTCCAGAATGATGGAGAAATTATTCACCGGCATGTCGATCACGGATTGCAGGGACAGCCCGTGTTCCCGCCCCAAGGTTTCGATATCGGCGATGTCCCGCACACCCCACTCCGGGTTCTGGGTCCGAAGGTACTGGTCAAACCGCTGATTGCTGGGCGCGGTGTGCGTCCTGTCGCGGGAGTAGGGGCCGTAGAGATAGAGCAGACCGCCGGGGATGAGGTAATGACCAGCACCTTTCATCAGGCCCTCCGTGGTGGCCCATGGCGAGATGTGCGTCACATTGATGCAGACCATCACTGCAAAGCCATCCGCCGGCGGGCGATCCGATTGCCCCAGTCCCCAATCTGCCTGACCCGCATCCAGTCGCACTGGCGCCTGCAGATTGGGCAAGGACGCACTCTCGCGCCAGGCCGCGATACTGTTCAGGTGATGCGGATCCACATCGGTGGGCCACCAGGTGATGTCGGGGAACGCGCGGGCAAAGTCCACCACATGCTGACCGGCGCCACTGCCCACCTCCAGGGCATGGCCACTCAAGCCCGCGAAGGCATCCCGCAGGACGTCCAGAATGGGGGTGATGTTTTCGTGGTAGGAGGGGGAATCCAGGCGAGCGTTGGCGGACATGAAGTCTGGCTCCGGGGCTCATGGGTGAGGGTCACTTGCGGCGACTGGGGCCATCAGCATGTTGGGAACCTCGAAAAAATGCCCCAGTCAGGGCATCATACCTCCAACTCTTCCGATCGGGTGGATACCCCTCTTGCCGTCCGGACTCTCCGACATGGAAGACGACCCCATTGGATAGGTTCCCGTGCATGCATCCTTTTCAAGCGAATCATGACCATCGCCGGGGGGTGCTGCAGGCCATGCTGCTGGTCACCATGGTCAGCGCCCTCGTTTTTGCGGGCCTCAACTTTCCCGATGGCATGATTCTGGTGGCCTGGATCCAGGTGGCCGTTGCCGCTTTCGCCGCCGGCCTGTTGGTGGTGGTGCGCCGCACCCATAGCCTTCAGATATGGTCTGTGTGTTTCGTACTGGTTTTGCTGACAGCCACGGTCGTGCTGCTGAGCCGGCCCGAGGTCTCGGAGTTCGCCTTCGTCTGGCTGCTGGTCATCCCGCTTGTCACCCATCTTCTGCTCGGTTCCAGGTTGGGTCTGGTGCTGGCGCTGAGCTATATGGGGCTGGGCGCCGCCATTTACCTGTACCGCTTTGGTGGTAACGCCGAACTCATCCGGGTGGAGGTGCTGTCCAATGCCGTCATCGCCGCATTGACCACCCTGGGCCTGTCACATTTCTACGAGCGCAACCGCGAGCGGTCTGAACTGGAACTGATGCGCCTGGCGACGATGGACCCGCTGACCGGACTGGCCAATCGCATGCGTCTCCACGATGTCTTCCAGCGGGAACGGGCGCAAGCGCAGCGCAATGGAAACGCGCTGTCGCTGCTCATACTGGACCTGGACTGCTTCAAGCAGATCAACGACGAGCACGGTCATGAGGCCGGTGACACCGTGCTGGTCGCCTTCGCCAACATGCTGCGCGCGCGCCTGCGGGAGACCGACCTCATCGTACGCTCTGGGGGGGAGGAATTCCTGGTGCTGCTCAACAACACCGATGGCAAACAAGCTGTCGCCCTCGCCGAGGAACTGCGAGCAAACCTGGAGCAGTTTCCCATCCATTACGGGGGCCAGGTCCTTAAGCTCACCGTCAGCATCGGTGTCGCCAGATACGGAACGGACGGGCGCGACCTGGATACGCTCACCCGAATCGCCGACGAACGCCTTTACCAGGCCAAGGGGAGTGGTCGCAACAGCGTTTGTGGTGGCCCTGAAGAGGAGGGCGGCGTGGCACTGGTGATGGCCGCTGGTGGATAACCCATGGGCTGCGACCGCAACAAAGCGATGACGATACCCAAGCTCAAAGCCCTCGGTGGACTCGACCGCGATCTGCAACAGTCGTTGTTGAGCCAGGTCCGCGACCTCTGGACCCATACCTCCACCGCCCTGGAGGGCAACAGCCTCACCCTGGGCGAGACCAAGTTCATCATCGAGGAGGGGCTGACGGTCTCCGGCAAGCCGTTGAAGGATCATCAGGAGGTGATGGGGCATGCCCGCGCCATCGAACTGATCTACAAGGCGCTGGGCGGGGCAGTCACCGAATCGCAATTGTTTGACCTGCACCGGGCGGTGCAATCAGGACTCGTGGCGGACATCTACAAGCCCAGCGGGGCCTGGAAAGTGGAGCCCAACGGCACCTATGCCGTCACCGAGGAGGGGCGCCAGACCTTCATCGAGTACGCCTCGCCCGAAGACGTGCCCGCATTGATGGCGGGGTGGCTGGCCGAGCTCAATCGGCTCGCTGACGAATCCTTGAGCGAGACGGACGCGGTCGATGCCTATGCCAGGTTGCACCTGGGGTTCGTCCACGTGCATCCGTTCTGGGACGGCAACGGGCGCCTGGCGCGTCTGTTGAGCAACATCCCGGTGCTGCGTTCCGGCCACCTGCCGGTGGTGATCCACGTGCGCGACCGCAAGGAATACATCGACATCCTGGCCCGATACGAGCTGGCCAGCGGGCAGCTCACGGCCGAAACCGGTGTCTGGCCCGCCGAGGCCCAGGAGGCACCCTTCCGGGCGTTCTGCCAGCGGTCCTACCAGGCGACGCGGCAACTGGTTGAACAGGCAAGTGAGCAGCAGGCGAGGCGCAACCTTCGCCGAAACGCTCACAAACCGCATCCAGACCGGGATGACGAATGACTGGCTCCGTTAACCCCTGAGTTCGAGGTCTTCCCGAATCACCTCCGGATGGCGAAACGCAATCTCGATGAGCGCCTTTGCCGGCCCGGAGGGCTTACGACGCCCCTGTTCCCATTCCTGCAACGTACGCTGAGAAATATGGAGTGCCTCGGCAAACTCTCGCTGTGTGAGGCCAGTCTTGCCACGAGCCTCTGCCACCTCATTTGGCTCCACACGACTGACGCGTGCAGCGTTGCCTGCTTTCATTTCCTTAACAGATTGGAGCAGCTTGTTGCCAAGCTCCTCAGCACTCAGAGTCTCGTTACTCATTGGCCAACACCTGACGAGTTGACTTCAACATAGTCCTTTGAACTCCGGAGGAAACGCCCCGTGCAGACCCGCATGCGGGGTGTTGTGGAGGCCGGGGGAGAAAACCCCCGGCTATCTGATTAAGTGGTTTTTCGAGCGATCTCAGCATCCGTCTTACGTTTTACATCCAGCAGATATAAGCCGCCTGCGCCCGCGGCGACAAACCATGACATATGTATACTCGTGCCATCGCCCGCAATGAAAAGCCCCAAAACTGCAAAGCTTAGCAAGGTTACGGTTGCGAACGACCAAAGCACTCCCTGGAACCTTCCAAGCTTATAATCTAGATAGTTCAAGAGACCGAACGCAGCCCACGAGGCCAGGAAAGCAGCTACTACCAAAACCATGAAGGCGATAACAGAAACCACCCCGTGATCCGTGGGCACCCATCCAGGGAAGTGAGAAAAGCCAAATTCTTGAAAATACGCTGCGACGATGAACGGCAATGTCGCAATGCGATTCACCTCAAGCAGGCCTTTTAGATCATTGACGCTTAACATCGATATCCTCCTGAAATAGGCACTTAACGTTCTTGTGCAGCGGCGAGCGTAGCGAGTCCGGCGCCGATAGGCGCGAACTGCTACAGCTTGTGTACGCCCGGCAGGGGCATGAACTGATGGGGTGAAAACCCCTGTAGGAGTACCCGTGATGTCCACACGGTGGACCAATGTAACTACTACTAGCCGACGGCAAGGGCAAACCCGTGAGGGAATGTCTGAAGGAAGCCCGAGCGCAAAGGTGTGAGCCGACGGACAGACAAAATCGCCGGGAGCGATTTTGAACAGCCGCAGGCTGGCCCCGAAGGGCGAGCCCCGAGGATGGGGCGAGTAAATCGCATATAAGGCTCAGTCCCCGAGTAAGTCAGCACAAGGTGACGAAGCCCATCAGGTGCAGGGGATAGGGTAAATGCGGCGGATGTGCACTGAAAGTTCATGTTCTTATTCGGGGAGATCTGTCTCACTTGCGGTCCGTGTCCCTATGGGAGCCGGACTGAGGGCCAGCCCGAAAGAGCTGGAATCACCACCGGACCCTACCGTGACCCGGACAGCGCCAATCGGCAACGCTTGGCGTGATGAGGCAGAAGTCAGCAGACGGCATAGTAGCCAGATGCTCACCGTGATGGGTGAGACACGGTGAAAGCCCGAACCTCCGGCAACGAGCGAGACCGAGTCCGAGCGTCCCTATCAGGACTTCCGTGACCGGCTGCGAAAGCTCACCGGCCGGAGCTGGGGCGTGTCCATGGATCACCGGCTCAAGACGCTGACTGAATATGTCCGTGGTTGGATGGGCTACTTCGGCATCTCCCCGATTATGCATACATCAATCGCCCTCGAGGCTCCGGGACTGCTCGCCCAAGCTCCCGAGCCGTCTCGATCCACTCCTCAATGACCTGCTGAGCGTTAGCTACGGCCTGTTCGTAGGTTTCTCCATCCGCCATGCAGCCCGGCAATTCTGGAACTTCCACGACGAAGGACTGGTCCTCATCACTCCAGTAGATGATCAGCTCGTACCTAATCGACATCACTCTCTCCCAACCGGTGCTTGACCAGGATGCTCCTGACCTGTTTGACTTGATACGGCTTGGCTTTGCTGCCCTTGGGCTGCAGATTGAGTATCTCCGCTATGTCGTCCCTGATAAATATGTGATGACTACCCCTGACACGTTCCTCAAAGCCTAGCCGGACCAGAAGCTGACAAAGGGCCGAGAATTCAACATTGGTGTCTGAGCTGCCCGACAGGATCTTCTGCCGGATCTTCGAATACTTTCCCATGGTCTCGCCATCCTTTTGAGCCTCGGATTTCAATCTGTGTATCGGGCAACTTCTTCACATCCCAGGACGGAAAGAGAGTCCGGGATATTGATGATATGTGGGAGGCAGCTTGGGATCTCAGAGAAGTGCGCACGGACGGCGTGTCCAGGGCAGGCCCGATTGACGAAAACCACCCCGGAGGGTTTAGGGTACTCCAAAAGCTACCGTTCCTGCCAAAGATAGGGGAATAGCCTGAGGGGCCTGCGAGAGGGCTAGAGCAGGTGAGATGGAGAGCCAGCATACCGCTGGGGTCGACCTCTTGGGTATCGTCAACATCCATGCACGCGCCTCCTTGGCGACGGGGCTCAAATCTCCCTTGACCCTAGCAAATGGAAGGACGAATTGCACGCCAGCGGTGATGGTCCGTGCTCTGAGTGGGCGCTTGAAACCCGAGCCCAGAAACGAAAAAGGCCACCCAAAAAAGGTGGCCTGAATCGTTTTTTATTTGGCTCCCCGGGACGGGCTCGAACCGCCGACCTAGTGATTAACAGTCACCCGCTCTACCGACTGAGCTACCGGGGAATTGCTTGGAAGCCCGGCATATTACGGATATCGCCGGGCTTCGTCAAGGGCCTTTATGCACCTACTGCACGACCAATGCGCTCCACGGCCTGCTTGAGGTTGTCCAGGCTGGTGGCGAAGGAAATGCGCACGTGGCCCTCGGCGCCGAAGGCGGAGCCGGGGACCAGGGCGACGCCTACCTGATCGAGCAGGTGCTCGGCGAATTTTACGTCGCTTTCCATGCCCAGCTTCTCCATGGCGCCCTTCACGCTGGGGAAGGAATAGAAGGTGCCGTCGGAGGGCAGGCATTCCACGCCGGGGATGGCGTTGAGGGCTTCCACCAGGTAGTCGTGGCGGTCCTGGAAGGCCTTGCACATCTCGGCCACGCAGGACTGGTCGCTGTTGAGCGCCACCTGGGCGGCTTCCTGGGCCACGGAGGTGGGGTTGGACGTGCTCTGGGACTGGATCTTCTTCATGGCCGCAATCAGCGGCTTGGGGCCACCGGCATAGCCGATGCGCCAGCCGGTCATGGCGTAGGCCTTGGACACACCGTTGAGCACGATGGTCTGGTCGTACAGGTCGGGGCAGGCCATGAGGATGTTGCAGAAGGGGGCATCGCGGAACATCATGTGCTCGTACATGTCGTCCGTGGCCACCACTACATTGGGATGTCGCAGCATCACCTCGCCCAGGGCGGCCAGTTCCTCGCGGCTGTAGGCCACGCCGGTGGGGTTGGAGGGGCTGTTGATCACCACCAGGCGGGTGCGCGGGGTGATGGCGGCCTCCAGTTGCTGGGCCGTCATCTTGAAGCCCTGGGACTGGTCCGCGCTGACGATCACCGGCTTGCCGTCGGCCAGCAGCACCATGTCCGGGTAGGACACCCAGTAGGGGGCAGGGATGATGACCTCGTCGCCCTCATCGAGCAGGGCCTGGCAGAGGTTGAAGAAACTCTGCTTGCCGCCGCAGGAAACGAGGATCTGATCCGGCTGGTAGCTGTGACCGTTATCGCGCTGGAACTTGTCAATGATGGCCTGCTTCAAGCCCGGCGTGCCGTCCACGGCGGTATACTTGGTCTTTCCCTCGCGGATGGCGGTGATGCCCGCCTCCTTGATGTGATCCGGTGTGTTGAAGTCGGGTTCGCCGGCGCCCAGGCCGATCACGTCGCGTCCTTCGGCCCTCAACTGGGCGGCGAGGGCGCTGACGGCCAGTGTGGGGGAGGGCTTGATGCGCTGAACGCGGGATGAGAGCTTGATGTCCAAGGCGGTATCCGGGAATGCTGGTGGATGGAAAAATCAACCTAAAATGATACTCAAACTGTGCTGATAAGATAAGCCCATGGAGCAACCTTTCCACCTTTCCACCCGTTATGAGCCCGCCGGGGACCAGCCCGCCGCCATCGAAAGCCTGCTGGACGGCCTGGACTCGGGCCTGGCCCACCAGACTCTGCTGGGGGTGACCGGCTCGGGCAAGACCTTCACGATTGCCAACGTGATCCAGAAGTCGCAGCGGCCCACCATCATCATGGCGCCCAACAAGACCCTGGCCGCCCAGCTTTATGGCGAGATGAAGGAGTTCTTCCCGGAGAACGCCGTGGAATACTTCGTCTCCTATTACGACTATTACCAGCCCGAGGCCTATGTGCCGTCGTCGGATACCTTCATCGAGAAGGATTCCTCCATCAACGATCACATCGAACAGATGCGCCTGTCCGCCACCCGGGCCCTGCTGGAGCGCCGCGATGCCATCATCGTGGCCAGTGTGTCGGCCATCTACGGTCTGGGAGACCCCCGGGCCTACCTGCAGATGGTGATGCACCTGAAGCGGGGGGATGTGATCGATCAGCGGGAGATGCTGCGCCGGCTGGCGGAATTGCAGTACACCCGCAATGACCTGGAGCTCAAGCGCGGCACCTACCGGGTGCGCGGCGAGGTGATCGACATCCATCCGGCAGAGTCCGAGCGCGAGGCCGTGCGGGTTGAGTTGTTTGACGAGGAGATAGAGCAACTCTCGTATTTCGACCCGCTCACTGGCGAGGTGCTGCGCCGGGTGCCGCGCTTGACCATCTATCCCAAGACCCACTACGCGACCCCCCGGGAGACCCTGCTGGCAGCCGTGGACCAGATCAAGGTGGAGCTCAGGGAGCGCCTGGAGGCCTTGCGCCAGTCGGATCAATTGGTGGAGGCCCAGCGCCTGGAACAACGCACCCGCTTTGATCTGGAGATGATGCTGGAGCTGGGCTATTGCTCCGGGGTCGAGAACTATTCCCGCTACCTTTCGGGCCGCAAGGCCGGTGAACCACCCCCCTGTTTTCTGGATTACCTGCCCAAAGATGCCTTGCTGGTGATCGATGAGAGCCATGTCACGGTGCCGCAGGTGGGCGCCATGTATAAAGGTGATCGCTCGCGCAAGGAAACCCTGGTGCAGTACGGCTTTCGCCTGCCATCGGCCATGGACAATCGCCCCCTGAAGTTCGAGGAATTCGAGGCCCTGGCCCCCCAGGCCATCTACGTTTCCGCCACGCCCGGGCCTTATGAGCAGAAGATGTCGGGGCAGGTGGTGGAGCAGGTGGTGCGCCCCACTGGATTGGTGGACCCGGAGGTGGAAGTGCGGCCGGCCACCACCCAGGTGGACGACGTGCTCTCGGAGATCCGCTTGCGTGTCGAGGCCAACGAGCGGGTGCTGATCACCACGCTCACCAAGCGCATGGCCGAGGATCTCACCGAATACCTGGGCGAACACGGTATCCGGGTGCGGTATCTGCATTCCGATATCGACACCGTGGAGCGCGTGGAGATCATCCGCGATCTGCGCCTGGGGGAATTCGATGTGCTGGTGGGTATCAACCTGCTGCGCGAGGGCCTGGACATGCCCGAGGTGTCCCTGGTGGCGGTGCTGGATGCGGACAAGGAGGGCTTCCTGCGCTCTGATCGCTCGTTGATCCAGACCATTGGCCGGGCCGCCCGTAATCTGAATGGCAAGGCGATTCTCTATGCCGATCAGGTGACCGGTTCCATGCAGCGGGCCATGGATGAGACCGAGCGCCGCCGCGAGAAACAGATCGCCCACAACCAGGCCCATGGCATCACCCCAAAGGGGGTGGAAAAGCGCATCGCCGATATCATGGAAGGGGCCTATGCCGGTGGCTCCATGGCCGCCCCGAAGCGTTATGCCAAGGTGGCGGAGCAGGAGGCCGAGTACGGGCGCATGTCACCCAAGGATACTACCAAGGAGATCAACCGTTTGGAGACCCAGATGTTCGAACACGCCCGCAACCTGGAATTCGAGGAGGCGGCCCGGTTGCGGGATCGTATCGAGAAGCTCAGGGAAGGCATGCTGGGCGTGGTGGAGGGATAAGGCCATGCGCTATCGATCGTTCTGCCTGACCCTGGGGCTTTGCCTGCTCACCCTGCCACTGCACGCCTTCGAGCGGTCCTGGGCGCTTGAGGAAGGGGTGGACGTGGTGGGTGAGCTCAGTCATGCGGAGGCGGCCTACGAGGATACCTTGATCGATGTGGCCCGCCGCCACCAGGTGGGCTTTGAGGCCATCCAGCGGGCCAACCCGGAACTCAATACCTGGATCCCGGGAGAGGGCGCCAGGGTCCTGTTACCTCACAAGTCCGTGTTGCCCGATGCCCGGCGCCAGGGCATCGTGGTCAATCTGCCGGAGATGCGGTTGTACTATTTCCCTCAGGGGGAGTCCCGGGTGGTGAGCTATCCGGTGAGCATTGGCCGTATGGACTGGGGCACGCCGGTGGGCACCCTGGACGTGATCGAGAAACGGGAAAACCCCACCTGGACGCCGCCGGACTCGGTGCGCAAGGCCTATGCCGAGCGGGGTGAGGAGCTGCCGCGCGTGGTGCCGCCGGGACCGGACAACCCCATGGGGGCGTACGCCATCCGGCTGAGCCGCCCCAGCTACCTGATCCACGGAACCAACTGGTCCACCGGCATCGGCATGCGCTCCACCCACGGCTGCATCCGCATGGATAACGACGATATCGGCGAGCTGTATTCCCGGGTGTCCCTGGGCACTTCAGTGAACATCGTCAACCAGCCCATCAAGGTGGGCTGGCGGGAAGGGCTTCTGTATCTGGAGGCCCACCCACCGCTGGAGGAACTGGAAGACCAGGCTCAGGGCATGGATGAGGCCGTGAAGCGGGTCATGGAAGCGGTGGGTGAGCGTGATGCCCGGGTGGACTGGCAGCGTGTTCGCGCAGCCCTGAACGAAGTCACCGGCGTGCCCCAGGTGGTGGGTTGGGAGGCGGATCAGCCCCTCAAGACCAGCACCAGTGCAACCAACACGGCCAGGGCCGACCCGCCAGCGGCCGACCCGTAGCAGATCAGTTTGAGTCGCTCGGAGGCATGCACACCCAGGTCATGCAGGGTATGCAGGATGCGATGTGCCGCATGGAAGAAGAACAGGGCGATCAGGATGGCCAGCCCGAAGCCCATCACCGGATGACCCAGCAGACCACGCATCTGCTCGTAGTTCATGGCCTCGGGCCCGAAGCCCAGGCCGATGGGCACCAGCAGGCCGATGATCAGCACCAGTATGGGGCCCACCAGGGCGGCCAGCATGCCCCCACCGCCGAACAGGGACCAGAAGATGGGTTCATGTGAGCGGGGTTTCATTGCAGACCTCTCATGGCAGCGACCAGGATCACCAGGGACACCACGCCCCAGGCCCACAGGGCGACACGGTTCAGGGTGGCATCCGCAAATCCCCGGGGAAAGCGCCGGGTCTTTACCGGGGGCACGGTCAGGGGCAGCACCTTGAACCAGGTCCAGGCATGGAAGGTGAAGGCGGCCAGCACCACCAGGTGCAGCAGCCAGGACAACGGCGAGAACAGCAGGCCACGCCAGGTCTCAAAGGCCCCTGGCCCCACGGCCAGGGCGGCCATGCCCGCCAGCAGGAACAGCCCGTAGAGGGCGATCACCACGCTGGTTCCCTCGCGCAACAGATAAAATCGGTAGCTGGGGCGGCGCAGCCACCAGCGCTGCATGCCCCGGGTGTAGGTTCTGGGTTGGTTCATCGGCGCCCCCTCGGCTTGAGAAACCGCAGGAAATAGTCCTGGGTGCTGGCGATCTTGTTCTGGTTGATGGCCCGGGCCGGATCCACATGCTTCGGGCAGACCTCGGAGCATTCCCCCACCAGGGTGCAGCCCCAGACGCCTTCCTCGGCGTTGATCACCTCCATGCGCTGGTCCTTGCCGGCATCCCGTGAGTCGGCATTGTAACGGTGCAGCAGGGCCAGGGCTGCCGGGCCGGTGAATGCATCATTCAGGCCGTACTGGGGGCAGGCGGCATAGCACAGCAGGCAGTTGATGCATTGTGCATACCCCAGATAGTCCTGGACCTGATCCGGTGTCTGGTGACGGGGCTGATCCCCGGGATCGTCGCCGGTGGATGGGATCAGGTAGGGATGCACCGACTCCAGTTTGGCCAGGAAATCCGTCTGGTCGATGGCCAGATCCCGCAGGATGGGGAAATGGGCCAGGGGCTCCACCCGGATACGGGCCGGGTGATAGTCCCGCAGGAAGGTCTGGCAGCTGAGCACGGGCTCGTCGTTGACCATGCAGCCGCAACTGCCGCAGATGGCCATGCGGCATGACCAGCGGAAGGTGAGGGTGCCATCCAGGTGGTCCTTGATGTACTGCAAGCCCTCGAGCACGGACATTTCTTCCGTGAAGGGGACCTCGTAGCTCTGATAGTACGGGGCTTCATCCGTCTCCGGATGAAAGCGCAGGCATTCAATCACGATGGTGCGGGTCTGGCTCATGTCTCACTCCTCCCGCGCCGGCTGTTCGGGCTGGCTGTCGCGACCGTAGATACGCTCCCGCGGGCTGGAGCGGGTAATGGTGACCGGTGCATGGTCAATACGCGGCGGCCCGTCACCCTGGTGCCAGGCCATGGAGTGACAGAGGAAGTTCTCATCATCGCGCTTGTCGAACCCATCCTGGCGCAGGTGCGCCCCCCTTGACTCCTTGCGGGCCAGGGCTGAATGCGCCATGGCCTCGGCCACCTGCAGGGTGTGGCCCAGTTCGATGGCGGTGAGCCATTCGGTATTGAAGCAGCGCCCCCGGTCGTCCAGCTTCACGCCCCGGCGATAGCGTTCGCGCAGGGCCGACAGGCGCTCGCAGGCCTGGCCCATGCGCTCGGCATCGCGGACGATGCCCACGCCGGATTCCATGATGTCGTGCATTTCCGCCCGTATCGCCGCCACTCGCTCGCCCTCGGTGGTGTCGAGCATCTTCAAGTGCCGGGCTTCGGCCTCGTTTGCCTGAGCCTCCAGGTTGGCGGGCGCGGTGGTGCTCTCCCGGGCCAGTCGTGCCGCCGACTCCCCGGCGGCACGGCCGAACACCAGCAATTCGGCCAGCGAGTTGGAGCCCAGCCGGTTGGCGCCGTGAATGCCCACGCTGGCGCATTCGCCGGCGGCGAACAGGCCTTGCAGCGGGGTGGCACCATTCGCGTCGCATGGCACGCCGCCCATGGTGTAGTGCACGGCAGGTCGCACGGGGATGGGGCTGTCCACCGGATCCGTGGCGGCGAAGGTAAGTGCCAGTTCCCGGATCATGGGCAGCCGTTCCATGATCTTTTTCTCGCCCAGGTGCCGCAGGTCCAGGTGCACGGCGCTGCCATTGGGCGTGTTGACCGTGCGACCGGCCTGATCCTCGTGCCAGAAGGCCTGGGAAACCCGGTCGCGGGGGCCCAGTTCCATGGCCCGTGGGCGGGGCCAGGGATCCAGCGGGCCCATGCCATAGTCCTGCAGATAGCGGTAGCCATCCTTGTTCAGCAGGATGCCGCCTTCACCGCGGGCCCCCTCGGTGATGAGGATGCCGGAACCGGGCAGGGCGGTGGGATGCCATTGAACGAACTCCATGTCTCTCAGGGGGACGCCCTGGGCATAGGCCATCCCCATGCCCTCACCGGTGACGATGCCGGCATTGGTGTTCTGTCCGAAGACACGACTGGCGCCACCAGTGGCCAGGATCACCGCCTTGCAGCGCAGCAGTACACTCTCGCCGGTAGCGATGTTGAAGGCCAGGACCCCCTGGACCCGTCCATCTTCCACCAGCAGATCCGTGCAAAAGAATTCATCAAAGCGCCGGATGGATGGATACTTGAGCGAGGTCTGAAACAGGGTGTGGAGGATATGGAAGCCGGTCTTGTCGGCGGCAAACCAGGTGCGTGGCGACTTCATGCCGCCGAAATAGCGCACGTTGATGTTGCCATCGTCCTGACGGCTCCAGGGGCAGCCCCAGTGCTCCAGTTGGGTGAGCTCCCGGGTGCACTGGCCGATGAAATACTCCACCACATCCTGTTCGCACAGCCAGTCGCCGCCGGAGACGGTGTCCTCGAAGTGCTTGTCCAGGGTGTCGTCGGGGTGGATGACCCCGGCGGCGCCCCCCTCGGCGGCCACGGTGTGGCTGCGCATGGGGACCACCTTGGAGACCAGGGCTATGGATAGCCCCGGGTCCGACTCGGCGGCGGCGATGGCCGCCCGAAGACCGGCGCCGCCACCGCCGATGATGACCAGATCAGATTCAATCGCATCCATCCTGCTCAACCTTGTCTCCCGATGAGGGTTTGCGTTCGCGCAACGTAACTTATCATGTCATTAGAGGATATGTACCCTCCAGGTTCAAATCCCGGGCCCGGATGCCCAGGGGGTTCGTCCCGGAGGCTCAAGTTGGCTATGATCTGCGCTGCGCCAGGCCAGCACCCTCCAATTCGAGTAACAGGACAGCATGAAGCGGCTAAGAACCCACTATGAAAACCTGCAGGTGACCGAGAACGCCAGTCAGGAGGTCATAAGGGGGGCGTACAAGTTTCTTTCCCAGAAATGGCATCCGGACAAGAACCAGCAGCAGCGGGAGAAGGCCGAGCGGATCACCAAGATCCTCAACGATGCCTACAACGTGCTCTCCGACCCGGACCAGCGCCGCGCCCACGACGAATGGATTGCCGAGCAGCGCACGGTACGCAAGCTCACGGATCAGTCCGCCCAGCCAGGCAGCGCCAGTTCCAGGAACTACACATACCACTACTCTTATGCCCTGAACCCGGAGCCGGCGGGGCACCGGGAGAGGTACGTCAGCCTCAATGACGGCACGGTGATGGATGTGCGCACCGGCCTGCAGTGGTTTTGTCATTCCGTAGGGGAGCGCTGGCACCCCGGGGGCATCTTCACGGGTACCCCCCAGTTGCATGATGCGGAACTGGCTGCAGCCCTGCCGGCGCGGGTGAATACCGGCCAGGGCCAGGGTCGGTTCAAGGACTGGCGCCTGCCCAGCGAGAGAGAACTCAAGTCGCTGTATACCCGCAAGGGGATCAGTCTGCGGCGCACCCTGGATGACTCGATCTTTTCCATCGACGACAAGGGGCCGTACTGGACGCTGACCGACAACCCCTGGCTGTACGACAATGTGCCCCGGGTGGTCACCCTGCAGGGGGAGGCGCAGCGCGGGGATGGCGACCTGGTGCTGGCCCGCGCGCGGCTGGTGCGTGGCCCCGACCACGCCATGCTGGCCGAGCTGATGCACCAGATTGCCACCGATCATCTGGCCCGGGGGGAGCGCCAGGAGGCCATCAATCACTTCCAGCGCTCGCTGGAGCTGGCCGAACAGGCAAGCGGCATCGAGGAGGGCAATATCATGATCCTGATGCGCGACCTGGCCCTGGCCTATTTCGAATCCCAACAGCCTTCCGAGGCAGAAGCCTGGCTACGCAGGGTGCTGGAACGCAAACGTCAACACCATGGCCCGGACCATCTGGAGGTATTCAAGGCCATGGTGGATCTGGCCTGCCTGCACAAGTCCCTGGGCAACTTCCGGGCCGCCCTGGATGACCTTTCCCAGGCCTACGGTGTTCTGATGCGCCTGGAGAACGTCAGCCAGTGCATGACGCTGGGCGTGCTGTATGACCTGGTGGCCTTGCAGATCATGCATGGGGAGAACCGCAAGGCGGAAACCATGATCAGCCGATATCTTGAGCACTCGGAGGGCTCGGACCTGGGGGCCTTTCCCGAGCGCACGAACGTGCTGTTCATCGTTCTGGGATTATTGCGTGCCGGTTCCGGAAAGGAGATAGGAGACGCTCAGCATCTTTACCGGACGTTTCTGGAATTTTCCTCACCGCCGGTGGAGGAGGCAGAGGACTTTACCCGGGTGAGGGTGTGAGGGTGCCTTATTTCTGGAACAGGGCGACATGCTCTGTCGGGATCTCAAGTCGCCAGCCATGACGCCGGGCGATCCAGGCCAGGGTGTCCGGCGAGTAAAAGCAGATGTGGGTGGGGTCACGCCGGTAATGCCAGCGCGGAAAATGCGCGTCTGCCGGGCGAAAGCCTGTCATCACCCCCAGCCACCCTCCCGGGCGCAGCAGGGTGTCCAGGCGCTCGAACTCGACCCCCGGCGCCCGAAAATGCTCGGCGGTTTCGCTGCAGGTGATGAAATCATAGCGCTGCGCCACGGCCGCCTGGTTTGGGAAGAAGACCGGGTCGTAGTCTTGGGTCGGGAAACCCTTCTCTTCCATCATCCGCGACAGGGCAGGCCCTGGGCCGCAACCGTAATCCAGCCCTCTGGCCCCCACGCTCAGCCGGGGCCAGAGGGCGTCTCTCAGACGCGACAGAAAAGTGCGGTAATGACGGTCCCCGGGATCATTGCGGTGGGTGGCGTAGTACTCCCTCTCCCCCGCCAATGAGAGCCAGCGTACCGGGTCGAGCCACACCAGACGGCATTCACGGCACAGGAAATAGTCACTCGTGTTCACATGAGCATAGAGCCAGGGGCGTGACTTCCCGCACAGGGGGCAGGACATGCCCTCAGCGACGCCCCATGCCGCTCAGGCGGGCAGGCTCGATGACTTCGATCCAGTAACCGTCCGGGTCCGTGACAAAGGCCACATCCTTCAGACCACCTTCATCCGGGCGCTTGACGAAGGGCACCTGGTTGTCGTCCAGCCAGCGCACGGCCACGTCAAGATCCGGCACCGAGAAGCAGATGTGCCCAAACCCCTGGGGTTCCGAGTTGCCATCGTGGTAGCTGAAATCCGCCTGTTTTTCCGTGCCCCAGTTATGGGTCAGCTCCAGGATGCCTTCCTGGTTGAAGGTCCACTCGGTCCGTTGGGCCTCATCCTCCGGGGGTGTCTTGCCATCCTCGAGTCGGGCAAGGAAATACAGTGAGAACTCCAGTTCGGGGAAATCCAGACGACGCAGCAGACGCATGCCGAATACCTGGCTGTAAAAGGCCAGGGCACGTTCCGGATCCTTGATGCGCAACATGCAGTGGTTGAGGCGAAAGCCCCGGGTCTCGGGGGCGACGGATTCAGTCATGCCGGGTTCCTGTTCGGTATCGAATGCCATGAGAACTCCCATCATTTGCCGGATTCACCCTCAGGGACAGCACGACGAAGGGGTGAGTTTCTTGCGATGCGACATCTTACCCCGGAGGGGTTGGATTGAGTATGCTGAGCCTTTACCCCAATTTCAGGAGCAAAGACCCATGGCAGAAGAAACCCCGGCGCCCGTGACCACCAACCCGCATTCGGATGACCTTCTCATGCCCAAGGTCGTGTACATCCTGTATATCCTGGGGCCCTTTGTCACCTTCACGGGCATTATCGGGGTGATCATTGCCTACATCTACCAGGGCTCGGCGCCGGACTGGCTGAAGACACACTATCGATTCCAGATCCGCACGTTCTGGATGGGGCTGGCCTTTCTCATTCCAGGCATTCTGCTGGCCGCGGTGTTCATCGGCTGGCTCGTGCTGCTGTTCTGGGCCGTGTGGCTCATCGTGCGTTCGGTCAAGGGCATGAAGACACTGGGGGAACGCAAACCCGTTGAACATGTGGAGCGCTGGTCCTTCTAAGATCGAACAATCCGAAGAAAGGAGGTGCGAGAGCATGAAGCATCGTTATCGACACCCGTCCATGGCGCTGGCACTCACCGTGAGTCTTGTGGGTACGGTCTCCGCCCAGGAAGTGGTGCGAGAAGGTGTCAGTACCGAATACCAGACGTTCGACCTGGTGAGGGTCGCCTCGGGTCTTTCGCACCCCTGGGCCGTGGCCTTCCTGCCGGATGGACGTCAACTGGTCACCGAACGATCGGAAGGGATGGTGGCCATTGAGGATGGCACCCAGACCCGTGTCACGGGCCTGCCGGACTTTCATGCCACCAATCAGGGAGGCATGCTGGATGTGGTGCTGCATCCCGACTACGAGAACAACGGCTGGATCTACATCACCTACTCCAGGGGGGATCGGCGGGGCACGGTGCCCGCTCTGATACGGGCCAGGCTGGATGGCCACGAGCTGGTGGACGTGGAGCCCCTGTTCGAATCCAACGAGTACACGCGGCCGGGTCGCCATTACGGCTCCCGGGTGGTGTTTCTGGAAGATGGCACGCTGCTGATGACCATCGGCGATCGGGGCGCCGAGCCTCCCCGGGCACAGGATACCCTGGATCATTCAGGGAGCGTGGTGAGGCTGAACGACGATGGCTCCGTGCCGGATGACAACCCGTTTGTGGGGGATGATGCCTACGCACCGGAGATTCATGCCTATGGCCTGCGCAATATCCAGGGGATTGCCCTGCACCCGGGAACGGGTGAGGTGTGGGCGACGGATCACGGCCCCCGCGGCGGGGACGAACTCAATCTGATCGAGGCAGGCAACAACTACGGCTGGCCCACGGTCACGCTGGGTCGGGATTATCGGACGGAGGAGGCGTTCCCGGATGCCGAGGCCCGGCACAAGGAAGGCATGGTGGAGCCGGTGTTCGAGTTCCTGCCCACGCTGGCGCCGTCCGGACTGGCCGTCGTCGACAGCGATCGGTTTTCAGCCTGGGAAGGCAATCTGCTGGCCGGCGGCTTGCGCGCCCAGCGCATCTTGCGTTTGGTGGTGGAGGATCAGACGGTGATTCACGCGGAGGAACTATTGCACGGCGATGTCGGCCGTGTACGGGATGTGCGTCAGGGACCGGATGGCTACATCTATGTGCTCAGTGATGAATCGGATGGCGGGTTGTATCGACTGGAACCCCGTTAGGATTGCCGGCCAGGTTCGCGATTGGTCGGCTTGACCCCTCTCCCGTGACGGGAGAGGGGTTCAGGGTCGGTCACGATGTTACTGGAGCCAGGCGTCCACGATGTCGCGGTTCTGCTCAACCCATTCCTTGGCATTTTCGTAGGGGTCGCCGCCTTCCTCGTTCATGACCATCAGATCAGCCACCTGATCCGCGGTCCAGTTGAAGTTGTTCAGGATGGCGTAAGCCTCGGGCATGTCTTCCTTGAGGCCGGTGCGCACCACGGTATGGATGGCTTCCTCACCACCGTAGACGCCCTTGGGGTCTTCCAGATATTTCAGGTCCCAGCGACCTTCCTTCCAGTGCGGGGTCCAGCCGGTGACCACCACCCAGTCGTTGGTGCGGATGGCGTTGGAGAGCACGCCGGTCATGGTGGCATCGGAGCCTTCCACCAGACGCAGGTTCAGGTCGTACTCTTCCACGGCTTTCTCCGTGGTGCTCATGATGCCGGCACCCGGGTCGATACCAATGATCTGGCGGCCAAACTGGCCGGCATGGTCGTTGAGCTCATCAATGGAATCAATTTCGACGTAGGTGGGTACCATCAGACCGATTCGGGTCCCTTCCAGGTTCGGGCCCAGATCATCCACGCGATCACCCAGTTCTTCCACATAGCTGGCGTGAGTGGTGGGCAGCCAGGCGGCCACGAAGGCGTCCTGGTCACCGCTGGCCACGGACTGCCACATGGCAGCGGCGCTGACGGAGGTGGTGCGAACGTCATAGCCGGCTTCTTCCAGAACCACGCGCATCACGTTGGTGCTGGCCACGGCGTCGGCCCATTCCACGTAAGGAATGTTGATCCGGCCCTTGTCGGCAGCGGCGCTCAGCGGCGCGGCCGCCAAACCAAATGCCAGGCAGGTACCGACCAGGATCTTGGGGAGATTACGCTTGAACTCGTTACTCATCGATATCCTCCATACAGAGTTTGAGGCGCCATTGAAGCCGCGCCCGGCTGCTTGAGCCTGACTTTCATGATACACATTATCGGCGGCAGGGAAAAAAGATCCCCTGATAAACCTGGTTTTAAGCGATGTCCAAACTCACCCCAAAATCCCTGAGTCAGTTTGATAAAGCGCCCAGCCTATTGGTGGGGATCGGCTGTCAAAGGGGCATATCCCGAGAGGCCCTGGAGGCCGCGCTGCATGAGGCGCTGGGGCAGGTGGATGCGTGCCTGGAGGACGTTGTTGCCCTGGCCACGCTGGATGCCCGGGCAGGGGAGTCTGCCATCACGACTCTGGCATCGGAGCGAGACTGGACAGTGCATGCCTATCCGGGCGAGGCCTTGGCTGGGGTCGTTGTACCCCATCCATCCGAGCGGCTGCGTCAACTCATGGGGACCGCCTCGGTGGCGGAGGCCGCTGCCATTCTGGCTTCGGGGGCAGGGCAGGGGCGCATGATTCTGGAGAAGTATCCGTATCGGGGGGCGGACGGAGGTCATGTGACCGTGGCGGTCGTCGACCTGAAACCATCATGTGTGATTCAGTGAAAGCCCTTGATCCCGAGCATCCCTACAAGATACCTGCCCTGGATTCTGGGTCTGCTGGGCCTGTTCCTGGGTTCGGCCACTTGGGCGGCATTCCAGTTTGGTGGCGACATCGTTCGTTGGGTGGCCGGCTTTCAGGAACAATTGGTCTCTGGAGTGGATGCCCGTCCAGCGCTGGCCGGAGTGATTTATGTGTTGGTGGTGACCTTTGGCAAGGTCACGCCGTTTCCCGGCGGATTTCTGCTCATGCTTTCCGGCGGGTTCCTGTTCGGGGCCCCGGTCGGAGCGGTGTTGAGCGCCCTGGGATCGGCCTCCAGCGCTGTGATGGTGGGGGGTATCGGGCGATGGCTGTTTTTCGATGCCATTCATCGACGCTGGGGGAGCCACCTGGCGCGGTTCCAGGACACGGTGGCCACCAATGGCTTCAATTTCATCCTGGCTGCCCGGCTGTTCCCGATCGTGCCTGCGTGGATCATCAACCTGATGCCGGTGATCTTTCCCATTCCCTTCCGGCATGTATGGATGGCTACCTTCCTGGGGCTCATTCCCCTGTCGTTCGTGGTCGCCAGCCTGGGTGAAGGTCTGTCCAACCTGGCCCAGGTGGAGGATCTGAGCCCGTCCGATGTGTTCAGGCCTTCATTGCTGTTGCCCCTGGCGGGGCTTGCCCTGCTGGCCCTGGCACCCAGCGCGGTCAGGCTCTGGCGTCAACGCCGCCGTGCTCGTGGGATGGATTGATGTTAACCTGAGAATTACCATCAGGTATTATCCATCCACGACACTTGGAAGGTTGCACCATGTCCATTGCGCCCGTGCTGGAATCCATGACATCCCCTGTGGCCTTCGACAATCGCTACGCCCGTTTGCCGGAGCGCTTCTTTGTCCGCATGAACCCGACGCCTGTGGCATCCCCCCGGCTCAGGGCCCTGAATGCGGGGTTGTGTCGAGAGCTGGGCATCGATCCGGATGCCTTGCCGGAGCAAGAGTGGGCTCAGGCACTGGCCGGCAATACCCTGCTGCCCGGTGCCGAACCTATCGCCATGGCCTACGCGGGTCACCAGTTCGGCCACTTCGTGCCCCAACTGGGCGATGGTCGGGCCCTTTTGCTGGGGGAGGTGGTGGATCCGACGGGGGCACGACGGGATATTCAGCTCAAGGGTTCCGGCCCTACACCGTTTTCCCGGATGGGGGATGGTCGTGCGGCACTGGGGCCTGTGTTGCGTGAATACCTGCTCAGCGAAGCCATGCATGCCATGGGCATCCCCACCACCCGAGCCCTCGCCATGGTCACCACCGGTGAGGCGGTGTACCGGGAAGAACCATTGCCCGGGGCGGTGCTGACCCGGGTGGCCCGTAGCCACATCCGCGTGGGCACCTTCCAGTACTTTGCCGCACGCGGTGATCACGCCGCAGTAAGATCCCTGGCGGATCATGTGATCGAGCGCCACTATCCCGAAGCCCAGGGGGCATCGTCCCCTTATCTTGCCCTGCTGGAGTCGGCCGCCGAGCGTCAGGCGGAACTGGTGGCCCGCTGGATGCTGGTGGGCTTCATCCATGGTGTGATGAACACGGATAATATGGCGGTTTCCGGGGAGACAATCGATTATGGTCCTTGCGCCTTCATGGATACTTACCATCCCGGTACCGTGTTCAGTTTCATCGACCAGCGGGGACGCTACGCCTTTGCCAATCAACCCGAGATTGCCCAATGGAATCTGGCCCGACTGGCGGAGACCCTGCTGCCACTGATCGATGATGACGCATCCAGGGCCATCGACCGGGCCACGCAGATCCTGGAGGCGTTCCCGGCCAGGATCTCCACGCACTGGTTGGCCGGCATGCGCAGCAAGCTGGGACTTCAGACGGAAGAAGACAGCGACCTGGAACTGGTGCGTGAACTGCTGGACGTGATGCGCAAACAGGAAGCGGACTTCACATTGACCTTCCGTCATCTGAGTGATCTGGCTGCGGGTGCGGAGGTCCATACCCGTGTCAGGTCGCTGTTCAATCATGCCCAGCCCTTCGATGTATGGCTGCCCTGCTGGCAGGCCCGGGTGGCCCGTGAACCCGATGGGGCTGCTGAGCGGGGGGCTCGCATGCGACGTGCCAACCCGGCGTACATCCCGCGCAACCATCGCGTGGAACAGGCCATTGTGGCCGCCGTCACCGAGGCGGACTTTGGTCCGTTCGAGCATCTGCTTGGCCTGGTTACGCAGCCATTTGATGAACACCCCGGAGAGGAGGCCTTCATGCTGCCGGCCCGACCGGAAGAACGCGTCCACCAGACCTTCTGCGGTACCTGAGGGACGGTGACTCATTCGTGTTGATGGAAAGCGCGCGGGTCAGGATGACGGTGGCCAGCGATCCCAAGGAGCCTTTTGATCCTATGCAGAGCCCGTGCATCCATGTCTGCCAGACCGAGGAGGGTCGGTGCATCGGCTGCGGTCGCACCATCCTGGAAATCGCCGCCTGGACGCGGTTCACCGATGGCGAACGTCAGGACATCATGGATCGGGTCCGCGAGGAGGGGTACGGGGATGCCCCCGCCGAGGCAAAGGCCCCGGGCCCGCAGCCCGAAGCGTCCGGCGAGCCGGAAGAGCCGGCGTCGGAGGAGGCAAGTGGTGTCCCCCGCGAGATTCGGATCACCGGCGCCGACCGGCACCGCCCCGAGTCAGTCTGCATCGACGGCATCCGCTACGGCGAGCAGATCGTTGATCTGGTCAAGGCCTTGCAGGTCATTGCCGAGGGCGGACATGATGCCGCCACCTGTCGATCCATTGCCGTGCGGGCCCTGCAGCGTCCCGCCCGCCGTCGCTGAACCGCCTTGTCTTGAAGGCCGGAATCCTTTAGCCTGAGTACCGTTCTCGGATTCAATCCATCCGGGCGAAATGATACGCAGCTCAGGCTGCAAACCCCGCCTCTGAAGGGCCCATGGTTTGCGGCCTTTTTAGTGGGGATCGCCCCCGAATACAGCAACGCGCACGGCCCCGCGTACAGGCCGGCGCAGGAGAGTCCTGATATGCCCGTAATCACCCTTCCCGACGAAAGCCAGCGCCGCTTCGATGATGCCGTGAGCGTGGCCGATGTGGCCGCCGACATCGGTCGTGGTCTGGCCAAGGCCACTCTGGCCGGCAAGGTGGATGGCCGCCTCGTGGATGCCAGCCATCGCATCGATGAGGATGCCCGCCTGGCCATCGTCACCGACCGGGACCCTGAAGGGGTGGAGATGATCCGTCATTCCACGGCCCACCTCATGGCCCATGCAGTGAAGAGCCTGTTCCCCAGCGCCCAGGTGACCATCGGCCCGGTGATCGATGATGGCTTTTATTACGATTTTGCCTTTGAGCGCCCCTTCCACCCCGAAGATCTGGAGAAGATTGAGGCCAAGATGAAGGAACTGGCCAAGGCGGATCTTCCCGTGGAGCGTCGGGTGATGCCCCGGGACGAGGCGGCGGAGTTCTTCCGTGCCCAAGGCGAGGAATACAAGGCCCGCATCATCGAGGACATCCCCCAGAACGAGGACATTTCCCTGTACACCCAGGGCGACTTCGTGGACCTGTGCCGTGGACCCCACGTGCCCAGCACCGGCAAGCTCAAGGCCTTCAAGCTGACCAAGGTGGCCGGCGCCTATTGGCGGGGCGATTCCAAAAACGAAATGCTCCAGCGCATCTACGGCACCGCCTGGCCCAACAAGCAGCAACTGGAAGACTACCTGCATCGCCTGGCCGAGGCGGAGCGCCGGGACCATCGTCGCATTGGCCAGGAGCTGAACCTGTTCTCGATCCAGGACGAGGCTGGCGGTGGCCTGGTGTTCTGGCACCCTAACGGGGCCCGTATCCGCCGCGTTGTGGAACAGTTCTGGTACGACATGCATGAGCGGGCGGGCTACGAATTCCTGTACACCCCGCATATCGCCAACCTGGAACTGTGGAAGACCTCGGGTCACGCCGACTTCTATGGCGAATCCATGTATGAGCCCATGGAAGACGACAACCAGGCCTTCCAGCTCAAGCCCATGAACTGCCCGTTCCACGTGCTGGTGTACAAGGACCGTCTGCGTTCCTACCGGGATCTGCCCCTGCGCTGGGCGGAGATGGGGACGGTCTATCGCCGGGAGATGTCCGGTGCCCTGCATGGGCTGATGCGGGTGCGCGGGTTCACCCAGGACGACGCCCACATCTTCTGCCGCGAGGATCAGATCGAAGACGAGATCCTGCGCATCCTGGATCTCACCCTGGACGTACTGCGGGCCTTCGGCTTCGACGACTTCGACATCAACCTGTCCACACGCCCCGACAAGGCGGTGGGTTCCGACCATATCTGGGAGCATGCCACCGCGGCATTGCGGGCTGCCCTGGAGAAGAAGGGCCTGGAATATGAGCTGGATGAAGGTGGCGGAGCCTTCTATGGCCCGAAGATCGACATCAAGATCCGCGACGCCATTGGCCGTCAGTGGCAGTGCTCCACCGTACAGCTGGATTTCAACCTGCCGGAACGGTTCGATCTGGAATACGTGGCCGATGACAATCAGCGTCGTCGTCCCATCATGGTTCACCGCGCCCTGCTGGGTTCCGTGGAGCGTTTCTTCGGTGTGCTCATCGAGCACTACGCTGGATCCTTCCCTCTGTGGCTGGCACCGGTACAGGCCCAGGTGCTCACCATCACCGATCGGCAGGACGATTATGCCCGGGAAGTGGTGCAAACCCTGCGAGCGCAAGGCCTTAGAGCTGAAATGGACTTGAGAAACGAGAAGATCGGCTTTAAAATCCGCGAGCACACTTTGCAGCGGGTGCCCTACCTTCTGGTTTTGGGAGACCGGGAGATGGAAACCCGATCCGTGGCCGTAAGATCCCGCACCGGGCAAGACCTGGGAACCATGGACCTGGATGTGCTCATCCAGCGTTTGTCCCGGGAAGTGGCGGATCGCGGTCGAACCATTGTGGAGGATTAAAGTATCAGCGCTGGAAAAGAGAACCGACTGAACGAGCAGATCAGCGTCCCGCAGGTCCGCCTCATTGCCGAGGACGGAGAGAACCTGGGGGTCATGCAGACTCGCGACGCCATGAAGATTGCCGAGGAGGCTGAACTCGACCTGGTCGAGATCGTTCCGACCGCCGACCCACCGGTCTGTCGGGTCATGGACTACGGCAAATTCAAGTTCGAGCAGAGCAAGAAGACGCAGGCTGCCAAGAAGAATCAAAAACAGGTTCAGATCAAGGAAGTGAAGTTTCGCCCGGGCACCGATGAGGGCGACTATAACGTCAAGATCCGAAATCTCACCCGGTTTCTGGAACATGGGGACAAGTGCAAGGTCACCATCCGCTTCCGTGGTCGCGAAATGGCCCACCAGGAGTTGGGTGGCAAGCTGCTGGACCGGATCGAACAGGATCTGGAAGAACTTGCCACTGTGGAACAGCGACCCAAGATGGAAGGTCGCCAGATGATCATGGTGCTCGGCCCCAAGAAGAAGTAGCAAGTAGAGAAGTAACGAATAAAACGGACGCACGGGTTCCGGTACACCTGTGTGTCCTGATCAACAGGACCGCCGTGAAGGCGGCCTTACCAGGAGTTCGAAGATGCCGAAGATGAAGACCAACCGAGGCGCCGCCAAGCGCTTCACCAAGACCGGGGCGGGTGCGTTCAAGCGCGGCCAGTCCCATCGTCGTCACATCCTGACGAAGAAGAGCACCAAGCGTAAGCGTCAGTTGCGGTCGGCCTCCCATGTCCATCCTTCGGATGTGGCTGCTGTTCGCCAGATGCTGCCCCACCGCTAAACCGATTCTTCACCAGGAGTACGAGAGATGCCCCGAGTCAAAAGAGGTGTAACCGCCCACGCCCGGCACAAAAAGGTGCTGAAGAAGGCGAAGGGTTACTATGGTGCCCGTGGTAACGTCTATCGCGTTGCTGTCCAGGCCGTCACCAAGGCCGGTCAGTATGCCTATCGCGACCGTCGTCAGCGCAAGCGCCAGTTCCGCGCCTTGTGGATTGCCCGTATCAACGCGGCCGCCCGCCAGTTCGACCTGTCCTACAGCCGCATGATTCACGGCCTGGACAAGGCTGGTATCGAAATCGACCGTAAGGTGCTGGCCGACCTGGCCGTGCATGACATTGCCGCTTTCGGTCGCATTGCCGAAAAGGCGAAGGCTGCCCTTTAATTTGCACCCTCAGGGGGCGCGCGACGTAAAAGGGGAAAGGCCTTGCCTTTCCCCTTTTTTGTTTTCACTGCCAACGACGGAAAGCATCACGTGGAATCCCTCTCCAAACTGACCGAAGCGGCGCTCAATGCCATCAAGGGCGCCAAGGATCTGCGCAATCTCGAAGACCTGCGCGTCCACTTTCTGGGCAAGAAGGGCGTGATCACCGAGCAACTCAAGACCCTCGGATCCCTGCCGGTGGAACACCGCAAGCAGGCGGGGCAGGCCATCAACCAGGCCAAGCAGTTGGTCAATCAGGCTCTGGATCAGCAGCGCAGTGTGCTGGAAGCTGCCGCCCGCGAGGCACGCCTGGCCTCCGAGACAGTGGATGTCACCCTGCCGGGACGTCGCCAGGAGCCGGGGGGTCTGCATCCGGTCACGCTGACCATTGAACGCATGGAGCAATTGCTGGGGCAGTTTGGTTTCCATGTCGCCGAAGGCCCGGAGGTGGAGGACGACTACCATAACTTCGAGGCCCTCAATATTCCCTCGCATCACCCGGCCCGGGCGATGCACGATACCTTCTATTTCGACGCTGGCACCCTGCTGCGCACCCACACCTCACCGGTGCAGGTGCGGGTGATGGAGGGACAGGCCCCGCCGCTTCGCATCATTGCGCCAGGGCGCGTGTATCGTTGCGACTCCGATCTTACCCACAGCCCCATGTTCCACCAGGTGGAAGGATTGCTGGTGGATGAGGGCGTCACCTTTGCCCAGTTGCGGGGCGTGCTGGATGCCTTCCTGAAAGCCTTTTTCGAGCAGGACGACCTGCAAACCCGCTTTCGGCCCTCCTATTTCCCCTTCACGGAGCCATCGGCTGAAGTGGACATCCAGTGCGTGCATTGCGGCGGAAACGGGTGCCGGGTGTGCAAGCACACCGGCTGGCTGGAAGTCATGGGCTGCGGCATGGTGCATCCCAATGTCTTTGAGCATGTGGGCATCGACAGCGAACGCTACACCGGCTTTGCCTTCGGCCTGGGGGTGGAACGCATGGCCATGCTGCGCTACGGCGTGAACGACCTGCGTCTGTTCTTCGATAACGACGTCCGCTTCCTGCGCCAGTTCGTCTAGTTTAAAGGGTAGTCATTCATGAGAATCAGCAATCATTGGCTCGGCCAGTGGGTGGACCATGGCCTGACCGTGGAAGAACTGGGGCATCGCCTGACCATGGCCGGCCTGGAACTGGATGCCATCGAACCGGCGGCCGCTTCGTTTGCCGGGGTGGTGGTGGGGCAGGTGCTCTCCGTGAAGCAGCACCCGGACGCCGATAAACTGCGCCTGTGCCTGGTGAACGATGGCGGCGGCGAACCGATACCCGTGGTCTGCGGTGCCCCCAATGTGCACGAGGGGATGAAGGTTCCCTTTGCGCCTGTGGGTGCCACGCTGCCCAATGATTTCAAGCTCAAGAAGGTCAAGCTGCGGGGTGCCCCGTCCCACGGGATGCTCTGTTCTGCCCGTGAACTGGGCCTGTCCGAGGCCAGCGAGGGCCTGATGGAATTGCCGGCGGATACGCCCGTGGGGCAGGACCTGCGCGAACTCCTCAGCCTGGATGACCAGATTCTTGAGGTGGACCTGACTCCCAACCGGGCTGATTGCCTGAGCCTGTCGGGGGTCGCCCGTGAGGTGGCCACCCTGACGAGGAAGCCACTCAAGGCCGTGGAAACCACGCCGGTTGCGGCAGCCTGCGATGACATTTTCCCGGTGCGCCTGGATGCTCCCGCGGACTGCCCCCGTTACGCTGGCAGGGTGGTGCGTGGTGTGGATGCCACCGCAGCCACGCCCATCTGGATGCAGGAAAGGCTGCGCCGCGCTGGCCTCCGCAGCCTGGGGCCCCTGGTGGATGTGACCAATTACGTGATGCTGGAACTGGGTCAGCCCATGCATGCCTTCGATCTGTCGGTATTGCGGGGCACCCTCATCGTGCGCCGCGCCCATGAGGGCGAAGCACTCAAGCTCCTGGACGAGAAGGATCTCACCCTGAGCGGTGATGATCTGGTGATCGCCGACGAGGAGAAGTGCCTGGCCCTGGCGGGCATCATGGGGGGCGCGGCCAGTGGTGTGACCGACGCGACCCGGGATGTTTTCCTGGAATCAGCCCACTTTGCCCCCATGGCGGTGGCAGGCCGGGCCCGTCACCATGGTTTGCATACCGATTCCTCCCATCGCTTTGAACGGGGCGTGAATCCTGAGCTGCCGTCCCGGGCCCTGGAACGTGCCACGCAGCTGCTCTGCGAGATTGCTGGAGGGCAGCCGGGGCCCGCGCAGGTGGCAGAGAGTGAAGGACATCTTCCGGTGCGAGCCACGATCGACTTTCGGCCTGTGCGGACCAATGAGTTGCTGGGTGCGAACATCAGCACGCAGGCCATGCAGGAGATCCTGACCCGTCTGGGCTGCCAGGTAACCGATGCGCAGACGTCCTGGCAGGTCACACCCCCGTCTTTCCGTTTCGACCTGGCCATCGAGGCAGACCTGGTGGAAGAGATCGCCCGGGTACACGGTTACGATGATCTGCCCACTCAACTGCCTGCAGTACAACCCCAGGTGACCTGGCTGGACGAGGCGCGGGTGCCGCCGCGTCGCATGCGTGCCTGTCTGACGGATCTGGGTTATCTGGAGGCAGTGACCTTCAGCTTTGTGGATCAGGCCTGGCAAGCCCGCTTTGCTCCGGCCGTGACCCCGTTGAAGCTCGCCAACCCCATCTCCTCGGAATTGGCCGTGATGCGGACCAGTTTGTGGCCGGGGCTGGTGAAGGCGGCGCAGTACAATCTCAATCGCCAGCAGGACCGCTTGCGCCTGTTCGAAATCGGCCTGAGCTTTGTACCCGAAGGCAATGAGCTCAAACAGGAAAAGATGATCGCAGGGCTGGTCTGTGGCCCGGCATGGCCGAATCAGTGGGGACAGCCGGACCGCACCGCCGACTTCTTCGACATGAAGGGGGATGTGGAGTCCCTGCTGGGGCTGGCTGGCCTTGACCGGCGCGTGGAATGGCAGGCCTGTGAGCATCCGGCCCTGCATCCTGGTCAGTCCGCCGAGTTGCGCCTGGATGGCCAGATCATCGGTTGGGCAGGCACCCTGAGCCCGGACCTGGAAGACTGGCTGGACCTGGACACCAGCATGTATCTGTTCGAGTTGAAGCTGGAGGCCATCAGCCGGGGTGCGGTGCCCACATTCCGGGGCCAGAGCCGGTTCCCGGCCATCCGTCGGGACCTGGCGATACTGGTGGATGAGGCCGTGCCGGCCGCCCGGGTGGTGCAGGTGATCGAGTCCATGGACTACAGCGCCCTTCAGCAGGTGAGCCTGTTCGATGTGTATACCGGAAAAGGCGTACCTGAAGGAAGAAAAAGCCTGGCTTTGGGCTTGATTTTACAGGATTTATCCAGCACTCTAACCGACAGTCAGGTGGACGACATGATTACTGCTGTCGTGGATAAATTACAAGAAGAGGTTGGGGCGACCCTCAGGGCTTGAGCAATGGCACTGACCAAGGCGGAAATGGCGGAGCAACTCTTCGATGAGTTGGGGCTCAACAAGCGTGAGGCCAAGGAACTCGTTGAGTTGTTCTTTGAGGAAGTGCGCACGGCGCTGGAGCGCGGCGAGCAGGTGAAATTGTCGGGCTTTGGCAATTTCACCCTCCGCGACAAGAACCAGCGTCCCGGGCGAAATCCCAAGACAGGCGAAGAGATTCCCATATCCGCCCGCCGCGTGGTGACTTTCCGCCCCGGGCAAAAACTCAAGGCGAGGGTTGAGTCCTATGCTGGAAGCGGGCAATAACAGCGAGCTGCCGGCCATTCCCGGCAAGCGCTATTTCACCATCGGCGAGGTCAGCGAATTATGCGGGGTCAAGCCCCATGTGCTCCGCTACTGGGAGCAGGAGTTCCCCTCCCTCAAACCGGTCAAGCGCCGCGGTAACCGTCGTTACTACCAGCGTCAGGATGTCATCCTGATTCGCCAGATCCGCAGTCTGCTCTATGAGCAGGGTTACACCATCGGGGGAGCCCGGCAGAAGCTCTCCGGTCAGGAAGCCAAGGAAGATACCACCCAGAGCCAGCAGATCATCCGCCAGATGCGCATCGAACTGGAGGAAGTACTGCAGATCCTCAAGCAGAAACCACCCCAGTCCGGGGAGCATAAATAGGCCGGTACAGCCCCTTCCCAAACCGACCTGAGTTCCCTATAATGCGGCACTCTTTCGGGGCGTAGCGCAGCCTGGTAGCGCACCTGCATGGGGTGCAGGTGGTCGGAGGTTCAAATCCTCTCGCCCCGACCAAAAGTCCTCAAAAAGCCCGGCCTTGCCGGGCTTTTTTGATTCGGCCCCTGATGCATACCCCTCATACGCAACGCAGCTGGCGCAGTGCCTTTGCCGTCTATCGCCATCCCCGGGTGATCGGCATGCTGTTCCTGGGATTTGCCGCGGGTCTGCCGCTGCTGCTGGTGGGCGGCACCTTCACCGCCTGGTTGCGCGACCTGGGGGTGGAGCTGGCGGCCATCGGCTTTCTCAGCTGGGTGGGTATGGCCCACTCCATCAAGATTTTCTGGGCCCCGGTGGTGGACCGACTGGCGTTGCCCTTGCTCACCCGCTGGTTTGGCCGGCGCAGGGCCTGGATGCTCCTGGCGCAGGCGGTGATCGGTGGTTCGTTGCTGGGCATGGCCCTGACCGATCCTACCCAACATCTTTGGCTGGTGGCCGTCTGGGCCGTGCTGGCCGCCTTTGGTTCCGCCACCCAGGATATTGCCATCGATGCCTATCGCATCGAGGCAGTCACCCGGGATCGGCAGGGCGCCATGGCGGCGTCCTATATCTTTGGTTATCGGGTGGCCCTGCTGGCCGCCGGCGCGGGTGCCCTGCACCTGGCTGCCGTGGGTAACTGGAGCATTGCCTATGGGGTGATGGGGTTGCTCATGGGGGTGGGGCTGATCACCACGCTCATCATCCGCGAACCCGAGGTCACCGTGGATCGGACCACCCAGCGCATGGAGCAGCGTGTGGTGGAGTATCTGCAGCGCACTCGTCACCAGGGTTGGCGTCGTGGCCTGACGGCCTGGTTCATCGGTGCGGTGATCTGCCCCTTTGCCGATTTCATGAAACGCTTTGGGTGGGTGGCGTTGCTGATTCTTCTGTTCATCGGCACCTTTCGCATCAGCGATATCTTCATGGGTGTGATGGCCAACCCCTTCTATCTGGACCTGGGTTTCACCAAGACCCAGATCGCCAATGTAGCCGCCGCCTTCGGGCTGGCCATGACGCTCACGGGGGCGGCCCTGGGCGGCCTGCTGGTGGTGCGTTATGGCATCATGCGCATGCTCATCTTCACCGCCTTTCTGGCCCCGATCACCAATCTGACCTTCTCCTGGCTGGCCATGCTCGGCCCCGAGACGTATGGTCTGGTGGTGGCCATCATGGCGGACAACATCAGTGGAGGGCTGGCCATCTCGGTGTTCATCGCCTATCTCTCCAGCCTGACCAATACGGCCTATACAGCGACTCAGTACGCCCTGTTCAGCTCCCTGATGACCCTGCCCGGGCAGTTCCTGGCCGGATTCACCGGCGTGCTGGTGGAGCATATTGACTGGTTCTGGTTCTTCATCTCCTCGGCCCTGATCGGCATGCCGGCAATCGTGCTGGCCTTTGTGCTGGCGCGCTGGGCCAACCCGGACAGGATTGAACAGCCCGGCAAATAGATCCGCGCCCCTTATCCCGCGCATTCATCAGGAGCCGCCGTGACCCAACCCGTACTGCACCTGTTCATCCCCGGTCTGCTGCACAAGGTACCGGAATGGCTCGCATCCTATGGGGAGGTGGGACGCTATCCGGCGCTTGAATGGCTGTTGTCCAGAGGGGATCTGCATCCCTCCCGGGGCCTGCCCCGCGAGACTGCCTTGTGTCGGCTCTTTGGTATCAGCGACGGCATCCCCGCCGGGGCCCTGACACGCATGGCCTGCCATCCCGACGAACCGCTCACCGGCCGCTGGCTGTGTGCAGAACCCGTGTACCTGGAGGCGGGCATCGACGACCTGGTGCTGACGGAGGCCTCCCAACTGAATCTGTCATCGCCTGAGGCCGAGGCACTGGCGACGCTGGTGAACGAACATTTCGCACATCGCCCCTGGACACTGAAGGCCTCGGCGCCTGATCACTGGCATATCCATCTCCCCGACGATGCGGATCCGGGCCTGGAAACCCAGCCGCTGTCTGCGGCGGTCGGCCAACGCGTTGGCCGACTCTTGCCCAGGAAGGGCCCCCACGCCAATGCGTGGCTGCAGGATTTGAATGAGCTCCAGATGCTGCTGTATCCCGCCCCGGTGAATCAGGAGCGGGAAGGGCGGGGCCGTCATCCCATCAACAGTCTGTGGATCTGGGGAGAGGACCCCCTGCCATCGGCACCCGCCCAGGCCCCGCTGGCCGCCGTATTCGGGCAGGGTCGGTTGCTTGAGGGGCTGTGCCAGTGGGGCCGGGTACCCTGCCAGCCGCTCACGGAAGGTGCTGACGCCTTGCTGGAAACCAGCGCTGAGGAAGAGCGCCTGGTGGTCCTGGAAGACGTATGGGCGGCAGCCGCCTACGACGACATCGAGGCCTGGCGAATGGGGATGGAGGCTCTTGAGCAGGCATGGTTCGAGCCGCTTCTCAAGGCCGTCCAGCAGGGTAGGGTGCGCAGTCTTCAGTTGCATGCCGGGGATGGCTCGATCGCCGTTCTGGGCCCCACAGCGCGCTGGCAGTTCTGGCGTCGCCCCCGCTCCTTGAATGATCTGCTGGGAGGAGAAACCCGATGAAGGCCCACCGACGACTGCAGCGCCCCAGCGAAACCCCTCAGGGAGCCGACCTGCTCACCCGCCTCTATGCGCACCGGGGTATCCAGGACCCGGCGCAGATGGATCATGCGCTGACAGGCCTGGCCCCCACCCAGTCGCTGTCCGGAGTCGAGACGGCCAGTGCCCTGCTGCACCAGGCACTGGAAGAGGGCTGGTCGATCCTCGTGGTGGGAGACTTCGACGCCGATGGCGCCACCAGCACCGCCCTTGCGCTGCGGGCCTTGCGGGCCATGGGGGCGGCCCGGGTGGATTACCTGGTGCCCAATCGCTTTGAATACGGCTATGGGCTCACCCCGGAGATTGTCGCCGTGGCCCGGGAGCGTGAACCGCATTTGCTCATCACCGTGGACAACGGCATCTCCAGCCTGGACGGGGTGGCCGCCGCACAGGCGGCGGGCATGAAGGTGTTGATCACGGATCACCACCTGCCCGGCCAGGATCTGCCACCTGCCGATGCCCTGGTGAATCCCAACCTCCCGGGTGATGAATTTCCCAGCAAGTCACTGGCCGGGGTGGGGGTGATCTTTTATGTGATGGCCGCACTGCGCGCCCGGTTGCGCGCCACGGACTGGTTTACCCGACGCGGCCTGGCACAGCCCAACCTGGCGGATTTGCTGGACCTGGTGGCCCTGGGCACGGTGGCCGACGTGGTGCCCCTGGATCGCAACAACCGCATACTGGTGGATCAGGGTCTGCGGCGCATGCGGGCCGGACGTGCCGTACCCGGCATCCGGGCCCTGCTGGAAGTGGCCGGGCGCAATCCCGCCAGGGTGGTGGCCTCGGACGTGGGATTTGCGGTGGGTCCGCGCCTGAATGCTGCCGGGCGCATGGATGACATGTCCATCGGCATTGAATGCCTGCTGACCGATGACCCCGCCCAGGCCCGCATCCTGGCCCAGACCCTGGATGATCTGAACCGGGAACGCCGTGAGGTGGAAAAGGACATGCAGGAGCAAGCACTGATCACGCTGGAAACCCTGCTGGCCGAACATTCTGAACTCACCCAGTGGCACGGGCTGTGTCTCTACGAGCCCGACTGGCATCAGGGAGTGATCGGCATCCTGGCCTCGCGCATCAAGGACCGGGTACATCGCCCGGTGATCGCCTTTGCCCGGGCAGAGGAGGGCACGCTCAAGGGGTCTGCCCGCTCCATCCCCGGTCTGCATATCCGCGACACCCTGGAGGCCATCGCCACCCGTCATCCGGGACTCATCAGCCGATTCGGAGGGCATGCCATGGCGGCTGGCCTGAGCCTGCCCGAGGATCATCTCAAGCCGTTCCGGGAGGCCTTCGAGGACACCGTGCGTGAGACCATGGACCCGCGCGATCTGGAGGGGGTCATTCACAGCGACGGCCCCCTCTTTGATCATGAACTCAATCTGGAGACGGCCGAGCGCCTGCGCGCTGCCGGCCCCTGGGGGCAGGGCTTCCCGGAACCCTTGTTCGATGGCGTGTTCCATATACGGGAGCGCCGCCCCCTGGGGGATGGTCGTCACCTGCGCCTGACCCTTCAGCCGGTGGACGGCTCGGTACGGGTGAATGCGGTGGCCTTCAATATCGATCCCGAGGAATGGCCCGAAGGCCAGGAGCAGGTCCATCTGGCCTATCGTCTGGATGCCAATGAATTCCGCGGGGCCTGCACGGCGCAACTGGTGGTGGAGCATGTGGTGACAGGGTAAGCCCCGGGGCCCGAATAAAACATACGCTTGGATGATCATGGACACACCCACACAACCGCAGGCAAAAACATCCCCCCCACTGCTTCAACTCACCCAGGTGAGCAAGCACTACACGGAAGGCCACCAGCGTCGCACGGTCCTCGACAAGGTGGACGCCCGGGTGCAGGCCGGCGAGATCGTGGCCCTGGTGGGGCGCTCCGGGTCCGGTAAATCCACCCTGCTCAACCTGCTGGCCGGCATCGATCGCCCCGATACCGGGGAGATCCATGTGCATGCCCGGCGGCTGGATACCATGAGCGAGCGGGAGCGCACCCTGTTCCGTCGCCGTGAAGTGGGTTTCGTTTACCAGTTCTTCAATCTCATCCCCACCCTGACCGTGGCCGAGAACGTGGCCCTGCCCATGGAGCTCAATGGCGTGGGGAGTCGAGAGCGGGGTGAACGGGTGAAACACCTGCTGGACCTGGTGGAACTGGGCCATCGGTCACAGGCCTTTCCCGACGAACTCTCCGGGGGGGAACAGCAACGGGTCGCCATGGTGCGGGCCATGGCCCATGAACCTGCCCTGCTGCTGGCGGACGAGCCCACCGGTAATCTGGATGCGGAGACCGGCGCCCGGATCATCAGCCTGCTGCGGGATCTGGTCAGGGATCAGGGACGCACCCTGGTCATGGTGACCCACAGCCAGGAGATGGCCGCCATCGCCGATCGGGTGTGGACCCTGAGTGAAGGCCATATCACGCCGACGGACAACACCCCATGACGCTGCTGGCCAAGGCCCTGATCCGGGACCACCGCAAGCGGCCCTGGAACATCTTGTTTTCCATCCTGGGGGTGGCCCTGGGCGTGGCCATCGTGGTGGCCGTGGACATCGCCAACTCCAGCGCCTCCCGAGCCTTCGAAATGTCGTTGGAAACCGTGACCGGTCGGGCCACCCACCAGGTACTGGGGGGGCCTGCGGGGCTGGATGAGACCCTGTATGCCCAGCTGCGCCGGCAGGGTTTTCGCCAGAGCGCTCCGGTGGTGGAAGGTCACGTCCAGACCCGGGGCGAAACCTTCACCCTGCTGGGTCTGGAGCCCTTTGCCGAGGCCCCGTTTCGGGACTACGCCGATGGAATCCGTGGCGAAGGCGTGAGCGCCCTGGTGACGGATGTCGATGCCGTCATGCTCAGCGCCCGGACCGCCGCCAGACTGGACCTGGAATCGGGTGACCGCTTCACCCTGAGCATCCGGGGGCGGGAGGAAACCGTCACCCTGCGCTCGGTCCTGGACACCGACGAACCCGGCCTGGATGGCATCATGCTGGCCGACATCGCTCATGCGCAGGTGCTGCTGAAGCGCCTCGGGCAACTGGACCGCATCGACCTGATCCTGCCCGACGATCAGGCCCTGGAGCGCCTGCGGACCCTGTTGCCCGAGGGAGCTGAGGTGATGGCAACCCAAAGCCGCAACGAGGCCACGTTGCAGATGTCCCGGGCCTTTCACATCAATCTCACTGCCATGAGTCTTCTGGCCCTGCTGGTGGGGGCCTTTCTCATCTATAACACCATGATCTTCTCGGTGCTCCGGCGCCGCCGTCTGTTGGCCACCTTGCGCATGCAGGGCATGACCGGTGCCGAGCTGTTTCGCCTGGTGATGACCGAGGCCCTGCTGGTGGGCCTGGTCGGCTCCGTGCTGGGATTGCTGGCCGGCACGCTGATCGGGCAGCTCCTGCTGCAGATGGTCACGCGCACCGTATCCGACATGTATTTCGTGCTCACGGTGACCGAGTTGCATCTCACCCTTTGGGTGGTGCTCAAGGGGTTGCTGCTGGGTATTGCTGCCACACTGGCGGCTGCCCTGGGACCCGCCTGGGAGGCGGCGCGAATCTCGCCCCGGGATGCCCTGAGTCGCTCCACGCTGGAGCGGGGCGTGGGGCGTCTGATGCCCTGGCTGATCGGGGCTGGCCTGATCCTGATGGGTCTGGGCTGGATCCTGGTGCAATGGCCCAGTCAGAGTCTGTTGCTGGGGTTTGCCGCCCTGTTCCTGCTGATTCTGGGGTATGCCCTGCTGATCCCGCCGGCCTTGCTGATGCTGGCCCGGAGTCTGACCGGGCCCATGGGGGCGACCTTTGGTGCCGTGGGGCGCCTGTCGGCCCGCGGGGTCAGTGCCGGGATGAGCCGGGCGGGGCCTGCCACAGCTGCCCTGGCCCTGGCCGTGTCGGCCACCATCGGTGTGGGCGTGATGGTGGAGAGTTTTCGCACCACGGTGGATGTGTGGCTGGGCCAGACCCTGCAAAGTGACGTCTATGTGAGCGCACCGGGACGTTCCGGGGTGGGTGTCAATCCCACCCTGCCGGACGATGCCCGATCCCGGGTCGAGGCCCTGGAGGCGGTGGAAACCGTGAGTACGGCACGTCGCGTCCATGTCCATTCGCCCCAGGGCACCATGGAAGTGATGGCCGTGGACCCGGCACCGCGTACCCCCGAGGGTTATCGCTACCGGGCAGGTGATGGGGCCACCGCCTGGCAGGCCCTGGAGAACCAGGATGCCGTGCTCATCTCCGAGCCCCTGGCCTGGCGCCTGTCGCTGGGGCTGAACGACACCCTGACCCTGCGCACGGATCGCGGGCCACGGGAGTTCACCATCGTTGGCGTGGTGCAGGAATACGGCTCGGACCGTGGCCTGGTGACCGTGCATCGGGCACTGTATGACCGTTACTGGGACGACCCTGGAGTGGCCTCGTTGGGTATCTATCTGCGGGACGGCATCGCTCTTGATCCTGCCCTGGAGGACATACGCGCCGCGGTGGCCGATCTGGAGGCGCCGGTGCTGGTGACTGCCAGCGGTGAGATCCGCGAGATGTCCATGGATATCTTCGACCGAACCTTTGCCATCACTCACATCCTGCGCCTGCTCACGGTGGGTGTGGCCTTCATCGGCATCCTGAGTGCCCTGATGGCCCTGCAGATGGAGCGCTCCAAGGAGAATGCCGTGCTCCGTGCCACGGGTGTCACGCCCGGTGAGCTGGGGGGTATGGTCGCGCTGCAAAGCGGTCTGCTGGGTCTGGCGGCGGGGCTCCTGGCCATGCCGCTGGGATTGCTCATGTCCCAGGTATTGATCGAGGTGATCAATCTGCGCTCGTTTGGCTGGAGCATGCAGCACGATGTATCCCCACGGGTGCTGATGGAAGGGTTGTGGCTGGCGCTGCTGGCAGCCCTGCTGGCCGGGGTCTATCCGGGGTTGCGGATGGCGCGTGCCCGACCGGCTGAACATCTGAGGGAGGAGTGATGATGATCCGACGATGGTCAGTAGTGGGGGTGACCCTGCTGACGGTGTTGGGGCTGATGGGGTGCGGGGCAGGGCAGCCGGATCGGGAAGATGACACCCTGGCCGTTTCCCAGGCCCTGGGAGGGGATGACATGGAAGGCTACGCCCGGGCCGTGGAGCCCCGGGAGTTCCGCTTCCCCCAGGATCATGTCGCCCATCCGGAGTACCGAAACGAATGGTGGTATGTCACCGGTAACCTGGACGACGCAGAAGGCCGCCGTTTCGGATTTCAGATCACCTTCTTCCGGTTCGCCCTGTCGCCCACACCGCCGGAATCCGAATCCACCTGGGCCACCAATCAGGGCTGGATGGCACACCTGGCGGTGACCGACGTGAACGGCGACCGACACCGGGCCCTGGAGCGTTTTTCCCGTGGGGCCGCCGGCCTGGCCGGGGCGGAGCTGGATCCGTTTCGTGTCTGGCTGGACGACTGGGAACTGGGCGCCGAGGCGGGTAACGACTTCCCCTGGCGGCTGGTGGCCGCCGAGGGAGATCTGGCCCTGGACCTTCGCCTGGAGCCGCTCAAGGACAAGGTCTTCCAGGGGGACAGGGGGTTGAGTCAGAAGTCTCCGGAACCGGGCAATGCCTCATACTATTTTTCCATGACCCGCCTCGATACCGAGGGTACCCTCAGCCTGGGGGGGCGTGAGTACTCGGTGAGTGGTCTGTCGTGGATGGACCGGGAATGGAGCACCAGTGTGCTGGGAGAGAGCCAGGTGGGGTGGGACTGGTTTTCCCTGCAACTGGATGACGGGCATGATGTGATGGTCTACGAGTTGCGTCTGGAAGACGGCGGTGTGGATCCCTTGAGCAAGGGCCTGTGGGTGGAACCGGACAGCCAGCATCAGGTGATCCCCCATGACGCCTTTGAACTGCAGGTGCTCAGGACCTGGACCAGTCCCGCCGGCAGCACTTATCCGGTGGCCTGGCGTCTGCGTCTGCTGGAACAGGAACGCGACCTGGAGATCCGTGCCGTGCGTGAGGATCAGGAAATGGACCTGACGGTACGCTACTGGGAGGGGGCCGTGGATGTCTTCGAAGCCGGGAAGCCGGCGGGACGCGGTTTTGTGGAAATGACCGCCTATTGAGCGTCTGACACTGGGTCAATTGTCGAGGTAAGCCATGCAGGATCATGATTATCCGGATGTTTCCCGTAAGCGTATCCCGATCTGGGATCTACCGACCCGCATCTTCCACTGGTTGTTGGTGCCGCTGCTCATTGGCCTGTGGTATACAAGCCAGGACGTCATGACCATGAAATGGCATATGTGGCTGGGCTACACGCTCCTGGCCTTGCTGCTGTTTCGCATCATATGGGGGGTGTTGGGTACGCGTTCATCGCGATTCAGCGATTTTCTGGCCGGTCCGGTAACCGTCTTCCGGTATCTGCGGGATCTGTTCCGGGGGAAGTCTCCAACCTATACCGGGCATAACCCCCTGGGCGGGTGGTCGGTGATGCTGATGCTGGGCCTGCTGCTGTTTCAGGGCATCAGCGGTTTGTTTTCCAATGATCAGATCTTTACCCGGGGGCCCTTTGCACGCATGGTCTCGTCATCCACCAGCAACACCCTCACCAGTCTGCATAAATCCAACTTCGATCTGTTGTTGATCGTGATTGGCATTCATGTGCTGGCGGTGTTCCTGTACTGGCTCATCAAGCGGGACAACCTGGTGGGCCCCATGATCACCGGGCGCAAGTGGGTGGCTCGGGGCGAGGCCTCGGGCGTACGGTTTGCCAGTCCATGGTGGGCCCTGGTGGCACTGGGGGTGTCGGCGGCTGGGGTCTGGGGGGCGGTGACTTATCTGCCATAGTGGGTTTTCCTTCCCCTCACCCCAACCCCTCTCCCCAAAAGGGGAGAGGGGCTCATGAGCATGGCCCCTTTCTCCTCTCCGGGGAGATGAGGCGGGGACTGGGGGCGGCAGTTACATGCGGAAATCGTCGTGGCAGGAGCGGCAGCTCTGGCCCACGGCACCGATCTGACGGCGGATATCCCGCTCACCCGCCTCTTCAGTGATCAACTCAACCAGGCGAGCACTGGCCTGCTCGAAGTCAGCGGCCTTTTCGTCGAAGGCCTCCCGGTTCATCCACACCTCGGGCATGGCGTCGGTGTTGCCAAGGTCCGAACCTTCGGTGAAGCCCTGCCAGGGCATGTCGGCCACCCGATCCAATTGCCCGGCATGCTTGGCAGCCAGCTCTCGATCGAACGGGATGTCCCCCTGAGCCATGGCGCCCAGCGGCCCCATGTTCCACTTGAACACCTGGAAGACCCCCTGACGATAGTCAATGGCATCCTCCGGATCGGCCGCCGAGACCGTTCCGACGGACAGGGTGAGGGCCAGGCCGGCAATCAGGGCTTTGGTCATGGTTTTCATGGGTTGTGTACCTCCAATGTCTCGCATGGTGAGCGACTGAGTGTAGCAGTTGACCCCGTGTCGGGGCATTCAAGCATTCCATCGAACAGACGCTATAAAGCCATGCAAGGGCTGGACGAAAGTGGCAGCCTTGGCGGGTCATCATGTCTGGGCAAAGGGCCCATACAAAGTCAGTTCGACAGTGAGCCTACCGCGAGGGAAGGCACTGCAGTGGGAGGGAGTGCAGATGGGGTCGCGTTTGACCATTCGAATGAAATTGATGGCCATGACCGGGCTGGCCCTGGTGTTCATGGTGATCCTGGCGGCGGTGGGGCTTGCAGGGATGTACCAGAACCATGCCCAGTTGAACACCATTTACCAGGATCGCGTGATCCCCATGGATCAATTGAGCCAGATCGGCAACACACTGGCGAACAACCGCGCGCACCTGCTGATTGCCCTGCACAACCCCAATCTCGACAATATCGAGGCCGCCATTGAGGGCATCGAGGCCAGCAATCAGCAGAGAAATCAGATCTGGCGCGATTATCTGGAGACCTACCTCACCCCCAGGGAGCAACAACTGGCGGACCGCCTGGCAGAACAGATGGCGGGGCTGGAGGAACAGGCCATGACCCCGGCCACGGAAGCCCTGAGAAGCTTTCACCTGGAGCGGGCCGATGCCCTCCTGCAGGAGCAGGTCACACCCCGTGCCGAGGCCGTCAATGCCACTCTCGCCGATTTGATGAGCCTGCAGATGGATGTCTCCCGGGCCATCCATGAGGGGGCCCTGAGCCAGTACCAGAACACCCGTAACGGCATGATCGCGGCTCTGCTGGTGGTCATCCTCATCTCCTCGGGAATTGCCCTCATGGTGATCCGGCGCATCAGCGGCGCGGTGGATGAACTGGACCGGGCGAGCCGGGAGATGGCCAGGGGCAATCTCACCATCAAGGTGGCCGAATCCGGACACGATGAACTGACCCGGGTTGCCAGAGGTTTCAACCAGATGGTGGAGAGTGTCCGAGGCATCATCGGTCAGGTCACCGGCGCCACCACGCAGGTGGCCTCGGCCGCTGAGGAGTTGACGGCCGTGACCGGCGAAACCCGGCAACGCGTGGATCAGCAGCAGAACCAGACCGAGCAGGTGGCCACGGCCATGAACGAGATGACCACCACCGTGGTGGAGGTGGCCCGCAACGCCGCCGACGCCTCCCAGGCGGCTCAGCAGGTGAACCAGGAGGCCGGTGAGGCCCAGCAGGTGTCGGCCCAGGCCATCCAGGCCATCCAGGACCTCTCCGATGAGATCCGCAGGGCGGCCGAGGTCATCCAGAAACTGGAGGCGGACAGCGAAAAGATTGGCGCCGTGCTGGATGTGATCCAGGGCGTGGCGGAACAGACCAATCTGCTGGCCCTGAACGCGGCCATCGAGGCAGCCCGGGCAGGAGAACAGGGCAGGGGGTTTGCGGTGGTGGCCGACGAAGTGCGGACCCTGGCCAGTCGCACCCAGAAATCAACCCTCGAGATCGAGGAGATGATCAAGGCGCTCCAGGGTGGCACGCGCAATGCCGTGGCCGTGATGAACTCGGGACTCAAGCGGGCGGAGGAGACCTCGAAAGGTGCCGCCATGGCCGATCGCTCCATGGCCTCCATCGTCCAGGCCGTGGGCACCATCAATGACATGAGCACCCAGATTGCCAGTGCCGCCGAAGAACAAAGTGCCGTGGCGGAGGATATCAACCGCAACGTGGTGCGCATCAGCGAGGTGGGCCATGATGTGTCCAGCGGCTCGGGAGAGATCGCCAGTGCCGCTCAGGAACTCTCGCGGTTGGCGGCGGATCTGAGTCATGCCATGGATCGATTCCGTGTAAACTGACACCCATGAACTTGCGCTGCATCACTTTCGACCTGGATGACACCCTCTGGGCCTGTGCCCCGGTGATCCAGAATGCTGAACGCACCTTCCATGACTGGCTTGGCGCCCATTATCCGGGCATCACCCGGCGCATGAACCTGAAGGCGATGATCGACCATCGCCAGCGGTGGTTCCGCCCCCGAGCCCACCTGCATCATGATCTCACCTCCCTGCGCAAGCAGTGGCTGGCCGCCCTGGCGGTGGAATACGGTTACGATGATGCCTTGGTGGAACCGGGCTTTCGGGTCTTCTGGGAAGCCCGGAACCAGGTGGCCCTCTACGATGATGTCCTCGAAACCCTGGACAGGCTGCGTCACCATTACACCATCGGTGCCATCACCAATGGCAACGCGGACGTGCATTACATCGGCATCGGCCAGTATTTCGACTTTGTGGTGACCGCCGCGGGGGCTGGCCATGCCAAGCCATCGCCCGAGATCTTTACCGCGGCCCTGGACGAAGCCGCCGTGGCCGCCCACGAGGCGCTTCACGTGGGAGATGATCCTGAGCGGGATGTGCGCGGCGCGGCGCGCGTGGGAATGCGCACCGCCTGGGTGAACACCCATGGCATGAAATGGCCCGGTGGGCCTGGGCCGGACCTGCAGATGCTCCATGTGGGCGAGCTGCCCAGCAGGCTATTGATCGGATCCACCAACCCGGAGGAGCGTGCCTCGTGAAGCGATTTGGCATTCGCATTACCCTGCCCCAGGGTGACACCCTGTCGGCGTCACATCTGCTGGGGGAGGGCTGGGAGCATTTTCGCTGGTATGAGACGGCCCAGGAGCGGGATGCGGCCCTTGAAGACATGCAAAATCCCCCGCCGTACTATCGTCGCGGCGACACGATCACCCAGGTGCTGGAAAAAGTGGAACGCTGACCAGCTCGGGTCAGCCATCCAGTTCCGGTCCCAGCACCTTCCAGACCGTATCCAGCATCACCGGCTGCGCACTGGCGGTGGGGTGAATGCCGTCGGACTGCATCATCCCTTCCTCCAGCGCCACGCCTTCCAGCAGGAAGGGGACCAGGGGCAGATCATGCTCGGCGGCCAGATCGTGATAGATCCGGTGGAACCTCTCGGTGAAATGTCTGCCCAAGTTGGGCGGTACCTGAATGCCCACCAGTAACACCTGGGCGCCGGCATCCTGGCTGAGGTCAATCATTTCACGGAGATTGCGGGACATCTCCTCCAGCGGGATACGCCGCAGGCCGTCGTTACCTCCCAGGCTCAGAATGACCCACTCAGGCTCATGACGCTCCAGCAGCCGGGGCAGGCGGGTCAGACCACCGCGGGTGGTCTCGCCGCTGATGCTGGCATTGAGTACACGAAAATCCCGGCCCTGTTCAACCAGGCGGGATTCCAGCAGGGCCACCCAGCCCTGATCCGTGGGCATGCCGTAGGCGGCGCTCAGGCTGTCGCCCATCACCAGCAGGGTGGGACGCTCATCCGCGACGCTGGCCGTGACCGGCGTCAGGAACAGCAACACAATCAGAAGGAGTCTTGATCTCATGGTCTCTCACTCTCCCGCCCCGGTGGTTTCCGCGAGCGGTATCGTTAAATCCGTCATGGGCCCGGCCGGACGATTGTCCATTCTAAAGGGTGTGGACTTGCATGTGGCGCCTGCCGAGGCGGTGGCCATCCTGGGAGCCTCGGGTTCGGGCAAGTCCACGCTGCTGGGCCTGCTTGCGGGGTTGGATCTCCCCAGCGGGGGAGAAGTTCGCCTGCTGGACCAGGATCTGGGCAGGTTGAGTGAGGATGCGCGGGCCGGGTTGCGGGCCGGTCGGGTCGGCTTCGTCTTCCAGTCCTTCCAGCTTCTGCCAGCCCTGACGGCCCTGGAGAACGTGATGCTCACGCTGGAGCTCTCCGGTCACGAGGGCGATGCCCGTGCCGGGGCCCGGGAAGCTCTGGAGCAGGTGGGTCTGGGTCCACGCCTGGATCATTACCCCAGTCAACTTTCGGGAGGTGAACAGCAGCGGGTGGCCATCGCCCGCGCCTTCGCCGCCCATCCCCAGGTGCTGTTTGCGGATGAACCCACGGGCAATCTGGATCAGCAGACGGGCGATCAGATCATCCAGCTGCTGTTCAACCTGAAATCCGCTTATGGCACGGCCCTGGTGCTGGTCACCCATGACCCGGATCTGGCCAGCCGCTGTGAACGGCGCTACCGCATCACCGACGGCGTTCTGGGGGCCGCATGAACCGCGCGCTGCGTTACTCCTGGATTTCCCTGGGCCGCGAATGGCGAGCCGGGGAGTTGCGCATCCTGGCACTGGCCCTGGTGATCGCAGTGGCAGCCGTCACCTCGGTGAGCTTTTTCACCGATCGGGTGCAACGGGCCATGTCCCTGCAGGCCACGGAACTGTTGGGGGCGGATCTGAGCATCACCTCGCCCCAGCCCATACCCGGTGAATTTGCCCGGGAGGCCCGGGAGCGGGATCTGGATACGGCCCGTTACGTGAGCTTCCCCAGCGTGGTGGTGGCCGGTGATGATTCAGAGCTGGCCGAGCTCAAGGCCGTGAGCGATGGCTGGCCCCTGAGGGGCACGGCCCGTGTCAGTGAAGCGCTCTTCGGGGAGGAGCGGGAGACCCGTTCCGTGCCCGGCTCCGGCGAGGCCTGGGTGGAAGCGCGCTTGCTGCAACTGCTGGAGTTGTCCGTGGGCGACAGCCTGGAGGTGGGTGAGATCTCGTTGTCCATCACCCGGGTGCTCACCTACGAGCCGGACCGGGGCGGGGACCTTTTCCAGTTGGCGCCGCGATTGATGCTCAACGTGGAGGACCTGGAAGCCACCGGGCTGATCGTCCCCGGCAGCCGGGTGAATCATCGTTTCCTGGTGGCCGGGGATGAGGCTGCCATCAACCGCTACCGGGAATGGGCCTCTGCGGAGCTGGCCGAGAACCAACGCCTGGAAACCGTGGCCGACGCCCAACCCGCCCTGCGCAATGCCATTGCCCGGGGCGAACAGTTCCTGAGCCTGGCCGCCCTGGTGGCGGTACTACTGGCCGGGGGCGCGGTGGCGGTCGCGGCGCGTCATTACAGCGACCGGCAATCGGATACCAGCGCGGTCATGCGTTGCCTGGGGGCGTCGCGACGCTTCGTCCTGCAGGTGTTCACCCTGCGACTGCTCTGGCTGGCCTTGCTGGCCAGCACCGTCGGCCTGGTGCTGGGTTTCGCGGCACAGGGCGTGCTGGCCTGGCTGCTGTCGGGCTGGTTTGCCACCGAGCTGCCGCTGCCCTCCCTGTGGCCGGTATTCACCGGCATGGGGGTGGGCTTGATCACGGCACTGGGATTCGGCCTGCCGGCCTTGCTGCGCATCGGCCAGGTGCCGCCACTGCGGGTGCTGCGTCGGGATCTGGGTGCCCCTCCGCCCGCCATGTGGCTGGTCCTGGGGCTGGCCATGCTCACGCTGGGTGTGCTGCTGCTGTGGCAGGCCGGGGATGTGCGCCTGGCGGGTTTCGTGCTCGGCGGCGCGGCCGTGACCGTTGCCGTGCTCTGGCTGGCGGCGCTGCTCCTGGTCAAGGCCCTCACGCCCCTGCGCAGCCGGGGCGGGGTGGCCCTGCGCTTCGGCCTGGCCAATCTCTCCCGGCGCGGCGCCCTGAGCGCCGTGCAGCTCTCCGCCTTCGGTCTGGGCATCATGGCGCTGCTGCTGCTGGCCCTGGTACGTGTGGACCTGCTCTCGGAATGGGAGGGCAGCCTGCCCGAGGGGGCGCCCAATCACTTCATGATCAATGTCCAGCCGGACCAGGTGGAACCCCTGCAGGCCCTGTTCGAGCGCCATGGCATGGAGAGACCCGAGTATTACCCCATGATCCGGGGGCGGCTCTCGGCCATGAACGACGCACCGGTTCGCCCGGAGGACTACACCAACCCCAGGGCCGAGCGTCTGGTGACAAGGGAGTTCAATCTCTCTTTTGCCGGGGACCTGCAGCCGGGTAACCGCGTGGTGGCGGGGCAGTGGTGGGACCCGGAGGACCCGGAACCGGGCTTCTCCGTGGAGGAAGGTCTGGCCGAGACCCTGGGGATCGAACTGGGGGACGTCCTGGAGTTCAGCATCGCCGGTGAACGGGTGCGGGCACCGGTGACCAACCTGCGCGGCGTGGAATGGGATTCCTTCAACGTCAATTTCTTTGTGCTCTCGTCGCCAGGGGTGCTGGAGGATTTTCCGGCCACCTACATCACCAGCTTCCACATGGATGAGGCAGGTCAGCGCATGCTGACCGAGGCAGTGCGCCAGTTCCCCAGCATCACCGTGCTGGATGTGAGGGCCCTCATGCAGCAGGTACGTGACATCATCGACCGGGCCAGCCTGGCGGTGGAATACGTCTTTCTGTTCACCCTGGCTGCCGGTGTGACGGTGTTGTTCGCCGCCATCCATGCCACCCGCGACCTGCGCCGCCGGGAGAGCGCCGTGCTGCGCACCCTGGGGGCCAGCCGTAAACAGGTACTGGCAGGCCTGCTGGCGGAGTTCATGGTCATGGGGGCGCTGGCCGGGCTGCTGGCGAGCGCGGGAGCCAGTGCCGTCGGTATCGTGCTGGCCCGTGAGATCTTCGATCTACCCTACACGGTGAATCCCGTGCTGTGGTTGGCGGGTGTGGGGGGCGGCGCCCTGGGGGTTGGGCTGGCCGGTTGGCTGGGTGCCCGTTCCGTTCTGCGCCAGCCGCCGTTGCTGACGTTGCGCCAGGTGGGGTGAGCGGGCCCCATCGCCCGCCGCGCCCAATGACGGATATACTCTGCGCCCATGCGTCATACCCAATACGACAAGACCCCTCTCGCCCAGCAACCCCAAGAGGCGTTGCTGGAGCGATTTGCGCCCACGGACGGCGCCAACCCCGAGCCTCGCCTGGGTAAAGCCGTTGCGGATGCCCTGCGGGATCATGAGCGTATCGGCTCACAGCCCCATTGCCTGGACGTGGCCGAGAATCTGCGCGTATTGGGAGTGGATAACGACACCCTGATCGCTGCCCTGCTGCTGGATGGACATCTGGACGGTTCACTCAGCGACGAGCACATCCGCGAGGAGTTTGGCGATACGGTCGCCTGTCTGGTGCGCAATGTGCATCTGCTCACCACCTTCAAGCGCTCCGCCAGCCAGGTGGAAAGTACACCGGAACAGGCGGAACGGCTCCGGCGCATGCTGCTGGCCATGGTGGACGATGTGCGCGCCGTGCTCATCAAGCTGGCCTATCGCCTCCAGCATCTGCGCCTGCTGGCTGTCGAGCCGGATGATCTGGCCCGGGCCATTGCCCGCGAGACCCTGGAGATCTTTGCACCCCTGGCCAATCGCCTGGGCGTGGCTCAGCTCAAATGGGAAATGGAGGATCTTTCCCTGCGGATTCTGGAGCCCAAGGAATACCGCCGGATCGCGAAGCTGCTTGAGGAAAGTCGCACGGAAAGAGAGCGTTACATCATGGATTTCACAGAGCACCTCAGGAAGGCGCTGCGGGAGGAAGACGTCAAGGCGGAAGTGCAGGGGCGACCCAAGCATATCTACAGCATTTGGCGAAAGATGCAGCGCAAGAACCTGGAATTCGAGGACCTTTATGACCTCAGGGCCGTCCGGGTGATTGTGGACCGACTGTCTACTTGCTACGCCGTGCTGGGCGTGGTGCACAGCACCTGGCCCCATATTCCCAAGGAGTTCGACGACTATATTGCCAATCCCAAGGATAATGGCTATCAGTCCCTGCACACGGCGGTCATCGGCCCGGAAGGCAAGGTGGTGGAGGTGCAGATCCGCACCCACGGCATGAATGAGTTTGCCGAACTGGGGGTGGCAGCCCACTGGCGCTACAAGGAGGGGGGTCGCGAGGATCAGGCCCTGTCCCGGGCAATCACATCCCTCAGGCGACTTCTGGAAAATCAGGATAACGATCGGGAACTGCTCGAGAATTTTCACTATGAGCTGTTCCATGACCGGGTCTTTGTGCTCACGCCCCGTGGCGATGTGATCGACCTGCCCAAGGGGGCCACCCCTCTGGATTTTGCCTACACCATTCACACCGAGGTGGGACACCACTGCCGGGGTGCGAAGGTGAATGGGCGCATCGTGCCGCTTACCTACGAATTGCGTTCCGGGGAGCGGGTGGAGGTACTCACCAGCCAGTCCGGCGGGCCCAGCCGGGACTGGATGAACCCGAACATGGGTTTTCTGCGCACTGCCCGGGCCCGGGCCAAGGCGCGCAGTTGGTTCCGGCAACAGGACCACGACAAGAACCTGTCCGAGGGGCGCGCCGTGCTGGAGCGGGAAGCCCAGCGCCTGGGGGTGAACACGCCGGACATGGATGAACTGATGCGCCGCTTCAAGCAGCCGGGTCGGGATGAGTTGCTGGTGGCCATTGGTTCCGGAGAGATCACCCCCGCGCAACTGGCTGGCGCCATGCAGGTGCCCATCGAACCCACCCCGGAAGAGACCCTGATGGGTCGCCGTCACCGGCACCCGCCGCCAGCAGACAAGGCCACCGACAAGGGCATCCGTATTCGGGGTGTGGGGAACCTGCTGACGCAAATGGCCGGTTGTTGCCGGCCGGTACCCGGGGACCGGGTGATTGGCTACATCACCCGTGGCAAGGGAGTCACCATCCACCGACGCGACTGCGTGCACATCCTGCGCATGTCCGAGGAAGAGCGTCCGCGCCTCGTGGAGGTCACCTGGGGCGAGGACACCCAGGCCTACCCGGTCAAGGTCACTGTGGAGGCCTTCGACCGCCAGGGGTTGCTCCGGGACATCACTCAGGTGCTGGCGAATGAGCGGATCAATGTCCTCTCCGCAGCCACCCAGACCGATCCGGCCGAAAACACCGTCACCATGGATCTCACCCTGGAGATCACCGACACCACACAACTGAGCAAGGTGCTGGACAAGATCGGTGCGGTGGCCAATGTCTTCTCGGTGCGCCGGGTATCCGCCGGCTGATCGGCCGAATCGACCAACCATGAGGTGTTCCACATGACCACGCCCTTGAGCGCCCTGCGAGGAATCCTGCCGCTGTGGGTTCTGGTGGCTCTGGCCACCGGCTGTGCCGGTATGCCCGATATGCGTCCGCCAGCGCCCACCCCCACTGATCCCCCCACACGCGCGCAGGTGCCCGCACCCGAGCCGGTTCCCGAACCGCAACCCCGGGTCGAGCCCACGCCGGAAACCAGTCGCGTACCGGCGCCCTCCATTGCCCGACAGGAACCTGCACGTGAGGAACGGACCCGGACACAACAGCCGCCAGCCGTGCTGGCCCTGGCCAGTGACGCGGATGAGCGGATGGAGCGGGGCGATGCCGATGGTGCCGCCGCTGCACTGGAGCGGGCCCTGCGCATCGCCCCCGATGACGCCCGGCTGTGGCAGCGTCTAGCGGCCGTGCGGCTGGAACAGGGGCAACCGGAGCAGGCCGTGAATCTGGCGGGACGCTCCAATACTCTGGCCCGTGGGGATCAGGCATTGCAGGCCCGCAACTGGCGCATCATTGCCGAGGCACGACGGCGCATGGGGGATCATGCCGGAGCCAATGCAGCCGAAGAACGGGCCCGCTCCCTGGCCCCGGGAGAACTGGGTTGAGTCAGGACTGCGAGCACGTACTGGGAGACGACGGCCCCCTGGCCCGGGCGCTTGAGGATTTTCATCCGCGTCAGGCCCAGCAGGATATGGCCCAGGCCGTGGCCGAGGCCATGCAGGCACAGGCCACCCTGGTGGTGGAGGCAGGAACCGGCGTGGGCAAGACCTTCGGATACCTGGTGCCTGCACTGCTCGATGGTGGCAAGGTGATCATCTCCACCGGGACCCGCAACCTTCAGGATCAGCTCTATCACAAGGACCTGCCCCTGGTGGCCGGTGCCCTGGGCGTCTCCCCGCGAACAGCCCTGCTCAAGGGGCGAAGCAACTACCTCTGCCCGCATCGCCTCAACATGACCCTGGCGGAGGGTCGAATGCTGGAGCCTCGTCTGGTGGAGCCCCTGCGCAGGGTGCGGGCCTGGGCGGACAAGACCCGCCATGGTGACATCGCCGAACTCACCGACCTGGGTGAGGATGCCGAGATCTGGCCCCGGGTGACGTCCACCGTGGACAATTGCCTGGGTCAGGACTGTCCTGAATACGCCGCCTGTCATGTGGTACAGGCGCGCCGCCGAGCCCAGGAGGCCGAGGTGGTGGTGGTCAATCATCACCTGTTGTTCGCCGATCTGGCCCTGCGTGGCGAGGGCTTTGGCGAACTGTTGCCCTCGGCCAATGCCTTTGTCCTGGATGAAGCCCACCAGTTGCCGGATGTGGCCGGCAATTTCTTCGGGGTCACTGTGAGTGCGCGGGCGTTGACGGACCTGGCCCGGGACAGCATCGCCGAGCTGCTCAACAATGCTCCTGACATGGGCGAACTGCGGGATCGGTCCGATGCCCTCACCCAGGCCGTGAAGGCGTTTCGCCTTGCACTGGGGGAAGGGTCGGGCCGCGGGCCATGGGTGTCACTGGCCACAAAACCTGCCGTGGAGCAGGGACTGGATGACCTGGAAAATCGTCTCACCAGCCTGGCCGACGGACTGGAGGCGGTGGCGGAGCGGGCCAAGGGCCTGGAGTCCTGCGGGCGTCGCGCCCGGGAACAACTGGAGCGGCTGTCGCTGTTTCGCGGCCCTCAGGACAATGCCGTGCAATGGTACGAGGCCTGGACCCGAAGCTTCAGCCTGCACGTCACGCCCCTGGACGTGGCCGCCCTGTTCAAGGAACACCGTGGCAGCTACCAAAGTGCCTGGATCTTTACCTCCGCCACCTTGTCGGTGGACGGCGCGTTCGATCATTTCAACCGCCGCATGGGGTTGGAAGATCCGCGCTGCCTGCTTCTGGACAGTCCGTTTGATTATCAGGCCCATGCCCGATTGTTCCTGCCACCCCGCCTGCCCGAACCCAACGATGGCCGATTCACCGGAGCCCTGGTGGACATGGCCCTGCCGCTTATTCGCGACAACCCGGGCGGCACCTTCATGCTGTTCACCAGCCTGAAGGCCCTGCGCGAGGCAGCACAGCGTTTGCGCGACTCACTGGACAGGCCTTTGCTGGTTCAGGGTGAGGCCTCGCGCAATGTCCTGCTGGAACGTTTCCGGGAGGCTGGCAATGGCGTATTGCTGGGCTCCCACAGCTTTTGGGAGGGGGTGGACGTGCGTGGCACCGCGCTCACCTGCGTGATCATTGATCGTCTGCCCTTTGCGGCCCCCGGCGATCCGGTTCTGGAGGCGCGCATCGCCCGAATTCGCCAGGGGGGAGGCAATCCCTTCCGTGATCTGCAACTGCCTCAGGCCGTCATCAGCCTGAAGCAGGGTGCCGGTCGACTGATCCGTGACATCAGTGATCGGGGCGTGCTTGTGCTGTGTGATCCACGCGTCCGTTCAAAGAGTTATGGCAAGACCTTCATCAAGAGTCTGCCCCCCATGCAGCCGGTGACCGATGACCGGGAAGTGATCCGGTTCCTCCGATCCGGCCCGTCCCTTCAGACCTCATCCGAACGAGCCCCCCAGTGACCCCCATAACACCCCGCAACCTCCTGGCCATTGAGACCGCTACCGAGGCCTGTTCGGCCGCCCTGTGGATGGAGGGTCGGATTCATGTGCGCTTTCAGGAGGCACCTCGGGCCCATGCACGGCTGATCCTGCCCATGATGGAGGCGGTGCTGGCTGAGGGGGGGATCGCCCTGGGGCAACTGGATGCCCTGGCCTTTGGTCGTGGCCCGGGAGCCTTCACGGGTGTGCGGGTGGCCACGGGCGTGATCCAGGGGGTGGCCTTCGGTGCAGACCTGCCGGTGGTGCCCATCTCCACCCTGGCGGCACTGGCCCAGCAACGGCTGGATGCAGGAAGCAGCCAGGTGCTGGCCGCCCTGGATGCCCGCATGGGTGAGGTGTACTGGGGTGCGTTCGAGGCCGACGAAGGCGGGCTGGCGGTGCCGGTGGGCAACGAAAGCGTGTGCCCGCCTTTGGCGGTTCCTGAGCCGCCCGATGGGGCTTGGGAACCCATCGGGCGCGGCTGGTTTGCCTGCCAGGAGGCATTGGCCCAACGCCTGGATAGGCGAGCCGACGCCCCCTGGGATGATCGCCTGCCCAGTGCCGCGGAAGTGGTGCGCCTGGCGGCGCGGGGCCTGGCCCGGGGCGAAGGCGTGCCAGCCGAGCAGGCCCTGCCGGTCTATCTGAGGGACAAGGTGGCCAATAAACCTCGACAAGTCACGTCGACCGGCAGTGCCGGCGCGTCCCAGGACACTCAGTCATGCCAGGACACTCAGTCATGCCAGGACACTCAGTCATGAATGTCTTCATCAGCACCGACCCCAATGCCCCTCTGATCAAGGCGCGCCTGCGTGCGACGCCGGCCGATTTTCAGGTGGACGAACTGCCCATCACCACGCCCGAGGGGGAGGGCGAGCATGTCTGGCTGCATCTGCGCAAGACGGGTCTCAACACGGATCAACTGGCGGGCATGCTCGCCCGCGCGGCAAGCGTTCCGCGGCGGGCCGTGAGTTACGCCGGGCTCAAGGATCGCCATGCAGTGACCACCCAGTGGTTCAGTGTCCACCTGCCCGGGTGTGACGCCCCCGAGTGGTCTGATCATCTGCCACCTGAAGTGGAGATCCTCACTGCCCATCGGCATCGTCGCAAGCTCCAGACGGGGCATCTTCGCGGCAACCGGTTTCAGATCCGGCTACGCGACTGCAAGGGGGACCGAGAGGCGACGGAGGCAAGGCTGCAGGCGATTGCCCATCGAGGTCTGCCGAACTTTTTCGGGGAACAGCGTTTTGGCCATGATCGTGGCAACCTGGACAAGGCTCGCGCACTGTTCTCAGGGGAGATCCGCGTACGCGATCGCAAGCTCAGGGGGCTGTACCTCTCGGCGGCCCGCTCGGAGATCTTCAATCGGGTGCTGGCAAGGAGAGTGGAAGAGGATCACTGGGATCGGGCAATGCCCGGAGATGCGATGCAACTGGATGGCTCTCGCAGTTTCTTCATCCACCGAGAGGAGGATCCCACAGTGGTGGAGCGGGTGACCGCCTTCGAGATCCACCCCACCGGTCCGCTATGGGGGCAGGGGGATGGCATCACAGAGGGGATGGCAGCACGGCTGGAAGCCGAGGTGATGGAGGCCGCGGATCTGATCGAACTGGCCCGTGGCCTGGAAGGCGCCGGCCTGTCCCAGGAACGGCGTGCCCTGCGCATCCGTGTGAAAGAGCTGACCTGGTCGTGGCTTGATGAGGCAGATCTGGAACTGCGCTTCGAACTGCCCGCCGGTGCCTATGCCACCACGGTCATCAAGGCCGTGGCGGATACGGCTTAACCGATCCGGGGCGATCCCGTGACCGGGACCAACTTGCTTGAAGGATAGCCACCGCCCAGCTGACTGAGCGCTTCGCGATCGTGAAGCGTCAGCACGCCGGCCTTTTCGGACACATAGCCACGACGCTTCCACTCTGCGAAGAACCGGCTCACCGTCTCCACCGTGAGGCCCAGCAACTCGCCCGTCTCGGTGCGCGAAAGCGGCAGGGGCACCTGCTCATGGCCGCCGTTCTTGTCGGCCCAGTAAAGCAGGAAGGTGGCCAGGCGCTCGTTGGCCTTCTTGGTGCCCAGTTCCACGGCCAGGGTCTCCACCTGCTGCAGGGCAGCCGCCCAGCGGGCGAGCAGGGCATTGTTCAGGGTGGGATGGTCTGCCTGCAGGCGTTTGAGCACATTCAGCGGCAACCGACAGACCTGCACCGGCGTGAGCGTCGTGGCGGTGTGATTGTAGGTCTGTCCCAGCAGGCTCTCTGCCCCCATGATATCCCCGTGGGTCAGCAGACGCAGGATCTGTTCACGACCGTTGACGGCGGTACGGGTGAGTTTGACCACCCCATCCTTGAGCGTGTACGAGGCCACGGCCTCGGCATTCTCCTGGTAGATGACCTCGCCCGCCGGAATGACCAGATGGTCGGCGGGATTGTCGAGGCTTTTCACCACCTCATCCGGCAGGGCACCGAACAGGCTCTCGGCACGCACGGGGCAGCGCATGCAGTCGTTGTCCATGAGTGGGGCCGGTGGCCGGCCCCCATTGGGTTTGTTTCGTATGCTCATATGACCGGGTCGGTGCCGATGATGTGGTTACATGGGTTGAACGAGGGTGAAGGCACCGCGGATCTGTCCTTCTGAATAACCGGTGGCCTGATCGTCGGGGTATTTGCGCAACAACGCCTGCTCCACATCGTAGCGCACCTCGGTGCCATGACAGGTCATGCACAATTCGCCGGCAGGAATGGCACGCATGTAGCGAATCTGCCAGCCCCCATCATCCTCTCGAACCTCGTGATGCTCCATGGTTTTGGGATCCTCACCAGCCGCAAGGCGCTCCTCGAAGGCGTTGAGCACGTCACGCTCCCAATCGTCCGGGGCATTGTCGGGATTGCGCAGTTGCAGACTGGTGCGACCGGCCTGTATGCCGGTGCTGTCAGAGATCTCCTGGGCGATCTCGGGGGCGCGTTGACTGCAAACATCGATGGCATGCACCGGCCCCCCTTCCTCCACAGCAGTCTTGAGTTCGTTCTGCAGGGACTGGGCAAACTGCTGGACCGCCCCCCGGGCCTGCTCCAGGCGGGCCTCGGTATCATCCTGAGCCCACAGCGGAGTGTGGGTCAGCGCCATGGCCGCCAGGGCCAAACTGGGAAATATCATTTGTCTCATGTGAGTCCCTCCCCGCGGTTTCACTGTTTTCCCGGCATGATCACTTGGCATACTAGCATGAGATTACTCAACAAAACCCACACTGGAATAATGAAATAGACGAAAGTTAGGATGAGGGTCAGTCCTTCAGTCGTAACAACACAAGAACGGCCCCCGTGCCCCCCATGGTTGGCGGGGCCGAGCAATAGGCCAGCACTTCGGAACGCTGCCTGAGCCATTGGGCCACGCGACTCTTGAGTACCGGCCCTCTATTGCTGGACCGCAGCCCCTTGCCGTGGATGATCCTCACGCAACGCAGGCGCCTCTCCCGGGCTTCAGCCAGGAACAGGGCCAGGGCTTGATGGGCCTCGCGGGCGAATAGACCATGAAGGTCCAGTTCATCGGCAATGCGATAATGCCCCCGGCGCAGTTTCCGGAACACCTGCCGCTGCAGTCCCTCGGTCATATGGGCCAGTTCGTCGCCGGGTTGCACATCGACGCCATCAAAGGGATCCTCCTCCAGGGCCTCGATCACGCGACGGCGATCAGCCTCAGCCTGGCGAGGACGGGGCGGGGGAGGGCGGCGCTGCAAGGGCTGGCGGTCGCTGCGCACGGGCTGTACCTGCCCTACCGCGGCCCTGAACAGGGCCATGTCGTCGTCCTCCGGCAGGTCGTTGGGGGGCATGACAGATCTCCGTTGGGACATGCGTCTAACACGGGGTTTCCAGTATATTAGCCACCTGACTTCACAGTGACCCACTATGCGTATCCTGCTCAGTAATGACGATGGTGTCCATGCACCAGGACTGCAACAGCTGGCCAAGACCCTGCGTGGCCGGGGCCAGGTGACCGTGGTGGCTCCGGATCGGGACCGCAGCGGGGCCAGTAACTCACTCACGCTGTCGCGACCTTTGCGGGCCACCACACTGGATAACGGTGACGTGCGTGTGGACGGCACGCCCACGGACTGCGTGCACCTGGCCCTGACCGGCCTGCTGTCCGAGGAGCCGGACATGGTCATCTCCGGCATCAATGCCGGCGCCAACCTGGGTGACGATGTCCTGTATTCGGGTACGGTGGCTGCCGCCATGGAAGGGCGGTTTCTGGGGTTACCGGCGATTGCCGTCTCCCTGGCAGGCCAGCAACAATGCAAGCACTACGATTCCGCCGCCCAGGTGGTGCTGGAGTTGCTGGACCGATTACGAAGCATTCCACTCCCTTCCGACACCATCCTCAATGTCAACGTTCCCGACCTGCCCCGGAGAGAGATCCGGGGCTATCAGGCCACCCGTCTCGGGCATCGTCACAAGGCGGAGCCGGTGACCCGCTCCACCGATCCTCGAGGTCGTCCCATCTACTGGGTGGGTCCTTCAGGCCCGGAACAGGACGCCGGCCTGGGGACCGACTTCCATGCCGTGCGCTCCGGTTACGTGTCGGTCACACCGATTCAGGTGGACCTGACCCGCTACGAGGCCATGGACATCGTCAGCCGCTGGCTCACGGAGGGCGAGGCTTGAATCATGATCTGACCGGAATCGGCATGACGTCCCAGCGTGCGCGGGATCGTCTGGCCGGGCGTCTTCGAGAGCTGGGCATCCGTGATCCCCGTGTGCTGGAGGTGATTCGCGCCACGCCACGCCATCTGTTCGTGGACGAGGCGCTGGCGCACCGCGCCTATGAGAACACCGCACTGCCCATCGGGTTTGGCCAGACCATTTCCCAACCCTACATTGTCGCCCGCATGACCGAGGCCCTGTTGGCAGAGGCCGCGCCGCAGATGGTGCTGGAGGTGGGCACAGGCTCCGGGTATCAGGCAGCCGTACTGGCACAACTGGTGGGGCGAGTGATCAGCCTGGAGCGGATCCGCCCGCTGCAGCGCCAGGCCCGTGAGGTGCTCAGCCTCATGCGCTTGCAGAACATCAGCCTGCGTCATGTGGATGGCAATCAGGGCTGGCCGGAAAACGCCCCCTACGATGCCATTCTGCTCACCGCGGCGCCCCGGGTGATCCCCGAGGCCCTGCTGCTGCAACTGGATATGGGCGGGCAGTTACTGGCCCCGGTGGGTGAGGAAAGCGGGGCACAGACCCTGGTCCGCATCACACGCACCCCGGAGGCCTATGTCAGGGAGGATCTGGGCCCGGTGAGTTTTGTGCCGCTGTTGCCAGGAGAGGTGCAATGAGGCTCTTTGGTCCCCTGTATGATCGGGTGATGATGTGGTCGCGACATCGCCACGCCCCACGTTACCTGGCGGGTCTTTCTTTCGCTGAATCATCGTTTTTCCCCGTACCCCCCGACGTGATGCTGGCCCCCATGGCGGCGGCGCGTCCCGATCGGGCAATGCGCCTGGCCCTGATCACCACGGTGTTCTCCGTCCTGGGCGGCTTGCTCGGGTACCTGCTGGGTTACCTGGCCTTTGAACTGCTTCAGCCGGTGATCGAGGGGGCGGGCTATGGCGAGGAACTGATACGCGCCCAGGAGTGGTTCTCCGTGTGGGGCGTCTGGGTGGTCCTGGTGGCCGGCTTCTCACCCATTCCCTACAAGCTCTTCACCGTCACCGCCGGAGCGCTGTCCATGGCGCTGCTGCCTTTCGTGGTGGCCTCGTTCCTGGGTCGGGGGGCGCGCTTTTTCGCCGTGGCCCTGATCATCAGCTGGCTGGGCCCCCGGGTGGAACCGCGACTGCGCCCGTACATCGAATGGATAGGATGGGCGTCGGTCATCCTGCTGGTTCTGGCGGTGATCATCTATCAGTTACAGGGGTGAGAAACAAACTGTGCGCATGGCAGCGGTGGCAGCCTGGGTGTTCATCCTGCTGATGCTGGCTGCCTGCGGCACGCCGCAGAGGTCGGGTGAATTGGGATTCCGCTCTGGCGTGCACACGGTGCGGCATCACGAAACCCTGTATGCCATCGCCTGGCGCTATGGTCTTGAATGGCAGGACCTGGCCCGATGGAACAACATCGACGAACCCTACACCATCTATCCTGGTCAGCGTTTGCGCATGAACCCGCCGCCCGGCGACCGTCAGCGTACCGTGGCCCAGGCGCCGCCAGCGCAGCGGGGTGGAACACCCCGCGAGACCCGCAACGAACCGCCGCCAGTGCAGCAGCCCCGCCCAGTGGAGCGGCAGGCCGAGAGGCCGCCGGCACAGCAATCCCGCCCGGCCGAATCACGCGCCCAAACGTCGGCCCCCGCCAGATCCTCGGAGGATCGACCTCAGGCCAGGCCTTCCCCCCCGGCCTCCAGCCCACCCCCCACGCAACGCAGTACCGCCCCCAGCGGGGCCATCGACTGGCGCTGGCCCACCGACGGTGAGGTGATACGCTCGTTCCCGGCGTCCGGCACCGGCAAGCGGGGGATCGCCATCTCGGGGCAGCCGGGCCAGTCGGTGCGGGCCGCCGCCCCGGGGCGGGTCGTCTACAGCGGAAGTGGACTTGTCGGATATGGAAAGCTTATCATCGTCAAGCACGATGACACCTATCTAAGTGCCTATGCGCACAATGAGAAAATCCTTGTAAATGAAGGGGCTGAGGTGTCTCAGGGGCAGGAGATCGCGCTCCTTGGAGACACCGGAACCGATCGCCCCATGTTGCATTTCGAGATCAGAAAAGACGGGAGGCCCGTGGATCCATCAAGCTATTTGCCGAGTCGATAAAACGAGGGGCAACCGCCCCGCACAGGAGGTCACATGCCGAGAAGGCGAGATAAGAACCCCGTGTACGAGGATGGTGAGGAAAAGGTTGAGGAGGAAGTGCTGTCGGAACCCGAGGACCGGGCGACAGCGTCGCTGAAGGACGTTGAAGAAAGCGACACCACCCCGATGCTGTCGGATGAGGTGGTGGAATCAAATACCCAGGACGATGCGGAGAACGACGAAGAGGAGGAGGAGAAGGTCGTGTACGCCGCGGGCGAACCGCCCAGGGCCGACCTGGACGCCACCCGGCTATACCTCAGCGAGATCGAGTTCTCCCCGCTTTTAACGCCGGAGGAGGAGGTGTACTACGCCCGCCTGGCCCAGAAGGGAGACGAAACCGGTCGACGCAAGATGATCGAGTGCAATCTGCGCCTGGTGGTCAAGATTGCCCGACGCTACATGAATCGGGGGCTGGCGCTTCTGGACCTGATTGAAGAAGGCAACCTGGGCCTGATCCGCGCCGTGGAGAAGTTCGACCCGGAGCGCGGCTTCCGCTTTTCCACCTACGCCACCTGGTGGATCCGCCAGACCATCGAGCGGGCCATCATGAACCAGACCCGCACCATTCGCCTGCCCATCCACGTGATCAAGGAGCTCAACGTCTACCTGCGTGCCGCCCGCAAGCTGGCCCAGGAGCTGGACCACGAGCCCACTGCCGAGGAAGTGGCCCGCCACCTGGACAAGCCGGTACAGGACGTCAAGCGGATGCTGGCGCTCTCCGAGCGGGTGACCTCGGTGGATCTCCCCATCGGCAAGGATGGCGACCGCCCCCTGCTGGATGTGATTCCCGACGAGCATACTCCCGAGCCCTCCGACCTGATCCAGGACGAGGATGTGGTGCAGTACGTGGATGACTGGCTCATGGAACTGGACGAGAAACAGCGGGAGGTGATTGTGCGCCGCTTCGGCCTGCACGGTTTCGAGCGGTCCACCCTGGAGCAGGTGGGCTTCGAGCTGGGCGTCACCCGGGAGCGAGTCCGGCAGATACAGATGGATGCCCTGAAAAGACTGCGCAAGATCCTGGAAAGTCGCGGATTCTCGGAGGATACCCTGCTACAGAACTGAGTCAGTCAGCCCGGGATCAGGAGCACCGCCGCCACTCTGCGCCCTTCGCCCATGACGATGTTGTAGGTTCGGCATGCCGCCGACGTGTCCATCACCTCCAGGCCGATACCCCGGGCGCGGATGGCATACAGCACCTCGCGGGGAGGCCAGCGCAGGGTGGGTCCGGTGCCCAGGAGCACAATCTCGGGAGACAGTGCCAGCACGGGTTCGAAAACCTCCGGCTTGAGATCATCCACCCGGGAGACCGGCCATTGGGGTATGAGCTGGTCCGGCAACACCACCAGGCTCTCATGATGAGCCTGATGGTTCACCTGCACGCCACCCCCACCATAGGCGGTGATGATGTTCTGGCCCTCGCCGTATTCTCGCGTCATCTTCATGACTTAAAAGTACAACCCGACCAGGCCGCAGGCAAGCCGCAGCGGGCAGCCTCTGGCGCATTGATTGACAGTCCCGGGGTGCCCCTTTATTGTTTCTGGTTTCCCTTTTCCCGACCCTCCAGCCCTTGGAAATACCCGTGATCGACGACTTTCCCAGAATCAAGCGTCTTCCGCCGTACGTCTTCAGCATTGTCAACGACCTGAAGGCCAAGGCCCGCGCCCGGGGCGAGGATGTGATTGATTTCGGCATGGGGAATCCCGATCAGCCCACGCCGCCCCATATCGTCGAGAAGCTGGTGGAAGTCTCTCGCCGCGGCGACACGCATCGCTATTCCGTGTCCAAGGGCATTCCGCGTCTGCGGCGTGCCATCTGCCGCTGGTACAAGGACAACTACGATGTGGATCTGGATCCGGAGACCGAATCCATTGTCACCATCGGCTCCAAGGAAGGCCTGGCGCATCTGGCCCTGGCCACCCTGGGCCCGGGCGACGCGGTTCTGGTGCCCAACCCGGCTTATCCCATCCACCCCTATGGCTGCGTGATCGCCGGCGCCGACATCCGTCATGTCCCCCTGACACCGGATGTGGATTTCTTCGCGGAACTGGAGCGTGGCATCCAGGAATCCTGGCCGCGCCCGAAGATGCTGATCCTGAATTTCCCGGCCAACCCCACCACCCAGTGTGTGGATCTGGAATTCTTCGAGAAGGTGGTGGCCATTGCCCGGGAGCACAAGATCTGGGTCGTGCATGATCTGGCCTATGCGGAGATCGTCTTCGATGGCTACAAGGCCCCCTCCATCCTGCAGGTGCCCGGCGCCAAGGATCTGGCGGTGGAGTTCTACACCCTCTCCAAGAGCTACAACATGCCGGGATGGCGCGTGGGTTTCATGTGCGGCAACCCCACCCTGGTGGCAGCCCTGGGGCGCATCAAGTCCTATCTGGACTATGGCACCTTCACCCCCATTCAGGTGGCGGCCATTGCAGCGCTCGAAGGGCCGCAGGACTGCGTGGAAGAAATCCGCCAACTCTATCTCAACCGCCGCGACGTGCTCTGCGACGGGCTCAATGCGCTGGGCTGGGAAGTGGAAAAACCCAAGGCCACCATGTTCGTCTGGGCACCCATCCCCGAGCCTTATCGGGAAATGGGTTCACTGGAGTTCTGCAAGAAACTGCTGCGTGATGCCAAGGTGGCGGTATCGCCGGGCATCGGCTTCGGTAATCACGGTGATACCCATGTGCGCTTCGGTCTGATCGAAAATGAGCATCGCACCCGCCAGGCCCTGCGTGGCATCAAGGCCATGTTCCGCGAGGATCAACGCAAGGCTGAGACCGCCTGATTGCGGTAGGCCCGGCGCATGAGTCGCCGGGCCCGCTTCCCCTGCAGCTTCTGTCGGCGCCCTGGCGCGGGCAGCTCTCCGACGTCCCCCAACTGTTGCGTTCACCTCCCTTCATTTTTTTCTCGCCTGGCCGCTAAAGGAAGGGGAGGGCAGCGTGGGCGTGGCCGTATGGTCATCTTTGCGGTGATGTAGGGCGCACCAAGAGAGAGAACTCCGTCACAAAAACGGTTCCCGAGATTCGACGGCTGGGTTAGCATCAACAACCGGTGAACGGGCGCCGTGAACAAATGATTTTCCTCAATTTTCGAGGGGTAGGGCAAGCTGCGCTGAAACCCGCCCACTCAAGGTCAAGTCTTAAGGGAAGGGGAGTACTTACCACATGGCCAAATCAATTCTTACGGTGGACGATTCCGCGTCGATTCGTCAGATGGTCTCCTTCACGCTCAAGGGGGCTGGTTACACCGTCACCGAGGCGGTGGATGGGCAGGACGGACTGGACAAGGCCCGGTCCGGCAATTTCAACCTGATCTTCACCGATCAGAACATGCCCCGCCTCGACGGTCTTGGCCTGATCAAGCAACTGCGCGCCATGCCGCAGTACAAGAGTGTGCCCATCCTGATGCTCACCACAGAGTCCGGTGAAGCCATGAAGACACAGGGGCGCGCCGCCGGGGCCACGGGTTGGCTGGTGAAACCGTTCGACCCCCAGAAGCTTCTTGAGGTGGTCCGTAAGGTGATCGGCTGACCATTGCCGACCTGACATCCGTAGGAGGGCAGGAATGACCATCGACATGACGCAGTTCTACCAGGTGTTCTTCGACGAAGCCGATGAACATCTGGCAGATATGGAGAGCCTGCTGCTGGAACTGGATGTCGATCAGCCGGACCTGGAGATGCTCAATGCCATCTTCCGCGCTGCCCATTCCATCAAGGGGGGCGCCGGCACCTTTGGCTTCACGGACATGGCCCGGGTCACCCATGTACTGGAGACCCTGCTCGACCGCCTTCGCAAACAGGAGCTTCAGCCCGTCACCGAGATGGTGGATGCCTTTTTGGAGGCTGGCGATGTGCTCAAGGCACAGTTGCAGGCTCATCGGGAGGGTGAGGAATACCAGGATGAGCGCATTGACCGGGTGTGTACCTGGCTGGAGCGACTCACCCACGGCGAGCAACCTGCCGGCACCGCTCCATCTGCCAGCCCAACCGCCGCCCCGGCACACTCCGACCAAACGCAAACGGCTGAGCCCACCTGGAAGATCAGCTTCGACCCTCTGGCGTCCGAATTCAAGCCGGATGTCCATCTGGATGCCCTGGCCGAAAGCCTGGGGGAACTGGGCACCCTGCAACGATATTCGGAGGCCACCGGGCGGCCGATCGTCTGGTACCTCTCCGGCCCCGGGGTCTGCCTGAACAATATTCAGGAGATCTTTGACTTCATCTGCGATCTGGACGGCGTGCAGATCGCGCCCATGGACGATGCGGAAAAGAGCGCCTCGCCCGCCGCTGACCATGAAGCCGCTGACCATGAAGATGAGGCCTTTGGATTTTTCGATGAGGCCCCCGGCACGCCCCAGGACGCGGAGGATCCGGGATACGGTTTCTTCGCGGATTCTCCTGCCGCACCGGTTTCGATCCCGCCGGAAAACAATGGCCAGTCCCCCGACAGCGGCTATGGGTTCTTCGAGAACGCCCCAGGCGCCGAGGCCTCTCAGGATACCGAGTCAGACGGCTATGGCCTCTTTGGCAATAGCCCGGGCATGGAGCAGGTGGCCTCTCAGGCCGCCCACGACCGGGAGGAGAACGCCCAGGGGTACGGCCTGTTCGATCCCTCGCCCGGCTATCCCTCATCGACCAAGTCTGGCGATGACAGCCCTTCGGGTTCGACGGAGGCCCCAACAAAGGGCGGTGACTCGGGTGGCGCACCGCCGAACAAGGAAAACGCGGCCAAATCCCAGCCTCCCAAGCGGGGTCCTGGCGGCGATTCCTCCATCCGCGTCAGTGTCGAGAAGGTGGATCAGCTCATCAATCTGGTGGGCGAACTGGTGATCACCCACGCCATGCTCGCGGAATCCGCCACCCATCTGGACCCGGTCGCTCACGAGAAGATCTTCAGCGGCCTGTCCAACCTGGAACGCAACTCCCGGGACCTGCAGCAATCCGTCATGTCCATCCGCATGATGCCCATCAGCTTCGTGTTCAACCGATTCCCCCGGGTGGTGCGCGATACCGCCGCAAACCTGCAGAAAAAGGTGACCCTGCGCCTGGTGGGTGAGGACACGGAACTGGACAAGGGGCTCATCGAGCGACTGGCGGACCCACTGAACCATCTGGTGCGCAACAGCATTGACCACGGTATTGAATCCCCGGAAAAACGTCGGGCGGCGGGTAAGTCCGAAACGGGTGAGATCGTCCTGCGAGCCAGTCATCAGGGGGGCAATATCGTCATCGAGGTGAATGATGATGGCGCCGGGCTGAATCGGGAAAAACTCCTGGCCAAGGCCACCGAGCGGGGCGTTCCCATGTCGGACAACCCATCCGACAAGGAGGTGTTCCAGTTGATCTTCGCGGCTGGCTTCTCCACCGCAGACAAGGTGACCGACATCTCCGGTCGTGGCGTGGGCATGGATGTGGTTCGCCGCAATATCGAACAGATGAATGGTCGTATCGAGATCGACTCCGCGCCCGGGCAGGGCACACGCATCACCATCCGGCTCCCCCTGACCCTGGCCATCCTGGACGGGATGGCCGTGCGCCTTGGGGACGAGACCTTCATCCTGCCCCTGACCGCCATTCGCGAGTCCATCCAGCCCAAACGGGAGCAGTTCAAGACGGTTTCCGGCAAGGGGCGCGTGCTCAACACCAGTGGGGAGTACCTGCCTCTGGTGGTGTTACAGGACATCTTCGAGTTAGGACAGGTCGGCCAGAGCCTGGAGGACTCCATCGTGGTGATCGTCGATACCAATGAGGGTCGCATGGCCCTGGTGGTGGACGAACTGATGGCTCAGCAGCAGGTGGTGATCAAGAGTCTGGAAACCAATTATCGCAAGGTACGTGGCGTTTCCGGGGCCACCATCCTGGGCGACGGGCGCGTGGCCCTGATCCTGGATGTGGATGAACTGGTGCAACTGAACCAGGAAATGCAGCCCAAACGTACAGGCACTTCGGAACAGGGGAATCTGGCATGAGTGAAGATTTGAAGGAGCGGGCCGTCATCACCAGCGATGATAGCCGGGAATACCTCACATTCACGCTGGGGGATGAGGAATATGGCATCGATATCCTCAATGTCCAGGAGATCCGTGGCTACGACGCGGTGACCAAGATCGCCAACTCGCCGGATTACATCAAGGGTGTGATCAATATGCGCGGGGTCATCGTGCCCATCATCGACATGCGCCTGAAGTTCCATCTGGGGCAGGTGGAATACAACCAGTTCACGGTGGTGATCATCCTCAACATCTCCGGGCGGGTCATCGGCATGGTGGTGGATGGTGTCTCGGACGTGGTCGCCCTCAAGGGAGAGCAGATCCGACCCGCGCCGGAGTTTGGTGCGGTGCTGGACACCGCCTACATCGACGGACTGGCCACGCTCGATGAACGCATGGTGATCGTCGTCGATATCGAAAAACTCATGACCAGCGGCGATATGGGGCTGGTTGACCGGATTCAGAACGAATCCTCCTGAGTCTCGGGCTAATTCAATAAGCTTCAAGGAGTCAAGGCCATGCGTTGGTTCAATAATCTATCGGCAGGCATCAAGATTGCGCTGCTTGGCGGCGTGTTACTGCTCTCCCTGGCCTATGCGGCCTTCGAGGCCTATCAGGGGTTCAACGGCTGGGCGAACTATTCCGAGCAGGTCCGTGATAACCGATTGCCGTCCATGGAAGCCCTCGGGCAGATGAACACCGAGCGCATGGCCATCCGAGCTCAGACTGTGGAGGTCATGCTGCAGGATGAAGCCTATACAGATAAATCTGCGCTTCGAGACATTGCCCGGGAACGGGCACGATCCTGGGAAACCGTTGATCGCTACTGGGAGCAGTTTGCCGGCATCCCTCGCCTCACCGAGGCAGGTCAACAGTTGTACAATCGCTTGCGCGGTGAATACCAGGCCTGGCGGGCCATCTATGTGGAACTGGACGCCCTGATCGATAACATGATTCGTACCCAGGATCCTGCTCAGTTCGACGCCTACATGCAGCAGTACCAGGCAACGGTTGAACGCATGATCCCCATCTCCAACACCATGGGTGCCACCTTCGTGGAACTGGTGGAAGGCAACGTGGCCCGTGCCACGGCCGATGCCAACGCCAATGTGGAGACCGCGGCCAGCGAGATTCGTGAACTCATCTGGCTTGCCTCCATTGCCATTCTCCTCTCCCTCGCCATCGCGGTGCTGACCTTCATCAGCATGGTGCCACCGCTACGGTCCCTGGTGTCGAAGTTCGATGCCATTGGTGCCGGCGACTACGATCAGGAAATCGAGCAGACCCGCAAGGACGAGGTGGGCAAGGCCCTGAAGGGGCTGGCGGACATGCAGGCCAAGCTCAAGGCGGATATCACCGAGACCAAGCGTGTGGCGGCCGAGAATCTGCGCATCCGGTATGCCCTGGATACCGTGTCCTCCAATGTCATGGTCTCCGACACGGATGCCCAGATCGTTTACGCCAATGACGCGGTGATCGGCATGTTCCGCAAGGGCGCCAACGACATCCGCAAGGATCTGCCCAACTTCGATCCTGACCGGGTGCGCGGCTCCAGTATGGATATGTTCCACAAGCGTGCAGCCCATCAGCGTCAGATGACGGATTCCATGCAGTCCACCCATGAGACGGAAATTGTCGTCGGCGGGCGCACCTACAAGCTGATTGCCAGTCCCATCTTCGATGAGGACGGTCAGCGTCTGGGTGCTGTTATTGAATGGGCCGACCGTACCGAAGAACTCAAGGTGGAACGGGAAGTGACGCACCTGGTGGAAGGCGCCGTGAAGGGCGATTTCAACCAGCGTATCGCCACCGAGGACCTGAGTGGCTTCTTCAAGCGTCTGGGGGATGCCATGAACCAGCTGGTGGAGCGCACCTCCAAGGGTCTGGGCGAGGTCGCCCGTGTGCTAAACGCCGTCGCCGACGGGGATTTGACTCAACGCGTGACGGGTGAATACGAAGGCACCTTCGGGCAACTGAAGGAAGACACCAACGCCACCGCCATGCGTCTGCAGGAGCTGATCGGTCAGATCAAGGAGTCCGTGGATGCCATCAACACCGCGTCCCGCGAGATTGCCGTGGGCAACACGGATCTGTCCCAGCGCACCGAGGAGCAGGCCTCCAGCCTGGAGGAAACCGCTTCGAGTATGGAAGAGTTGACCTCCACGGTGAAGCAGACGGCCGACAACGCCCGCCAGGCCAACCAGCTCTCGATCAACGCCCGCGATGTGGCCAGTCGGGGTGGAGATAAGGCCAGGGAGGCCATGGACTCCATGAAGGCCATCACTGAAAGTGCCGACAAGATCGGTGAAATCATCACCGTGATTGACGGCATTGCCTTCCAGACCAACATCCTGGCCCTGAACGCGGCCGTGGAAGCTGCCCGGGCCGGGGAGCAGGGGCGTGGGTTTGCCGTGGTGGCTGGCGAGGTGCGCAACCTGGCACAGCGCTCGGCCGCGGCCGCCAAGGAAATCAAGGCCTTGATCGCCGAGGATTCGGAGACCATCGAGAAAGGCAGCAAGCAGGTCCTGGATGCAGGCCAGACCATGGAAGAGATCGTCAACGAAGTGAAGCGGGTCTCGGATCTCATTGCCGAAATCACCGCCGCTGCCGACGAGCAGAGCACGGGCATCGAGCAGGTCAACAGTGCTGTCACCCAGATGGACGAGGTCACGCAGCAGAATGCCTCGCTGGTGGAGGAGGCCGCCGCAGCCGCCGAGTCCCTGGAGGAACAGGCTCAGGGTCTGGCCCGCGCCGTCAGTGTGTTCCGGGTGGAGGAAAGCACCATGGCTACCGCCGGTCATCAGCTGCCTGCAGCCAAGGCCCCCAGCCGGGCTCTGCCGGCTGCGAAAAAGGCCCCATCCGGGCGCCCGGCGACCGCTGGCAAAGCGGCCGCCGGTGGCAGCAGCAAGCCCCAGCAGGGCAAGGCAGCGGGCGGTGGCGCCAAGCCCGGCAACCGGCCTGCCTCCCGTTCCAACCCGGACGATGAGTGGGAAGAGTTCTGAGCGCCATCGGAGCCAGTCATCCATGACACGACCCTTCAGGCCCGGTGCCTTGCACCGGGCTCACGTCGCCTGCGGTCACGCCCATGCGTGACCGAGAATTCGATTTCAGGGATGCCGACTTCGAGCGAATCCGGCGAATGATTTATGAATATGCCGGCATCTCGCTCAACCCGGGCAAACGGGACATGGTCTACAGCCGTGTGGCGCGGCGCCTGCGTCAGGCGGGCCTGAACTCCTTTGAGGCCTATCTGGATCGCCTGGAGGTGGATGCCGAGGAATGGCAGCACTTTGTGAATTCGCTGACCACCAACCTCACATCCTTCTTCCGGGAGGCCCACCATTTTCCCGTGCTCTCTGAACATGCCACCCGCATGCAGGGCCGTCTTCGGCGCACGCTGAGGATCTGGTCGGCCGGATGCTCCACGGGGGAGGAGCCGTTTTCCATCGCCATGACCCTGATCGACGCGTTCGGCAGCTGGACGCCGCCCGTGAAGATCCTGGCCACGGATCTGGATACACAAGTGGTGCGCCACGCTGCTGAAGGCATCTATCCCATGGAGCGCATCGACAAGATGCCGCAGAGTGATGTGAAACGCTTTTTCCTGCGGGGCAAGGGCAGCCGTGAGGGCATGGTTCGGGTCAGGCCTCAGGTACGGGAACTCATCACCTTTGAGTCGCTCAATCTGCTGGGGCCAAGCTGGCCGCTCAAGGAGCCTTTTGATGCCATCTTTTGTCGCAATGTGTTGATCTATTTTGACAAGCCAACCCAGTACCGGCTGCTGTCCAGGTTTCATCCCCTGCTGCATCCGGAGGGTTTGCTGTTTGTGGGGCATTCGGAGAGCCTGGCCCATGCCTCCGACCTGTTCCGCTTGCAGGGCAAGACGGTCTGTGTGCCGGTGGCGAGGGGGCGCCCATGAGCGAAGGTTTCGAGGAGGTCCTGGCACCCAACCTGTATTACGACCGGCACTTCGATATGGATGCCGTCAAGATCCTGCCGGGAGAGTATTACGTCTCCAATCGGGAATTGCTGATGGTGACCGTGCTGGGCTCCTGTGTGGGGGCCTGCGTCAGGGATCGTCTGCGAGGCATTGGGGGTATCAATCACTTCATGCTGCCCGACGACAAGCGTAACGAGGACAGCCGTGTGGGCAGTTCCATGCGCTATGGGGACTACGCCATGGAGATCCTGATCAACCAGCTGATCAAGTTGGGGGCGCGCCGGGAAAACCTGGAGGCCAAGGTATTCGGTGCCGGCAATGTGCTGCCCGGGTTCAAGAGCAATATCGTCGGAGAGCGCAACGCCCGGTTCGTCACCGATTACCTGGCGACGGAGGGCATTCCCATCGCGGCACAGGATTTGCTCGGCAATCACCCGCGCAAGGTGTACTTCTTTCCCACCACCGGGCGGGTACTCGTGAAGAAACTGCGCAGTCTGCACAACGAGACCATCATCGAACGGGAACTGAGCTACAGCCAGAAACTGCGTCAGGCCAAGGTGTCCGGCGAAGTGGAACTGTTCGACTGACGTATGCGAGGAGACCGACTCATGCAGGGCTTAGGAATGGAGGCAATCATGCGGGCGCTCACACCCCACTGGCCGGTCGTATTGGTCAGCGGGGTCGCTATCGTCGTCTGGGTGCTGCTGTCCCTGCCTGCCTGGCCAGGCATGCTGTTGATAGCACTTGCCTGGGTCGGCTCCTTGCTGTGGCAGACCCAAGCTGGCGCCCATGCCGGGCAATCCGCCCAGGCCCTGGCGGATGAGCGGCAGGGCACCCTGGACAGCGACCGCGAGTTGTGGAACCTGGTCGTTGAAATTGATGCCCTCATGGCGCCTGAGACAAGCGAGTTACGCACGCTGGTGGGGCAGGCACGTGAATTGATCGGGGATGCCGTGCGTGATCTGCAGGAGAGCTTTCACAATCTCAACCAGACCTCCCGAGAGCAACAGGAACTCGCCCTGAGACTGATCAGGGGGATGTCCAACGACCCCCGGGCGGCCACCTCCGGCGTTGAGGCCATCGACATGGACCACTTCATGGAGGAAAACGGCAAGGTGCTGGCCCAGAACGTGCAGATGCTCATCGACATGGGCAAGCACAGCGTGGAAGTGGCTCACCAGGTGGACGATCTCTCCAGCCTGATGAATGAGATCTTCGGGCTGCTCGACAGTGCCAAGCACATCGCCGGACAAACCAACCTGCTGGCCCTGAACGCCGCCATTGAGGCGGCCCGTGCCGGGGAGGCGGGCCGGGGATTCGCTGTGGTGGCCCAGGAGGTGCGTAAGCTCTCCCAGGACTCGGACCAGTTCAACGAGCAGATCCGCGCCCAGGTGGAACAGGCCAACCGGCTCTTCGGTCATGCCCGGGAGGTGGTCGGTCGCATGGCCTCACAGGACTTGAACACATCCATCACCGCCAAGGGCAGCATGGACGAGATGATGGAACAGTTGCAGAAGCTGAATCAGAGTCTGGCCGAGGGGCTGGATCATATGTCCGGCGTTGCCGAGCGCGTGCAGCAGAATGTGGACGCGGCGGTCAGGCTTTTGCAGTTCGAGGACATTGCGGGTCAAGTGCTGGATCGGGCGCATACACGCATCGATTTCATGGAACGCTTTGTCTCCGAGCTGCGCCAACTGCCCATGGTGGAGCCGGAAAGATCCCAGCAACAGCTGGAACAGGCCCGTGGTCGGCTCAAGGCGCTGCGTGAGGAGTTACGGGATGCCGCTCACCGTCCCGTGAACCAGAAATCCATGGACGAAGGTGATATTGAACTCTTCTGATGCGATCCCAGTGGCCAATACAAGAATTTCAAAGCTGAGGGAGGGCGCTGTGGGTAAGCCGATACGGGTACTGGTGGTCGACGATTCCGCGTTGGTGCGCAAGCTTCTGACCGAGGTGCTGAACTCGATTGAGGGCATTGAGGTCGTGGGCACGGCCCAGGACCCGTATGTGGCGCGAGAACGCATCAAGAGTCTTGATCCGGACGTGCTGACCCTGGATGTGGAAATGCCGCGCATGGATGGCCTGACCTTCCTGCGCAACCTGATGCGTCTGCGCCCCATGCCCGTGGTGATGGTGTCCTCGCTCACCGAGCGCGGGGCCGAGGTCACCATGCAGGCCCTGGAGCTGGGCGCCGTGGATTTTGTCACCAAGCCCGCTCTGGATCTTGCCAATACCCTCAATGCCTACCGCGATGAGTTGGCCGCCAAGGTCAGGGTTGCGGCCGGAGCCAGAGTGCGCACCCTGGCAGCAGTGAAACCCAAGCATTCCGTCGACGAAATCCTGCCCGCCAAGGCAGTGGGGCACTGGCGTACCACGGACCGGCTGCTGGCTATCGGCGCCTCCACCGGGGGAACCGAAGCGGTGAAGGATGTTCTCATTGACCTGCCACCGGACAGCCCTGCCGTGGTCATTGCCCAGCACATCCCCGCAGGTTTCAGTGGCGCGTGGGCGCAACGCATGAACCGCCAGAGCCGGCTGGTGGTCAAGGAGGCCGAGGAGGGCGAACGCCTGATGGCCGGCCACGCGTACGTGGCACCCGGAGATCAGCATCTGATGGTGGCCCGGGATGGGGCCCGCTACGTCTGCCGCCTGAACATGGCCGAACCGGTCAATCGCCACCGGCCCAGCGTGGACGTGCTGTTTCGTTCCGTGGCCCAGGCTGCGGGCAAGAATGCCTGTGCTGCCCTGCTCACCGGCATGGGGGCCGACGGTGTACAGGGCCTCAAGGAGCTGCACGACATGGGCGTGGAGACCATTGCCCAGGACGAAGCCACCAGCGTGGTCTGGGGGATGCCCGGAGAGGCCGTGAAGCGGGGTGCAGCCTCTCAGGTGCTGCCACTGGAGCGTATCGCCGAGGCCATGCTGAAGGCCTCCCGTGTGCGCTGATGCCCTTAAATATTTGGGCATGCGGCCAAAAATCTGAGATCATCCTCACAATTCTCGCCGCCATTTTCTATTTTCGCCCTCGCTGGAGTCTCGTATGAGCATCAAACGTCACGTCGATGAAAAGACCAACCTGGTGACGATATCCGTGGGTGGTCGGTTTGATTTCGCCCAACACAAGGCCTTCCGCGACGCCTATCGGGATCTGCCCGCCCAGGGCACCCGCTATCGGGTGGACCTGAGCGAGGCCACGTACCTGGATAGTTCGGCCCTGGGCATGCTGCTGCTGCTCAGGGAACACGCTGGCGGCGATACTGCACGGGTGAGCTTGCGGGGCTGCAGCGACGATGTACGCCGCGTGCTCAAGATCGCCAATTTCGATCGCCTTTTCACCCTGGAGTAAACCCCCACCCCATGTCATTCGACGCGCATCCAAGCCCGATTCGGGGGTCCGGGATCACGGACGCCGCTGCCCCCCGGGGGCTGGCGCTGGTGGTGGACGACGAACCCACCAACCGCCGGTTGCTCGCGCGCATGCTCAAGAAGGAGGGTTTCGACACTCTGGAGGCAGAGAGCGGCGCCCGGGCCATTGAGCTGTTCGAGGAGTCGCCCCCGGATATCGTCTTCATGGATGTGATGATGCCGGGGATGGATGGATTCGAAGCGACCCGGCGCATCAAGGCCATGGCTGGCTTTGATTTCGTGCCCGTCATCTTTCTTACCGCGTTGCATGATGAAAAGTCCCTGGTGCAGTGCACGGAGTCCGGCGGGGATGATTTTCTCACCAAACCCTTCAACTTCAGCATCCTCAAGGCACGCATCACGGCCATGGAACGGGTGCGTGACCTGCAGCGCATCATCGCCGGAAAAAACCGGGAACTGGAGCAACTGCTGGAGCAGGATCGCCAGGAGCAGAAGCTGGCCGAACGGGTATTCAGACGGGCAGTGAACGACCGGAATGTGCATACGGAACAGTTCGGGCTGGTACAGCGGCCCGCCACCACGTTCAACGGCGATCTGGTGCTCACCCAGGATCTTCCCGATGGGGGCGTGCGCATCCTTCTGGGAGATTTCACCGGCCATGGTCTCGCGGCTGCCATCGGCGCGCTGCCCGTGGCCGAGACCTTTCGTACCATGACCCGCAAGGGCGTGGATGACGAGCAGGTGCTGGACGAGATCAATCGCAAGCTGTATCGCGTGCTGCCGCCGGAACGCTTCATGGCAGCCTGCCTGGTTTCCATCCCCGGCTCCGGTCGGGAGATCCGCTGGTGGAACGGCGGCATGCCCAGTGCCTGGTTACGCACCCAGGAGGGCTTGCAGGAGCTGGCCTCACATGCCTTGCCATTGGGCATCCTGCCGGAGCTGTCGGATCGGGAAACGCCCCGGCGCGTGGCCGTACGTCGTCATGACCGACTGCTGATGATGAGTGATGGTCTGCTGGAGGCCCGTGATCCGGATGGGTGCATGTTCATGGATCATGGTTTTGCCGGGGTGCTGCAGGCATGGACCCACGGCGGGGCGGTACTGCCCGACCTGCTGCAGGCCCTCGAGGAGCACTGCGCCGACCAGCGGCCGGAGGATGATGTTGCCATTCTGGAAACTCCCCTGGACCCGGAACTGTTCAGCCGTCCGCCCGTGAGCCGTGAAAGTCACCCGCAAGGGGGATGGAACTGGTCGCTGACATTGGAGGACGAGCGTCTTGGGGACTTGCCCTCGCTGGAGTCCGCCCTGCGCCCACTGGGATTGCTGGATGGCCTGGAGGAGGATGCCGGCCCCCTGGAAACCATTGTCAACGAACTCTACAGCAATGCCCTGGAGCATGGGGTGCTGCGACTGGACTCTCCCATGAAGGCCGACCCGGACGGATTTTGCAACTATTATCAGGAACGGGGCCGGCGCCTGGCCGAGGGTTGCCGAGGGCGTGTGGATGTGAGCGTGGCCTACGAGCCCAGCGAGACGCACGGCGTGTTCCGCGTCAGGATCAGTGATTCGGGACCGGGGTTTGACACCCACCAGTGGGACGATGTGTCGCTGGACACCACCCGCCCCTGGGGCCGTGGCATCGCCCTGGTGCGGGATCTGTGCGATACGGTGGCTTTTGAAGATTCTGGCTCCCGGGTGGAGGCTGTGTATCGGTGTCGCTGAAGGACGGGAACAGTGTGTTCTATCAATCCCTGGAGGAACGCCTCCGGTGGCAGACGCATACCATGGAGGCCCTGCGTAAGGCCAAGGCAGACGCCGATCGGGCCAATCAGGCCAAATCCGACTTCCTCTCGCGCATGAGCCACGAACTGCGCACGCCCATGAACGTCACCCGCGATATCCCCGTGCTGGCCCTCACGGCTAATGCCACGGAATCGAACCGTCAGCGCGGCCTGGAGGCCGGCTTCGACGCTTACCTGACCAAACCCCTGAATCTGGAGGAGTTGCTTGATACAATTCGCACACTCCTCTCACGGGATAAAGCCAATCGCCCCGGCAACAAGGTGCGCCAGTGAACAGCCATGACCTCTCCCACAACACCCATCAAGAGCCGGAGCGCAAGGCGGCCCGGATCATGGTGGTGGACGATGAACGGGCCAACCTGATCCTGATGGACCGCCTGCTACGGACTGAGGGCTATTCCAACCTGGCCCTGGTTCAGGACCCCCGGGAGGTGATCGCCACTTATCACCAGGCACCCACCGACCTGATTCTGCTGGACATCAAGATGCCGCACATGAACGGCTTCGAGGTGATGGAGCAGTTCGCCGCGCTGAATGATCCCCTGGTCCCGCCCATTCTCGTGCTCACGGCTCAGCACAGCCGTGACTACATGCTCCGGGCCCTGAGTAACGGTGCACGGGATTTCATCGGCAAACCGTTTGACCGGGCTGAGGTGCTGGCACGGGTGCGCAACATGCTGGATGTGCAACTGGCGCACCGCATGACCCACGATCAGAAGGACATGCTGGCGCAACTGGTGCACGAGCGCACCGATGAGATCCGGCGCACCCGCCTGCAGGTGGTGCAGCGTCTGGGGCGCGCCTCGGAATACCGGGACAACGAGACCGGGTGCCATATCCTGCGCATGAGTCACATTTCGGCCCTGCTGGCCCAGCATGTGGGCTGGGATCGTGATCAATGCGAACGCATGCTCCATGCCAGCCCGATGCACGATGTGGGCAAGATCGGTATTCCCGACCAGATCCTGCTCAAACCCGGCAAGCTCACACCCGACGAATGGGAGATCATGAAGACCCATGCCACCATCGGTGCCGACATCCTCAGTGGCGATGATTCCGACCTGCTGCTCATGGCCCGGGAAATCGCTCTCACGCATCACGAAAAATGGGACGGCAGCGGTTATCCCAATGGTCTGGCCGGTCATGATATTCCCATGACCGGCCGCATCTGCGCCCTGGCAGATGTCTTTGACGCCCTGACCTCCTGGCGGCCCTACAAGAAGGCCTGGGCCGTGGACGATGCCCTGGACTTCATCCGCAACGGGGCAGGGCAACATTTCGACCCGGATCTCACCGAGCTCTTCTTCAGTCTGGTGCCCGATATTCTGGCCATCCGCGAGCGTTTTCCGGAACCCATTCCCGAGGCCGACTGATCCTCCTGGGCCCCTCCCCGGGTCGGCCCGATCTCCGCTATAATGCGGGGCTTTCCCCGCCATAGGAGCCAGATCATTGGAACCCGTCAAAGTCGGCCTGTTGGGCCTTGGGACCGTGGGCAGCGGCACGGTCAGAGTGCTCAAGCGCAATAGCGACGAGATCACCCGCCGCGCCGGTCGTGGTATCGAACTCGTGGCGGCTGCGGCCCGCAATCTGGACTCCCTGGGCGATCTGGACGTGAGTGGCATGCGCCTCACCGAGGAAGCCCTGGAGGTGGTGGACGACCCCGAGGTTCAGGTGATCGTCGAACTGATCGGGGGCACGACACTGGCCCGGGAACTGGTGCTGCGGGCCATTGACCAGGGCAAGCACGTGGTGACGGCCAACAAGGCCCTGATCGCCCTGCACGGCAACGAGATCTTCAGCCGCGCTCAGGAACGCGGCGTGATGGTGGCCTTCGAGGCCGCCGTGGCCGGCGGCATCCCCATCATCAAGGCCATCCGCGAAGGCCTGACCGGCAACCGCATTGAATGGCTGGCAGGCATCATCAATGGCACCGGGAACTTCATCCTCACCGAAATGCGCGACAAGGGGCGGGAGTTCGCCGATGTGCTGGCGGAGGCCCAGCGTCTGGGTTACGCCGAGGCCGATCCCACCTTTGATGTGGAAGGCGTGGACGCGGCCCACAAGCTGACCATCCTGGCCTCCATTGCCTTTGGTATCCCACTGCAGTTCGACCGGGTTTATACCGAGGGCATCTCCGGCATCTCCCGGGATGACGTGGTCTACGCCAACGAACTGGGCTACCGCATCAAGCATCTGGGCATTGCCCGCCGGGCCAATGGGGGCATCGAGTTGCGGGTGCATCCCACCCTGATTCCCGAGCGGCGCCTGATCGCCAACGTGGACGGCGTACTCAATGCCGTGCTGGTGTGGGGCGATGCCGTGGGCCCAACCCTCTATTACGGCCCCGGGGCCGGTTCCGAGCCCACCGCCTCGGCGGTGGTCGCCGACCTGGTGGACGTGGTCCGCGCCCTGACCACCGACCCGGAGAACCGCGTGCCGCATCTGGCATTCCAGGCCGATGCCCTGTCGGATGTTTCCATCCTCTCCATGGACGACGTGCAAACTGCCTTCTATCTGCGCCTGCGGGTGCTGGATCGTCCGGGTGTGATGGCCGATATCACCCGGATCCTGGCGGACCTGGACATCAGCATCGAGGCCATCATGCAGAAGGAGCCGGATGAAGATACCCAGGAAGCCGATGTGATCATGCTGACCCACCAGGTGCGCGAGGGTAATCTCAACCAGGCCATCGGCCGTATCGAGTCCCTGGACAGCGTGATCACCCCGGTGACCCGCATCCGCCTGGAAAACCTCAAGTAACATCGCGTCAATACGCCCCGACCCCGAGACCCGACCATGCCTTTCCGACCCCGTTACACCGGCATCATCGAACGCTATCGTGACCGCCTGCCGGTGCATGACGATGCCCGCATCATCTCCCTGGGCGAGGGCAACACGCCCCTCATCCGGCTGAACAACGTCCCCCGGGTGCTGGGCAAGGAAGTGGACATCTACGTGAAGTTCGAGGGGCTCAACCCCACAGGCTCCTTCAAGGACCGGGGCATGACCATGGCCGTCACCCGCGCCGTGGAGGAGGGCTCCCGAGCCATCATCTGTGCCTCCACCGGCAACACCTCTGCCTCGGCAGCCGCTTACGCGGCCCGGGCCGGGATCACTGCCTTCGTGCTCATTCCCGATGGCAAGATTGCCCAGGGCAAACTGGCCCAGGCCATGATGCATGGCTCCACGGTCATCCAGATCAAGGGGAATTTTGACGCCGGCATGCGCTTGGTGAAGCAGGTGGCCGAAACCTCACCAGTGACGGTGGTGAACTCGGTCAACCCTTACCGTCTGCAGGGCCAGAAGACGGCGGCCTTCGAGATCGTCGAGGAACTGGGGCGTGCCCCGGATTACCACTGCCTGCCGGTGGGCAATGCCGGCAACATCACTGCCCACTGGATTGGCTATTGCGAGTATTCCTCGGCCTCTGGGGATCACGTGACCGAGTCGTGCGGGTTCTGCAAGGGCCGCTGCATGTACGCCGGTGGCGCCATCGTGGGCAATCGCCCGCGCATGGTGGGCTACCAGGCCAGTGGCAGCGCACCCTTCATGCGCGGCGCCATGGTGGACGACCCGGATACGGTAGCCACGGCCATCCGGATCGGGCATCCCCAGTCCTGGGAGTACGCCTGGAAGGTGAAGGAAGAGTCCGGCGGCTGGTTCGATGAGTGCTCCGACGAGGAGATCCTGGCCGCGCAGAAACTGTTGGCTGAACGGGAGGGCGTGTTCTGTGAGCCCGCCTCTGCCACCTCGCTGGCCGGCGCCCTGCGTGACGTGAAGGCGGGCAAGATTCCCGAGGGCTCCAGCATCGTGTGCACCCTGACGGGGCATGGCCTGAAGGACCCGGACATCGCCATCCAGCAGAGCTTGCGGGCGCCGCTGACGGTGGAAGCAGATCTGGATTCGGTGAAGCGGGCCATCCTGGATAACATGGCCTGAGGTGGAGCGCCTTCTCACTCCCCCTCACCCCAACCCCTCTCCCGCTAGCGGGAGAGGGGCTCCCTTGGTCCCTGTTTCCCCAATGGCAGGGATCAAGCCTCCCCCTGTCGCCCGGTCCAGTCCCGCGCAAACTGCCAGGCCACCCGGCCGCTGCGGGAACCCCTCAGCAGGGCATACTGCAGGGCCTCGCGCCGTGCCGCCTCGGTCATCGGGCCGCCGCCCAGGTGCGCCAGCCAATGCCTGACCACCTCCAGGTACTGAGCCTGGGAAAAGGGATGAAAGGCTACCCAGAGGCCGAATCGCTCCGATAGCGACACCTTTTCCTCCACCGCCTCGCCAGGATGGATTTCGTCATCCACCCGCTTCGCTTCCAGGTTGTCCGCACTGCGCTCGGGCATCAGATGACGACGATTGGAGGTGGCATAGATGATCACGTTCTCCGGCGTGGCCTCCAGGTCACCGTCCAGGGCGGCCTTCAGTGCCTTGTAGGCCGGTTCGTTGGCCTCGAAAGACAGGTCATCGGCGAACAGCACGAACCGCTCCGAACGATCACGCAGCGGCGCCACGATGCGCGGCAGGTCCACCAGTTCGTGGGCATCCACTTGCACCAGACGCAGCCCCTCACTGGCATAGCGGGTCAGCAGGGCGCGCATCAACGAGGACTTCCCCGTACCCCGGGCACCCCAGAGCAGGGCATTATTGGCGGGCCGCCCGGCGAGGAACTGCCGGGTATTGCGCTCCAGCAATTCTCGCGGTCGCCCGATGTGCAATAGATCGTCGAGCGACAGCGGGCTGACTTCAGGGATGGATTGCAACTGCCCCTGACGCCAGCGAAATGCCGGTGCGTCCCACTGGATCGGCGGGGCAGGGGGTGGCAGCATCCCCTCCAGTCGCTCCATGAGTGAGTGGGCCCGCTGGAGCACCGCCTCCAGATCAACACGATCAGACATTCAGGGCTCCTAGCCTTCGCGGTTGCTCAGGGTGAGGCTCTCAACCGCCAGGAAGACCTCTCTCAGGAACAGGCCCAGGGCCGTGATCAGGCTGGCCATGGCCAGCACGAACATGGCACCCACCATCCGGGGATGTTCCATATCGAAGAGAAAGTCCAGAAATACGGTCACGATGGTCAGGCACACCAGCATGGCCGTGGTAATGCACAAGGTCATCCCCCAATGGACCAGGCGCGCACGGTCATCCAGGATCTTCAGTTCCCGTTCGCTCCATTCACGGCGTTTGGCATCCGGTGCGTGCATCATCTGGGCGAGATGCCGGCGGCGGTCCACCACCCGGCCGAGACGGGCGACAAAGGCATTCACGAATCCGGCGATGGCCACCAACAGGAAGACAGGCGCCACGGACAACTGGATGACTTGCGAGATTTCAATGGGCGAGGTGGAGTCGATCATGCGATCACCGCTGCAGAATGTTGTGATAGTCGATTTCAACTATATCCATAAATCCTCCGGTCATGCATCCTGTGCTATGTTAGGGATATATGCCCCTTCGCGAGGTAATGCATCATGAGCGAACATGCCAGAATCGAGGAACTGCCTCAGGTGGGCATGGCATTCATGGATGATGATCACGAGGAGGCCATGGGCCTGCTCGCCCGCGTGGTCGAAACCCTGGAAGCATCCCGTGACGGCCATGCGGAGCCGGAGGGGCTTCGCCGAGACCTGCGCAATTTCATAGAGCACAGCCGGGCCCATTTTCGGCGTGAGGAAGTGATCATGAAGGCCGTCCATTTCCCACCCTTCCACATTCACAAGAACGAACACGATCAGCGTCTGGAAGAACTGGTCACCTACGTGGATGATCTGGATGCCGGTGTGATCGGGCTGGAAGACTTGAAGGACCAGTTCCTCAATGAATTCCTGCCCTGGTACCAACGCCACTGCGACACCATGGATCAGGCCACCGCGCGTTACGTGGAGAAGCAAGCCGCCGCAGGACCGACCAAGGCCTGAATCCTTCGCACCAGACTCCGCAGGCAACTGACCAGGTCCCTCCCCCCATGGGGAGAGGGGTTGGGTGAGGGGGAAAAGGGGCGGCCCTGGGAAGAAGGCGACTCAGGTCTCCAGGCGACGGTATTTCACCCGATGGGGCTGGTCCGCGTCGCTGCCCAGGCGCTTGCGGCGGTCCTCCTCGTAATCCTGGTAATTCCCCTCGAAGAAGACCACATTGCCGTCCTCCTCGAAAGCCAGGATATGGGTGGCGATACGGTCCAGGAACCAGCGATCGTGCGAGATCACCACGGCGCTGCCGGGGAAGTCCAGGATCGCCTCTTCCAGCGCTCTCAGGGTTTCCACGTCCAGATCGTTGGTGGGTTCGTCCAGCAGCAGCAGGTTGCCACCGCTGCGCAGCAACTTGGCCAGGTGGGCGCGATTACGCTCACCGCCGGAAAGCTCCTTCATGAGCTTTTGCTGATCACTGCCCTTGAAGTTGAAGCGACCCACATAGGCCCGGGAGGGCATCTGGAAGTTGCCCACATGGATGATGTCCTGCCCATCCGAGACCTCTTCCCACACCGTGCGCTGATCCTGCAGGGCATCACGGGTCTGATCCACATAGGCCACCTGCACGGTCTCACCGACGCGGATCTCGCCTGAATCCGGCTTCTCCTGGCCAACGATCATGCGAAACAGTGTGGACTTGCCTACCCCGTTGGGGCCGATGACACCGACAATGCCACCGCGAGGCAGGGAGAAGGAAAGGTTTTCATACAGCACCCGGTCCCCGTAGGACTTGCTCACCCCATCCAGATCCACCACCACGTCGCCCAGGCGTGGGCCCGGTGGGATATAGATCTCCTTGGTCTCGCTGCGTTTCTGGTAGTCCTGTGAGGAGAGCTCCTCAAAGCGCTTGAGACGGGCCTTGCTCTTGGCGGAACGGCCCTTGGGGTTGCTGCGCACCCATTCCAGCTCCGATTCCATGTTCTTGCGGCGGGCGCTTTCCTGTTTCTCCTCGATTTCCAGGCGTTTCTCCTTCTGTTCCAGCCAGGACGAGTAGTTGCCCTGCCAGGGAATGCCTTGCCCCCGGTCCAGTTCAAGGATCCAGCCGGCCACATTATCCAGGAAGTAACGATCGTGGGTGACCGCCACCACGGTGCCGGTGAATTCCGACAGAAAGCGCTCCAGCCAGGCCACCGATTCAGCGTCCAGGTGGTTGGTGGGTTCGTCCAGGATCAGCATGTCCGGAGCCGAGAGCAGCAGGCGGCACAGGGCCACGCGGCGGCGCTCACCACCGGAGAGCTTGGTGACATCGGCATCCCAGGGGGGCAGACGCAGGGCATCGGCAGCCACTTCCAGCTTGCGCTCCAGATCCCAGGCACCAGCGGAGTCGATGCGATCCTGAAGTTCGGCCTGCTCGGCCAGCAGGCTATCGAAATCCGCGTCGGGGTTGGCGAATTCCTCGGCGATGGCATTGAAGCGGTCCACCAGGGCCTTCACCTCGCCGACGCCGTCCTCCACGTTGCCGCGCACGTCCTTCTCCGGATCAAGATGAGGCTCCTGGGAAAGAAAGCCGATCTTGATGCCCGGTTGCGGGCGTGCCTCGCCGATGTATTCCTTGTCCAGGCCCGCCATGATGCGCAACAGGGTGGATTTACCCGCACCGTTATAACCCAGCACGCCGATCTTGGCGCCCGGGAAGAAGTTCAGCGAGATGTCCTTGAGGATTTCCTTCTTTGGCGGGACGACCTTGCCCACACCATTCATGGTGTAGATGTATTGGGCCATATGGAACCTGTATGGGGGATGAGTTGTGCAATGAAAGCGGGCGACTGGCCCGGTGCGTTGCCCGCATTATCCTGAAGTTGACCGGCAGTTTCCAGCGGCCGCCTCGGCAAGTGCCCATATATGCGGGTTTTTTTACCTTGAAAGGGTCACCACCTTTTGGCAAGCTGGACCCATTCCAATCGCGAAACCCGGATGCCCACTCCTCCCTCCCTATCCCTCGCGCAACGCAAGTCCCCGGGACGTGGTCGGTGGCGTTATCGGCCCCTGGCGACGGGCGCGCTGACCATGGCCCTGGCGGTGGCGGGCTTCACCGGCGTGGACATGCTGGTGGAGCAGCGCCTGGAGGACCGCGCCCGGACCCAGGTCCTTGGTGAACTCTCCACCGTCCGGGCCCGTCTGGAGGGCGAACTCAACGCACCATCCATTTCACCATGGTGCTGGCCACCTACACAGGGATCCATCCCGACATCAGCGAGAGCGAATTCCGCCGGGTGGCAGCAGAGCTGTTTCGTCAGCGCAGCGACATGATACGCAACATCACTCTGGCCCCGGACAATGTCATCCGGTTCGTTTACCCGCAGGCGGGCAATGAGGCCGCCCTGGGGCTGGATCTGGAAAACCACCCGGAGCAGAGCGAGTCGGTTTATCGCATGATGCAGGCTGCGGATACGGTACTTGCCGGGCCGTGGGAGCTGGTTCAAGGCGGTACGGGGCTGATCATTCGCACCCCCGTGTACCTGAACTCGGATCGTGGCCGGCATGATCCCGAGGCCTACTGGGGTCTGACCAGCATTCCCATCGACATGGAGGCCATCTATGAGATCACGGGGCTCATCAATCTGCAGGATCGACTGGATATGGCCATTCGGGGGCGCGATGGTCTTGGCCCGGCGGGGGCCGTGTTCTTTGGCGACCCGGAACTCTTCAGCCGGGACAGTGTGCGCCAGGAGGTGATCATCAAGGGGGGGCGTTGGGAACTGGCCGCACTGCCCAGGGGGGGCTGGTCCGCCGCCACGGCCCGCCCCATGGCCTGGCATTTCACGGGCCTCACACTGGTGCTGATGGCCGGCGCCCTGGCCTGGCGCATGACCCAGCAATCCGATCGGGTGCGCGTTTCACAGGCACTGCATCAAAGCCTCAGCGAGCGCCTCAGGGCCACCATTGCGGCCATGCCTGACATCTGCTTCATTCTGGACTCCGAGGGCCGTTATCTGGAGGTCTTCGGTGGCCATGACCCCCAGATTTATCACACCAGCCACCAGGCCCTGCTGGGCCGGACACTGCATGAGGTCATGCCCCGGGACAAGGCGGATCTCTTCCTGGCGCGGATTCATGAGACCCTGCGCACCGGGCAGTTGCAATCCATCGAGTACGCCCTGTCGGTGGACGATGTGGAAGGCGTTGAACCGGAAAGTGGACCTACGGGACCCCAGTGGTTCGAGGGCCGTATCACGCCCTTGGGAAAAGACGTCATGGGGCGTCCGGCGGTGATCTGGTTGTCGGTGAACATCACGCAGCGCAAGAAGGCCCAGGACAGCATGCGCTTCATGGCTCTCCATGATGCATTGACCGGCCTGGCCAACCGTACTCTGCTCAGGGACCGCATCATCCATGCCATTGCTCAGGCCCGGCGGGAGCAGAGTCGCATTGCCGTCATGTACATCGACCTGGACGACTTCAAACCCATCAATGACAGCCTGGGGCACGACGCCGGCGATACGGTGCTGTGCGAAGTGGCACAACGACTCAACGAATCCGTGAGGGATTCGGATACCGTGGCCCGGGTAGGCGGCGACGAATTCGTGATCCTGCTGGAAAAACTACCGGACCCGGAACTGGCGGCGCGCATCGCCGAAAAGATACTGGAGGTGCTTGGCAGGCCCATCCACGCCAAGGGTCGCGCCTGCCAGGTGACCACCAGCATCGGAATCAGCCTGTATCCGGATGACGGCGAGACCTACGAATCCCTGTTGGGGGCGGCGGATCGGGCCCTTTACGAGGCCAAGTCTCAGGGCAAGGGCCGCTACTGGCAGACCGATTCCCGTCTCACAGACATCAGTTCCTGATGCCCACACCCTTGTTCAGCAGGAACAGGGCCACGCCGTACAGGAGCACCACAAAGCCGATGATGATGCCGTAGGAGGTCGCAAGGCCGATATCGGCCACCCCCAGAAAGCCGTAACGGAAGGCGTTCACCATGTACAGGATCGGATTGAGCATGGAGGCCCCCTGCCAGAACTCCGGCAGCAGGGTGATGGAGTAGAACACGCCCCCCAGATAGGTCAAGGGTGTGAGAATGAAGGTGGGGACGATGGAGATGTCATCGAAGCTGCGGGCAAACACCCCGTTGATCAGCCCGGCCAGGGCGAACAGGGTGGCTGTGAGCAATACCACCGAGAGGGTGATGGCCAGATTGTGGATGGAAAGCGGGCTGAAGATCATGGAGATCAGGGTCACCGCCACTCCCACCGCCAGGCCGCGGCATATGCCACCTGCAACGAAACCGAGGATGATCAGGTAATTGGGCACGGGTGAAACCAGCATCTCTTCCAGGTGACGCTGAAACTTTGCGCTGTAAAAAGAGGACACCACGTTCGAGTAGGAATTGGTGATCACCGCCATCATGATCAACCCAGGGACAATGAAGTCCATATAACGGATGCCCTCCATCTCCCCGATGCGCGAACCGATCAAGCCTCCGAAGATGATGAAGTACAGCCCCATGGTGATCACCGGGGGCAGGATGGTCTGAATCCAGATGCGGGAAAAACGCAGGACTTCCTTGGTCACGATGGTGCGCAGGGCCACCCAATTGGCATAGCCTGACATTATGCGGTCACTCCCGTATTGCGGCTCTCGTCCACCATGTTCATGAAGAGTTGCTCCAGGCGATTGGTCTTGTTGCGCATGCTACGCACCTGAATGCCTTCCCGGTTCAGATCCACGAAGAGTTGGTTCAGGCTGACATCACGATCCACATCTGCCTCCAGGGTGAGTTCGTCCACCCAGCGCAGTCGATGCTGGGGCAGGGTGGGCAACTGCATCAGCGGCTGGCTCAGATCCAGGATGAAGGTTTCCGTGTTGAGTTGATTGAGCAGGCCCTTCATGGTCGTGTTCTCGATGATGCGCCCGTGATCAATGATGCCGATGTTGCGGCACAGGCTCTCGGCCTCCTCCAGGTAGTGGGTGGTGAGGATGATGGTGCAGCCCTGCCGGTTGATCTCCCGCAAAAACGTCCACATGGAGCGGCGAATCTCGATATCCACCCCAGCGGTGGGTTCGTCCAGGATCAGCAACCTGGGTTCGTGCACCAGGGCACGGGCGATCATCAGTCGGCGTTTCATGCCTCCCGACAAAAGCCGCGCCATGCCCTTGCGCTTGTCCCACAGGCCCAGCTCCACCAGATATTTCTCGGCCCGCTTCCAGGCCTCCTTGCGGGGGATGCCGTAATATCCGGCCTGGTTGACGACAATCTCCTCCACCGGCTCGAACACGTTGAAATTGAACTCCTGGGGCACCAGCCCCAGGCAACGCTTGGCGGCGTAGAGGTCCTTGTCCAGGTCGTGACCGAAGATGGAAACACTGCCCCCGGACTTGTTCACCAGGGAGGCCACGATACTGATGGTGGTGGATTTCCCGGCTCCATTGGGGCCAAGCAGGGCGTAGAAGTCGCCGGGCTCCACCTGCAGGTCAATGCCCTTGAGGGCCTCGAATCCGTTCTTGTAGGTCTTGGTCAGGTTCTGGATGGACAGGGCGTGGGGCATGGGCGATCCGTGATCCGCTCCGGAGATGGGCAAACCCGGAATTCTAACAGATCCGTGCAGCCGGTTCGGGATGATAGATTACGGGGGTACACCCATCGAATCCGGATACCCATGACCGACTGTTTCGAACGCGCCCCTGCCGCGCAGGCGATCACCCTGATCCCCCTGGATGCCGCTCTTTTTGATCCATGGCTGGAACGACAGCCAGAACGAATGCGCAACTGGGTGAAGGCTGCCCGTTTCCAGCCCAAGGCCGGCCACCACCTGGCCTTACCGGAAACCGATGGTTGCGTTCGCAAGATGCTGGTGGGCGTCGATCCGGATGCCGCCAGCTGGGCCTTGGCGGATCTGCCCGGCAGGCTGGGGGAGGGGGTCTACACCCTGGAGTGTGACTGGTCGCCACAGCGCCTGGCCCAGGCAGCGGTGGGTTGGGGGCTGGGCAGCTACCGATTCGAGCGCTACCGCCCCAGCGACAAGCCCCATCCTCGGCTGAGCCTTACCCGGCTCACCGATGATCAGGCGCAGCGAGTCGAGCAAACCGTTGACGCCATCAGCCTGGTGCGGGACCTCATCAACACGCCGGCGGAGGACATGATGCCTGAGCACCTGGCCGAATCCGCCCAGCAACTGGGCGAGACCTTCGGTGCCACGGTACGGCAGGTGGTGGGGGATGCCCTGCTGGAGGAAAACTATCCCAGTATCCACCGAGTGGGACGGGCCAGTCACCACGCCCCCCGTGTGATCGATTTGCAGTGGGGGGACGATGCCCACCCCCGGATCACCCTGGTGGGCAAGGGGGTGTGTTTCGATACCGGTGGGCTCGATATCAAGCCGAGCAATGGCATGCGTCTCATGAAAAAGGATATGGGCGGTGCTGCTCACGTGCTGGGCCTGGCGCATTTGATCATGGCGGCAGGCCTGCCGGTGCGCCTGCGGGTACTGATTGGTGCCGTGGATAACGCCATCGATGGCAACGCCTTTCGCCCGGGGGACGTGATCACCACCCGCAAGGGCCTGACCGTGGAAGTGGACAACACCGATGCCGAGGGTCGTCTGGTGTTGTGTGATCTGCTCACCCGGGCCTGCGAGGAGAGCCCTTCACTGATCATTGATTTTGCCACCCTCACCGGGGCGGCGAGGGTGGCGGTCGGCACGGAGATCGCGGCTTTCTTCACGGATGCCCGTGAACTGGTCCACGGCCTGCATCGTCATGCAGAGATCCAGGAGGACCCTTGCTGGCGGCTCCCCCTGCATGAGCCCTACAGGGAGCTGCTGGAGAGTTCCGTGGCCGATCTGGCCAACAGCGGCAGTACCCCTTACGCGGGAGCCATTACCGCCGGGCTGTTCCTCAAGGCCTTCGTGCCCCGGACCCAGCCCTGGATCCATTTTGATGTGATGGCCTGGAACACACGTGCCCGTCCGGGGCGTCCCAAGGGGGGCGAGGCCCTGGGCGTGCGTGCGGTATTCGCCTGGCTGGAGGAGCGTTTCAGTACGCCCCAAGGTCCAGACTGCCAAGATTGATCCGGGTCACCGCCAGGGCGTAGGCGGCGGTGCGGTAATCCAGGTGCCGCCCGCCCTCGCGCCGGAACCGGGCGATCTCCTGGAACGCCACGCGCATGGCATCGTCCAGGCCGGATCGCACCAGGTCCACTTCTTCGGCGCCACGGATGAGGTTCTCGCGCATCCATGCCGGGGTCTTTTCACCACTCATCATTTCCAGGGCAGAAACGATGTGCTCGCCCCGGGTCTCATCCAGGCGTCGCTGCAAACGCCCGAAGCGGATATGGGAGAGGTTACGGATCCACTCGAAGTATGAGACCACCACACCGCCGGCGTTGGCATAGATATCCGGCAGGATGACCGTGCCCTTGCCGCGCAGGATCTCGTCTGCCTCGTAGGTGATGGGCCCATTGGCGGCTTCGATGATCAAGGGAGCGCGGATGCTCTCGGCATTGTCCTTGTGAATCACGCCCTCCAGGGCCGCCGGGATGAGCACGTCACAGTCTTCGGCCAGCACACTTGCCCCTTTGTCCACGAACCGGGCATCGGGGTAGCCCAGCACCGTGCCGTGCTCATTCATGTAGCAACGCACTGCCTCCACCGACAGGCCCCGCTCGTCAACCAGGGCGCCCTCACTCTCGATGATCCCGACGATGCGGGCGCCATCCTCCTCCTGCAGGAACTTGGCCGCGTGATAGCCCACATTGCCCAGGCCCTGCACGATGATGCGCTTGCCCTCCAGTGACCCCTGCAGGCCCGCCGCCTGCACCTCGGCGGGATGGCGGAAGAACTCCCTGAGGGCATACTGGATGCCACGCCCCGTGGCCTCCAGCCTTCCCGGCATTCCGCCCAGGTCCACCGGCTTACCGGTCACGCAGCCCACGTAGTTGATGTCTTCCGGGTAGAGGTTCTTGTAAGTATCCAGAATCCATGCCATTTCCCGTTGCCCTGTACCCACATCGGGAGCCGGCACGTTGGTGGCCGGGCTGAGGAATCCGCGGCGGGCCAGTTCCCGGGCAAACCGCCGCGTGATGAGTTCCATTTCATCCCGGTCGTACTGGGTGGGATCAATGCACAGCCCCCCCTTGGAGCCGCCAAAGGGCACATCCACGATGGCGCATTTATAGGTCATCAGCGCCGCCAGGGCCTCGGTATCGTCCTGATCCACGGTGGGGGAAAAGCGCAGCCCCCCCTTGGCGGGAAGACGATGGGTGCTGTGCACGGCCCGCCAGCCGGTGAAGGTGCGAACCTCCCCGCGCAGCTTGATGGGAAACGAGACCTGCAAGGTGGCGTTACAGGACTTGAGGGCACGATCAGCCCCGGGCTCCAGTTTCACTTCCTTGAGGGCCCGATCCAGCATGAGGGCCACGTTCTGCTGAAAACTCCCGGAGCGGGTGGCGGTCGGTTGATCGCTCATGACACCTCCTGGTTGACGGTTGCGGCGCTTTGGCCCGACGGTATCTCTGCGGGCACGCAAACCATCGTGAAAGGACATTCACGACGGCAGAGTGTTCAGGGGCGTGAAAGCTTCCGGCGCCGATCCTCGTCTGCCTTCTCCCTCAGGGCCCGGGCAGTGTTCTTCTCCGGATCGCTGAAGACAAAGCGTCCGGCGAGCACGCAGCCCTTCATGCCTGGCTCACAGGGGCGATCGTCCAGATGGCCGCACAGGCCCTTGCTTTCATGCGGGCAACCCCATCCACCCATGATCAACTCCTCGGTTGTTGCGCCTGAAGCTGTCCCCGTTCCAGCCGGTAATGGCGATCCGCCATGGGGGCAGTGGCTTCCTCGTGGGCGATCACCAGTGCGGCCCGCTGGGCCAGCCAGGGGGCCATGCGTTCCCGAAGGCGGATAATGGTGGCCGGGTCCAGACCCCGAAAGGGCTCATCCAGGATCACCAGCGGCGGATCCCTCAGGATCAGCCGGGCCAGCGCCAGACGACGGGCCTGCCCTCCGGACAGCAGTGCCCCACCTTCACCCACCTGGGTGTCCAGACCCTGGCCCAGAGTCTGGACAAAGTCGTCCAGGCCGGCAATGAACAGCGCCTGATGCAATTGCTCTTCAGTGGCCTCGGGGCGGGCCAGGCGCAGATTATTGGCCATGGTGTCCGCAAACAGCACGGTCTCCTGGGTGAGGGCTCCCAGTTGGCTGTAGAGGTCCTGATAGCTCATGTCCTGCACCGGCACGCCGGCCACGCGGGCCTCACCCTCCTGAGGCGCCACCAGGCGCAGGGCCACACTGAGGATGCTGGTCTTGCCGGCGCCGGAGGCCCCGGTGATCAGGACCGTCTCACCCGTGTTCACGTCCAGATCGATTCCCTGCAGCACCGGTGGCCCCTGTTCACCGTAGCGCAGCACCACCTGACGAAGTTGCAACCCTTCGCAAGAAGCTGGAGCAACCGGTGTTTTGGGTTCCTCCAGGGCAGGGCGAGTATTGGCCACATCCAGCAGGCGGCGGGCTGCGCTGCGGATCTGTCCCACACGTTGATAGGCCCCGGGGAGCATGCCCAGGGCTTCGGAAAGCCCCAGTGTGGCGAGAATGACCAGCACCACGATGGGTGCGCCGGCCTGTCCTGTGGCCAACCAGCCAATCCCCAGCCATAGGGCCAGCCACACGGCCGCCAGACCCGCCAGCATCGCCAGGGCATCCCCCAGGGCACCCCAGCGCGCCAGCCCACCCTCGGCATGGGCACGGTCCGATTCGGCGGATTCCAGTGCGCGCCGATGACGACCCAGGGCGCCGAACACCCGCAGCTCCGCCAGGCCCTGAACCCCCTCAACCGCCAGCTCACGCACGCGGGCGGCGGCCCGGGTGCGGCGCTCCCCGGCAGCCCGCCCCAGGGCCAGGGCCAGGGCCGGCAACACCAGGCCTGCAAAGGCCAGCAGGGCAATCACCCAGAGGGCGCTGAACGGGGCCAGCAGGCCGAACAATACTGCGCCCCCCAGCAGGGCCAGCACGGCTGTGAGAGTGGGTGTGATCACCCGCAGGAAGAGGCCGTCCAGGGTGTCGATGTCACCCACCAGTCGCTGCAGCAGATCAGCCGAGCGAAAACGGGCCAGGGTGCCCGGATCCAGAGGCGCCAGGCGACGGAAGATCCAGCTGCGCAGGTCGGCCAGATGGCGCAACACCGCCTCGTGGTTCACCAGACGCTCGGCATAGCGCCCCAGGGTGCGGGTAATGGCCAGGGCACGAATGCCGCCGGCGGGCCTGTAGACATCCAGCCCCAGAATGAGCCCGGCACCCGCCAGGGCCGATGCGGTGATGAACCAGCCGGAAAGGGCCAGCAGGCCCGTGGAGGCCGCCACCGTCAGTACGGCCAGCAGACCGCCAGCGGCAAACCAGGGCAGACGGGGCAGGGAGAGCTTGAGGAATGGCCAGAGGTCCTTCATGCGTGATGCCCCGTGTCCTGTACCACCTGACCGTCCTGAATGGTGATGACCCGGTTGGCCCACTCCAGCACCCGGGGATGATGACTGGCAATGAGCAGGGTGGCGCCGGTGGTGGCCGAGCGCTCCAGGGCCTTGAGGATCTGCTCCTCGGTGTCGGGATCCAGGCCCGCCGTGGGTTCGTCCAGCAGCCACAGCGGGGCCTGCTTGAGGGCCGCGCGAGCCAGTGCCACCCGCTGGGCCTGGCCGCCTGACAGACCATATCCCCGTTCACCCAAGGGGGTATCCAGCCCCTGGGGGAGCTGGCTGGCAAACGACAGCACACCGGCATCCCGGGCAGCCGATCTGACGGCCTCATCCGAGGCCTGGGGTTCGCCCATGCGGATATTATCGGCCAGGCTGCCTGCGAAGACATGGGGACGCTGTCCCATCCAGGCTGCCTGGCGCACCGGATCCGGCTCAGCCCCATCCACCGCCACCTTCCCCCGATCCGGGCGAATGAATCCCGCCAGCAGATGCAGTACGGTAGATTTTCCGGCACCGCTGGGGCCGCACAGGGCCACGCGCTCGCCGGGCTCGATGGTCAGACTCACACCCTGCAGCGCCTGGCGTTGCCCATCCTCGAAACTCACGTGCACGTTATCCAGGCGAACACGCACGCCGCTCCCGCTGGAGGGGTGAGGCACGGGAGGCGGGGAGGGCAGCTGCGGCGCCTCGCGGCGCAGCAGCGGCATCAACACCTGGGCGGCTCCCAGCGCCGCAGCACGATCATGATAGTGCTGCGCCAGTTGCCGCAGGGGCTGGAAGAAGTCCGGGGCCATGAGCAGGATGAACAGGCCCGAGAAGAGGGTGAGTTCCGGAGCCGGGCCCCAGGTGAGATACCCGATCAGGCCAAAACCCACGTACATGGCCACCAGGGCAATGGCGACGGCGCTGAAGAACTCCAGCACCGCAGAGGACAGAAAGGCCACGCGCAGCACCTTCATGGTGCTGGCTCGATAGCCTTCGGCGGCCTCGGCCACGTCCGCCGCGGCGCGCTCCTGGGCATTGAGCAGGCGCAGGGTGGTCAGGCCCTGCAGGCGATCCAGGAAATGCCCGCCCAGTCGGGCGACGGTTTCCTGTTGGCTGCGACTGACCTGCGCTGCCCCCATGCCCAGCAAGGCCATGAAGAAGGGAATCAGCGGGGCCGCAAACAGAAGAATCAGAGCGGCCAGCCAGTCCTGGGTGAGCGCGGCGATGAAGATGCCGATGGGCACGAGGGCCGCCACCATCATTTGCGGCAGATAACGCCCGTAATAGCCGGACAACCCCTCCACCTGTTCCACGATGGCTGAGGAGAGGGTGCCACTGTGGCGATCGGCGAGCCGCACCGGCCCCAGGGTGGCCAGATGCTGGAATATGCGATCCCTGAGGCGCCCCTGGATGCGCAGCGCCGCCTCCTGACCCGTGGCCTCCCGCACCCACCCCAGCACCACGCGCAGCAACATCACGCCGGCCAGCCAGGCGAACGGCACAGCCAGTTCCGACGGGCCCTGACCATGGCTGATGGCGCGATCCAGCAGCCATGCGATCAGCCCCGCCTGCGGAATGATGAGCAGGCCGGAGAGCACGCCGGCACCGGTGGCCAGCCCCAGAAGGGGCCGGACCGGGGCGATGTGCTCATTGAGCCACTGGCGTGCTTCCCGGTTGGGGATTTCCGGGGTCGTATTGTCGGCGGGAGAGGTCAGTGGTAACCCTCACCGACACGCACCTTGCCCCTGAACACCCAGTAGGTCCAGGCGGTGTAGGCGAGGATGATGGGGACCACGAACAGGATACCAACCAAGGTGAACAACTGGGCATCCGGCGAAGAAGAGGCATCCCAGAAGGTATGCTCCGGCGGCACGGCGTAAGGCCACATGCTGATCAGCAGACCCGCATAGGCCAGCACGAACAGCACCAGGGTGGCCACAAACGGCGTCCCCTCGTTGCGCTGGGTCAGGCCGCGCCACAACCACAGGCCGGCCAGTACGGAGAGGGTGGGGAAGACCCAAAGCACCGTGGCGTTTTCCAGCCAGCGCTCCAGGATGTGGGGGTGGGCCACCGCCGTCCACAGGCTGACGATGACATAGACCGCCAGCACCGCTCCCAGCATCCAGCGGGCCATCCTGTAGGCCCAGTCCTGCAGATCGCCCTCGGTCTTCATGATCAGCCAGGTGGCGCCCAGCAGGGTGTAACCCGCCACCAGGCCCAGACCGGTCATCACGGTGAAGGGGGTCAACCAGTCCAGTGGCCCGCCCACGTAGGAGAAGCCTTCCACCTCAAAGCCCTGGATATACGCCCCTACCACGGCCCCTTGAGCGAAGGAGGCCACCAAAGAGCCCAGGAAGAACGACCAGTTCCAGGGGCCCCGCTTGCCGGGAGCCGACTTGAAGCGGAACTCAAAGGCGACACCGCGGAAGATCAACCCTGCCAGGAGCAGAAACACGCCGATGTAGAGTGCCGGCAGGAACACCGCATAAATCAGGGGGAAGGCGGCCAGCAGGCCGGCGCCCCCGAGGATCAGCCAGGTTTCATTGCCATCCCAGACCGGCGCGACGGAATTCATCATCACATCGCGATGATCCTCGTTGCGAGCGAAGGGGTAGAGGATGCCCACCCCCAGGTCGAATCCGTCCATGAGCACGTACATGAACACCCCGAAGCCGATGATGGCCACCCAGATCAGTGTGAGATCGATCAGTTCCATGACGGCTTACCTCGCGGGCTGGGTAATGGATTCATCGGCCGCGGAGAAAGGCCGTTTGGGATGGGCGCCGGGCACGGGATGATCACCCTGGGCCTCGTCGGGACCCTTGCGGATGATGCGCACCAGAAAGGTGACGCCGGCGATGAACACCACGGCGTAGACGGCGATGAAGCCGATCAGGCTGAACAGGGCCATGCCTCCGGTCAGGGAGGGGGTGAGACCCTCTTCGACCCGCATCAGGCCATAGGACAGCCAGGGCTGACGGCCCACCTCGGTGACGAACCAACCCGCCAGCACCGCGACGAACGGCAATGGGATCATGAAGCTGAGCAGGCGCAGGAAGCGCGGCGAGTGCTCCAGACGGCCCCGCCAGGTCAGCCAGGCGCCCCAAAGGGCCATCACGATCATGAGCAGACCGATACCGACCATGATCCTGAAACTCCAGAACACGATGGGGACGTTGGGGCGATCCTCGGGCGCCCATTCCTTGAGCCCTTCGACGCGGCCATCCCATTCATGCGTGAGGATCAGGCTTGCCAGCTTGGGAATGCCCACCTCCATGAAGTTGCGTTCCTGAGACTGACTGGGGATCGCGAACAGCAGCAGCGGTGCCCCGTCCGTGGTTTCCCACACCCCTTCCATGGCGGCCACCTTGGCCGGTTGATGTTCCAGGGTATTCAGGCCATGCACATCCCCCACCAGCAACTGGGCGGGTGCTGCCAGGGCCAGCATGATCAGGCACATCTGCAGGGCCTTTTTGGAGGCCAGCGGCGTCTTGCCCTTGAGCAGATACCAGGCCGAGACGGCCGCCACCACAAAGCCGCCCGTGAGGAACGAGGCCAGTGCCACGTGGAAGAAGCGAGGCCAGAAGGAGGGGTTGAAGATGGCCTCACCCCAGGAGGTGAGATGGAAGATGCCATCCCGCAACTCCACGCCTGCCGGGGTTTGCATCCAGCTGTTGGCAGAGAGGATCCAGAACGAGGAGATGAAGGTGCCAAGGGCCACCATGCAGGCGGCGAACAGGTGGGTGCCACGGGGCACCTTGTCGCGGCCAAAGAGCAGGACACCCAGGAACACCGCCTCCAGGAAGAAGGCCGTCACCACCTCATAGGCCAGCACGGGCCCCAGGAAGTTGGCGCTGGCGTAGGAGAAAACGCTCCAGTTGGTGCCGAACTGGAAGGACATGACGATGCCCGAGACCACGCCCATGCCGAAGACCACGGCAAAGACCTTGGTCCAGAAACGGGAGAGCTGTTCGTAGGCCGGATTACCGGTCTTGTAGAGCAACCCCTCGAGCAGGGCGATGTAGGAGGCCAGCCCAATGGTGAATACCGGAAAGATGGCGTGGAATGAAACGACGAACGCGAACTGAATGCGCGATAAGAGAAGCGGATCAAGCTCCATGGAGGCAGGACTCCCGTGTCGTGGTGGACTTTAGACTCATTCTGCGCCTTCTTCCCGGAATACCCTATGATTTTGGTCAATCACCAACCCGCGAATTTCAGCCCCTTGATCCAGGGCCCAGGACCGGTGCCCCGGAATTGTACCCCCCCGCGTCGTTCACTCAACCCCCTTTGCCAAACCGGTGCCTCGAAGAGAGATGTTCAATCCCCGCCAGGCGGCCCCATCACCCCCGAGGATCGCAGACAGCCATGGAAAGCCACTGCCGAGGTGCCACTGGACTGACGGTCCCAGCAGTTGACAATCTCATCGAAACAGGCCTCCACCTCATCGGAGTGACCGCAATGGAAGGCGGCGGCTTCGGAGAGTGAATCCACCGTGTCGTGGGTGACCGTCATGGGGCCCTCGGTAATCATCCAGTGCAGGGCCTGCCGGGCCCCCTCCAGGGAAAAGGTCATGCTCTGGATGTCGCCGAAGGCATCTTCCACCTTCAGGTGTACCTCACGCCCCTCCATCAGGGCCTGCATCAGCGGAGGAATCTCATTCCCCTGGCGTGGCTCCCAGAGTGCCCACTCCACCGACTCGCCCTGTCGTCCCTCATCGCCCGCAGGTTGCTGGTCCTCGTCAATATGGGTCGAGACTACCCGGGAGCGTCCTTCGGAAGCCACGCGAGCCTCCACGCAACAGGTCTTCTCCGCAGAGGGATTGCCTGAGCGGATCAGGATGGCGGCCTTGAGCGGCCCATTGCGGGCCTGACCGATGGCGAAGGCATGCCCATCTTCACTGCGGGTGTACGCCAGCAGCGTCAATCCCCCCCCATCGGGCTCGCTGTAGCTGATCCACCAGTCCTGAAAGCGCTCGGCGGCGTTCAGGGGCATGGCCAGGCCCAGCAGGATAACGGCAACCCACAAGCGATGACGCATGATTCGTAACCCTCGAAGCCTGGAGAAAAAAATGTCAAGTCCATGGGATCAGCAATTATTGATCGTTGTCAAGCTCACGCTTGGTACAGGGCCGTGAGCAAGGCCCATTTCATATATCCGTCATGTTCACCTGTTAATTTTCGCTGCAATGCAGCATATACTAGGGGGTAATGAGTTGGCGGGTACTCGCGGTCACGGCCCTCGAGGCCCAGCCGCCCGACCCGCCTCGCTCTTCACCTACATTCGCCCAACCCAATCGGAGGTGGCATATGGCTGCCCATCCTTTTTCCCTTGAAGGAAAAACCGGCATCGTCACCGGGCTCGCTAACGCTGACAGCATCGCTTACGGCTGTGCCAAGGCCATGCACGAAGCCGGCGCGGAGATGATCGTCACATACGGTTCTCCCAAAGCCGAGAAACACATCACCCCCCTGGGTCCTGACATGGGCAACCCCCAGCTCATGCTCTGTGACGTTCAGGATGAATCCCAGGTGGAAGCCCTGTTCGCCCAGGCCCGTGAGCGCTGGGGCAAGCTGGATTTCCTGATCCACTCCATGGCCTTCGCCACCCGGGACGATCTGCACGGTCGCGTGGTGGACTGCTCCCGCGAGGGTTTTGGTATGGCCATGGATGTCTCCTGTCATTCCTTCATGCGGCTTGCCAGACAGGCCGAACCCTTGATGAAGGAGGGTGGCACCCTGATCACCATGTCCTACTACGGGGCTGAAAAGGTGGTGGAAAACTACAACCTGATGGGGCCCGTGAAGGCCGCGCTGGAAGCTTCGGTGCGCTATATGGCCGATGAGCTGGGCCCGGCGGGTATTCGCGTGCATGCCATCTCACCCGGCCCGATCCGCACCCGCGCGGCATCGGGGATCAAGGATTTTGAAAATCTGGCACAAACGGCCGAGCAGCGCTCACCCCTGCGCCGCCTGGTGTCCATCGAAGATGTGGGTCGTACGGCCGTCTTCCTGACCTCGGAAGCGGGACATTCACTCACCGGCGGCACCACCTATGTGGATGCCGGTGACCACGTGAAGGCCTGAAAATCATGGACAAGAGAGTGGAACAAGACTTTATCGAAAACCGAACCTTTGATGAGATTCAGGTGGGAGACTCGGCGACCATCGAACGCCGTCTCACCATGGATGACATCAAGCTGTTCGCCATCATGTCCGGTGACGTCAATCCAGCCCATGTGGACGAGGACTTCGCCAAGAGCACCCGATTCCAGGAAATCATCGCCCACGGGATGTGGGGCGGCGCCCTGATCTCCACGGTACTGGGCACGGAGCTCCCGGGGCCCGGCACCATCTATCTGGGCCAGACCCTGCGCTTCAAGGCCCCGGTGGGCCTGGGCGACGTGCTGCGCGTGCATGTGAAGGTGCTGGAGAAGGATCCCGGCAAGAACGGCATCAAGTTCGACTGCCGCTGCACCAACCAGGACGATCGGGATGTCATCGTGGGCGTGGCCGACGTGCTGGCCCCGACGGAGAAGATCCGTCGCCCACGCACGATCATGCCCCGGGTTCGCATGGCCGAACGGGCTCGACTGCATGAACTGCTTCACGCCGCCACACACCCGGAACCGGTGAGCATGGCGGTCGTGCATCCTGTGGATACCCAGTCCATCCTGGGCGCCTATGAGTCGGCCCGGGCGGGGTTGATCCATCCGGTGCTCATCGGCCCGGAAGACCGGATTCGAGCAGCCGCTGACGAAGCCGAGGTGGACATCTCCGATTTCGAGCTGGTACCCGTGCGTCACAGCCATGCCGCAGCGGAGGAAGCTGTCAGCCTCACCCGCAGCGGCCGGATCGAGTCCATCATGAAGGGCTCGTTACACACCGATGAGCTGCTGCGGGCCGTGCTGGCCCGGGAGTCGGGTCTGCGCACCGAGCGGCGCATCAGCCATGTCATGGCCTTTGATGTGCCCACCTATCCGCGGCCACTGTTCATCACCGATGCGGCCATCAATATCTACCCCAGCCTGGCCGACAAGATGGACATCGTCCAGAACGCCATTGATCTGGCCCATGCCGTGGGTAATGAGGATCCGAAGGTGGCCATCCTCTCCGCGCTGGAAACGGTCAATCCCAAGATCCAGTCCACCCTGGAGGCGGCCGCCCTGTGCAAGATGGCAGAACGTGGGCAGATCACCGGAGGCACGCTGGATGGCCCGCTGGCCTTCGATAATGCCGTGTCGGAAGCCGCAGCGAAGACCAAGAATATCGTTTCGCCAGTGGCCGGCAAGGCCGATATCCTGCTGGCACCCGACCTGGAAGCTGCCAACATGCTCATGAAGCAGCTCACCTATCTGGCGGATGCCACCGGTGCCGGCATCGTGCTGGGTGCACGCGTACCCATCGTGCTCACCAGCCGGGCAGATGATGCCATCACCCGTATGGCCTCCTGTGCACTGGCCTTGCTGGCGGCGGATTACCAGAAGAAGAAGGGGAGATGATGGCGGATATCCTGGTCATCAACAGCGGTTCCTCGAGCATCAAGTTCGCCCTGTTCGCCCGGCAGGGCGGGCAGGGGCTCGAGGGCTTTGCCGCCCGTTTCCGGGGACAGTTTTCCGGCCTGGGTGACCAGCCGCACTTTGTCGCCAAGGATGCGCAGGGACAAACGTTGCTGGATGAGCACCCGCAGGGGCAGGACGGGGACCGCTTCGATCATGCAGCGGCCCTGAAGTGCCTCCTGGACTGGGTGGATGATCATTCCGACGTGGACGACATCGCCGCCATCGGTCATCGGGTGGTCCACGGGGGGCGCACCTATCGCCAACCGGCTCGTCTGGATGCGGAAACGGTCCGGGATCTGGAAACACTGATCCCGCTGGCACCGTTGCATCAGCCCCACTGCCTGGCACCAGTGAGCCTCTTGTCCGAGCTGCGGCCGAATGTGCCGCAGGTGGCCTGTTTCGATACCAGCTTTCACACCACCCAGCCCCGGGTGGCCCAGGCCTTCGCCCTGCCGCGGCATCTCACCGAGGCGGGCCTGGTCCGTTACGGATTCCACGGCCTTTCCTATGACTACATCAGTCGCGCCCTGGCCCGGCACGTACCCACCCCGGAGACCGGGCGTGTGGTCGTGGCCCACCTGGGTAACGGCGCCAGTCTGTGCGCCATGCACAACGGCGTGAGCGTGGCATCCACCATGGGGTTTACCGCCCTGGACGGGCTGCCCATGGGCACCCGCTGCGGCAATATCGACCCCGGCCTGGTCCTGCATCTGCTCAGCCACGAGAACATGACCCCGGATGAGGTGAGCCGGGTGCTGTACAAGGAATCCGGCTTGCTGGGCGTCTCGGGTATCAGCAGCGACATGCGTGTGCTACTGGACAGTGAAGAGCCCTCGGCGCGTGAGGCGGTGGATCTGTTCGTCTACCGGATCGTGCGTGAGATCGGCAGCCTGGCCTCCGCCCTGGGTGGTCTGGATCACCTGGTGTTCACCGCAGGCATCGGTGAGCGCGCCTCCCCGGTGCGTTCGGAAGTGATTCGTGGCTGCCAGTGGCTCGGGCTGGAGGTGGACGAGGCCCGTAATCTGGACCACGGCCCCTGCATCAGCACCGGGGCAAGCCGGGCCGCTGCCTGGGTGATCCCCACTGACGAGGAGCGCATGATCGCCTGGCACACGGCCCAGTGCTGCGACTGAAAGGAGCATTCACCCCCGGGTCCCGGCAAGAGTGCCGCGACCCGGAAGTCGGGCGGGGGATGACGAGCCCACGCCACCAGGCAGGCTGAACAGGCTAGCTGTCGTACTTGAAGGATACGTTCAGCCTGGCCCGGTAGGCAGCGATATTGCCCTGGTCATCCAGCTTGATGTCCAGCTTGTTCACTTCCACGATACGAAGCTCCCGCAGGCTGGAACGCGCCTTGGCCACCGCCTGCTGGGCCGCGTCCTCCCAGGATTTTTCGCTGGTCCCGACAAGCTCTATCACCTTGTAAACGCTCATTATTATCTCCTCATCTCCTGAATGAATCCCTTGTGGTGGCGATGACCTTATTCCTTTAAAGTGGGCGGCCTTTCAAGACCGCTCCCCCTTTGTTATAGACGACCGATCAGGGATTGTCAGGGCACCTCTCCACTGCCAGGGCTGTCATCTATAATCGTGATCCCCACGCGCTGATCACTCTGGAAGTGCTCGGCAGAGCCTGATTTTGAACCCATTCGAACCATGCATCGTTATCGAGGACCATCACTTTGGATCGTTTTGGCAACGCAAGGGTACTGGTGGTGGCCGGCTCCGACTCGGGGGGTGGCGCTGGCATCCAGGCGGATATCAAGACCATCATGGCCCTGGGGGGGCATGCCAGTACCGCCATCACTGCCCTGACCGCCCAGAACACCCTGGGGGTGCACGGCGTGCATGCCGTCCCCGTGGACTTCGTCCGCGAACAGATGCGGGTGGTGCTTGAGGACATCGGCGCGGACTGCATCAAGACCGGAATGCTGCAAGACCGGGCGGTCATCGATGCTGTGGTGGCCGAACTGGAGGCCCGAGCAGCACATGTGAATGTGGTAGTGGACCCGGTGATGGTGGCCAAGAGCGGGGATCAGTTGATCAGTGATGACGCCGTGAGCCATCTGCGGTCGGTGCTGCTGCCCCGGGCGAAGGTGCTCACGCCCAATCTGCCCGAGGCAGAGGTGTTGCTGGGCCGGTCGATCAGCGGGGTGGAGGCCATGCGGGAAGCGGCCATGGCATTGCGGGCACTGGGGCCCGAGCATGTACTGCTCAAGGGTGGACACCAACAGGGTGAGATGATCAACGATTGCCTAGCCTCGGCCGAGGGGGTGGAAGTGTTCACCAGCACCCGTCTGGACACCCGATGCAACAATGGTACGGGCTGCACCCTGGCCAGCGCCGTGGCTGCCGGCCTGGCCCACGGGCTCACCGTCCGCGAGGCCGTGTTGCAGGCGCAAAAATACCTGTTCAAGGCCCTGCGCTCGGCCCGCCGCCTGGGGGAGGGCGCCGGGCCGGTGAACCATGGTTTCAATTCTGGATATAGTCAGTTATGACGTAAACCTTGAAATAACTTCATATACGTACCTCGCTGAATCAAAGGATTGGATCCCCGACTTCAACCATGACCTGAACTGTCGTCCCTGAGTGTGACTTTTCATCAGCTTAGCGCCATCATTGCCGGGCAACCGCAGGAGTGCCACGTGGAACAGCTCCCGGGCGCTGCTGGAAACGCCCGGTAAAGAAACCATGCGGGCCGCCAGAGCCTGGCAGATGGTTCATCATCATATGGCATTATATACAGCCTCTGATTAAACTCAGTCCATGGCCCGCCCCCGCTCCCAGCACTCGCCGGCATCCTTTGCCTCAGACACCCCGACGACGGATGCCGCCGACCCGGTGCTGCGTCTGGCCGGACAACTGCGCAGACGTTACAAAGGGTGCATTACCGGTGAACTGATCCTGCCGGCCCAGCCCGGGCAATACGCCCCCATCCCTGACGAGCTGGACCCTCGCCTGAAAAAGGCCCTGGAGGCCCGGGGCATCACACGGCTCTACACTCACCAGGCCGAGGCCTGGCAACGTGTCCGGGCAGGCGAACACCTGGTCCTGGTCACCCCCACCGCCTCGGGCAAGAGCCTGTGCTTTCACCTGCCGGTGATGCAGGCGGTGCTGGAGCGGGGCGTCAAGGCCCTGTATCTGTTTCCCACCAAGGCCCTGTCCCAGGACCAGGTGGCTGAGGTCCAGGCCCTGAACGAAGGGGGCAATCTGGGCATCCGCGCCTTCACCTTCGATGGCGACACGCCCGGTGATGCCCGCAAGGCGGTGCGTACCCGGGGGGATATCGTCGTCTCCAACCCGGACATGCTGCACCAGGGCATCCTGCCTCATCACACCAAGTGGGCGCAGTTCTTCGAGAACCTGGAATATGTGGTCATCGACGAGACCCATACCTATCGGGGTGTCTTTGGTGCCCACGTGGCCAACCTCATGCGGCGCCTGCAAAGGATCTGCCGCTTTTATGGGGTGCGCCCCCGTTTCATCATGGCCTCGGCCACCATCGCCAACCCGGGGGAGCTGGCCACCCGCCTGATCGGCGAGGCGGTGAGCACCGTGGATCAAAGCGGCGCGCCGCGGGGCGAACGCCATCTGCTGCTGTGGAACCCCCCGGTGATCAATCCGGATCTGGGTATCCGGGCCTCGAGCCGCTCGCAGAGCACGCGCATCGCCCGGCTGGCCACGCGCATGGGCCTGAAGAATATCGTCTTCGCCCGCTCCCGACTGATGGTGGAGGTGCTCACCAAGTACCTCAAGGATGTCTTCGACAAGGACCCGCGACGCCCACCCCGGGTGACCGCCTACCGTGGCGGCTACCTGCCCACCCAGCGCCGTGCCACCGAGAAGGACCTGCGGGCGGGCCGGGTGGATTGCGTGATCAGCACGTCGGCCCTGGAACTGGGCGTGGATATCGGCAGCCTGGATGTGTGCGTGCTCAACGGCTACCCGGGCACCATCGCCGGTTCCTGGCAGCGCCTGGGCAGGGCGGGCCGGCGTCAGCGCCCGGCCCTGGGGGTGCTGGTGGCCGGCAGCGATCCACTGGATCAGTTCATCGTGCGCAATCCGGAGTTCTTCCTGGGCGCCGGGCCGGAGCATGCACGCATCGACCCGGATCAGTTGCTGATCCTGCTGGACCACGTGCGCTGCGCCGCCTTTGAACTGCCGTTTCGCCAGGGTGAGCATTTCGGCGATGAGCCGCTGGAGGAACTGCTGGGCTACCTGGAAGAGGAGGGCGTGCTGCACCGGGAGGGGGATCAGTGGTACTGGAGTGCCGACAGCTACCCGGCCAACAGTGTCAGCCTGCGATCCGTGGCCGAGGACAACTTCGTGGTGGTGGACACCACCGGCGGCGGCAAGCGGATCATCGCCGAGGTGGACTTTTCCGCCGCCCCCATGACCCTGTACGAGGGCGCCATCTACATGGTGCAGGCCAGTCCCTATCAGGTGGAACGACTGGACTGGGTGGGGCGCAAGGCCTTTGTGCAGGAGACCCGGGTGGACTACTACACCGACGCCATCGACTACACCCGGCTGAAGATCCTGGATGACTTCGACCGCGCCCGTCACCCGGAATCCACCTGCGCCCATGGTGAGGTACACGTGGTGCGACGGATTCCAGGTTACAAGAAGATTCGCTACTACACCCATGAAAATATTGGCTTTGGTGAAATCAATCTCCCGGATCAGGAGATGCACACCACCGCAGCCTGGTGGGAACTGGCACCCCAGACCCTGGAGGCCCGCTTCGACTCCCGCCAGGAGGCGCTGGATGGATTCCTGGGGGCCGCCTATGCCATGCACCATGTGGCAGTCCTGCGCATGATGTCGGAGCCCCGGGATCTGGGCCGTGCCGTGGGCGATGGTGATGCCCGGTGGTTTGCCACCGTGGGTAGTCACGGCCGCGGCCAGATCCGCGACGAGCAGGGCGCGGAGAAATCACCGGATGCCCAGGGCCGTTTCCGACCCGCAGTGTTCCTCTACGACAATTTCCCCGGTGGGGTCGGCCTGTCGGCGCCACTGTTTGATCAACGCGTGGCGGTGGTCCACGACGCCCTGGGGTTGGTGGGCCAATGTGAATGCACCCACGGCTGCCCGGCCTGTATCGGCCCCATCCTGGCCTCGGACGAGACCCGTGGCTACTCCCCCAAGGCCGCGGCCCTGCGGGTGCTTGGCCTCTTCGGCGACGCCCCGTGAACCTGCGCCAGCGCCTGGATCGGCTCAAGGGGCATGGCGCCGGGACGCCGGCCCGGGAACGGGAGCCTGATGGCAGGGTCTCGGTGGCCGAGCGCGTGCAACGGCTGCGGCCCCGCCGCGAGGCCCATCGCCCGGTACAGGCGGACGCGGACCAGGCCTTGGCCGATCGCCTGGGTGCCGAACTGCTGGAACCGGGCGTGCTGGGGTGTTCCCAATACCTGCCGCTGGAGAACACCCACGGTCGCTTCCCCCTATCAACCCTGCTGGGTGAACAGGTCCATCTGCCCGAGGCCCGGGGATGGGAGCCGCACGGCCTGGTCTTTCTGGACACCGAGACCACCGGCCTGGCCGGCGGCACCGGCACCGCCGTGTTCATGCTGGGCCTGGCCCGGCTGGAGGGCCATCAGTTGCATGTACGCCAGTTCATGTTGACCCGCTTTGCCGGCGAGGCGGGCATGCTGCGCCAGGCCGCCGACTTCCTGGCCGGGGCTCATACCGTGGTCACCTACAACGGCAAGCGTTTTGACCTGCCGCTGCTGCTCACCCGGGTCCGCCTGGCAGGCCTGGATGATCCTTTTTCGCGGCTTGGGCACCTGGATCTGCTGTACCCGGTGCGGCGGCTGTTCCGGCAGCGCTGGCCGGACTGTCGCCTGATCACCGCGGAACAGCGACTGTTGGGCTTCAGGCGTCTCCATGACCTGCCCGGCGCAGAGGCGCCGCTGGCCTGGCTGGACTATCTGCGTGACGGGGAGGCTCGGCGCCTGCCGGGTGTACTCACCCACAACCGCTGGGACCTGGTCTCCCTGGCGGCCCTGTACCCGGCCCTGGATCGGGCCCACGGCACGCCGGATACCTTTGGCGCCGACCCGGTGGCAGTGGCCAAGGGACACCTCAAGGCCGGACGGCAGGGCCGGGCCCTGGAGGTTCTGCACCAGGGTCGCGCGGCGCTGGATGAAAAGGGTCTTTTGCTCATGGCGGACCTGCTGCGCCGTGACGGACGCAACGCGGAGGCCCTGCATCTCTGGGATGCACTGTCCGCGCGGGGTTGCGTGACGGCCCTGGAGGCCCTGGCCAAGTACCACGAGCACGTACGTCGCGACCTGCGGGCCGCCCTGGAGTGTGCCCGTGGTCTCCCCGCGGGCGAGGCACACCAGCGGCGCCGGGAGCGTCTGATGAACAAACTGGCCCTGCGCGCCGGCCGACGCTCGGAAGACCCTTAAAGTGAAAGCACCCAGTTTCAGCTACGGAAGCTTCCTTCTCCCCCTG
>NZ_JAJNAO010000069.1:0-333 GCF_022227625.1 Ectothiorhodospira variabilis | reverse complement strand
TACCTCACCCTCAAGGACATCCACGAAGAAGTCCCCAACCGGCCCCTCTACAAACTGGGCCTGCCCAACCAGGAGGTGGAAATCAGCCTCAATGAGGCCCTGCTGCCGGCGCTGGGCGTCAGCCATGCCGTCTTTGATGATGTGGTCATCCGCTTGCCGCGCCTGCTGAAAGTAGCTGACATGGCCGGCCTGGAAGCCCACCTGAAGGCTCTGTACGCCGGCCTACCCCATGACTGGTATCGCAACAACCCGATTGCCCGGTACGAAGGGCACTACGCCAGCGTGTTCTACAGCCATTTTGCTGCGCTGGGGGTTCAGGTCACGGTGGAAGAT
>NZ_JAJNAO010000068.1:0-335 GCF_022227625.1 Ectothiorhodospira variabilis | reverse complement strand
TCCACGACCACTGGGACTGGCAGCAGACCCACCCGGTGATTCGCCTGAGCTTTGGCGATGGCGTGCTGACCAGCCGCGAGGCCCTGGACATCCACATCCATGAACTGCTCAACGCCCAGGCCGAGGCGTTGGGCGTTTCCCTGCGCAACACCTCCATTGCCGGCCGCTTTCGCGAGCTCATCCACCAGACGCACCAGCACCATGGTCAACGGGCGGTGGTGCTGATCGATGAATACGACAAGCCCATCCTGGACAACATTCTGGAACCGGAGCGTGCCCGGGAGCTGCGCGAGGGCCTCAAGAACCTCTACAGTGTGCTCAAGGACGCCGATCCC
>NZ_JAJNAO010000067.1:0-374 GCF_022227625.1 Ectothiorhodospira variabilis | reverse complement strand
CTGTTCCTGGACGAAGTGGACGCCTTGGTGGGCGACACCCTGATCTCGCTGCTGCGCCAGATCCGCGCCGGCTATCCGCAGCGACCGGATGCCTTCCCCCAGAGCATCGTGCTGTGTGGTGTGCGCGATGTACGGGATTACCGCCTGCACCAGGAAGGGGCTCAGGTGATCACTGGCGGCAGTGCCTTCAACATCAAGGCCGAGTCGCTGCGCATGGGCAACTTCACCGAAGAAGAGTGCCAGGCCCTGTGGCAGCAGCACACCGACGAGACGGGTCAGGCCTTTGATCCGACCATCTTCCAGGAGCTATGGGAAGACACCCACGGCCAGCCCTGGCTGGTGAATGCCCTGGGCTATGAACTCACCTGGCGCTT
>NZ_JAJNAO010000066.1:0-394 GCF_022227625.1 Ectothiorhodospira variabilis | reverse complement strand
GTGCACGAGTCCCTGGCCCAGCGCCTTGTCGTGCGCCATCACCTGGGGGGACTGAGCCGCGAGGAACTGCCCGACTACCTGGCCCACCGTCTGCGCCTGGTCGGCTGCGAACTGCCCCTGTTCGAGCCGGAGGCCATCGAGGCCCTCTACCAGGCCACCCACGGCATGCCACGCCCTGTCGGCCGCCTGGCCCACTATGCTCTGACCTGCGCCGCCCAGGAGCAGGTCCATCGGGTCAGTGCCGAGCACCTGCAGACCGCCCTGGAGGAACTGCGACCATGAACCACCACCACACCCTCACCATCCCGCTGCCAGGCCACTGGACCCCGGAACAGGCTCTGGCCGTGTGGGAACTGCTGGAGATCCTCACCGAGCACATCGGCCAGCGCTACGA
>NZ_JAJNAO010000065.1:0-399 GCF_022227625.1 Ectothiorhodospira variabilis | reverse complement strand
GTGCTTCTCCAGGCGCTGCCGGTACACACGCGATGCGTACTGGCTACCCCTGTCGCTGTGGTGGATCAGTCCCGAGGATGGCTGACGGCGCCCCACAGCCATCTCCAGGGCCGACAGTGCCAGATCAGCCCGCATGTGATCGGCCATTGCCCAGCCCACCACCTGCCGGTCGTACAGATCCAGGATCGCGGCAAGATACAACCAGCCCTGAAACGTCCACACGGCAGTGATATCCGCCACCCAAGCGCAATTGGGTTCCGACACCTGGAAACACCGCTCCAATCGATTCGGCGCCACCGGGTACCCATGGTTACTATCCGTAGTGGCCCGCCATCGTCGCCGCTGCCGAGCTTCCACTCCGGCCTCGCGCATGAGACTGCGTGCCTGAGCGCGTCCTAC
>NZ_JAJNAO010000064.1:0-412 GCF_022227625.1 Ectothiorhodospira variabilis | reverse complement strand
CCCTAGCGCAAGCAGGTTGATGGCTGTTTCACGGGCATTTTCCTGCCGACCCCTCTGCAAGCCGATTTCCTCGCCTTCCTGTCTCCCTTCCTGCCGCCCCTTCTGCAAGCCGACCGCCTCGCCCTTCTGGCGCTCCTTTTCTGCCCAAGTCTGAAGATTTTCCGCCAGCATCGCATTGTCCTCCACCAAACTGTTGACCTGTTCCAGCGCCTTCTCTGCCTCGGTACCCAGCCGTCTGAGGTGCCGCTTGAGCCAGCGGGTAATCACCTCGTCCAGGCGCGCCTTCTCCGGGTGTGCCCGGATGCGCGCCGCCAAGCGCTGCACGGCCTCCTGCAAGGCATCCACATCCTTCGACGCCTTCTCTACCTCGAAAATCCCACTCAGTGGCGTATCCCGCTGTGCCAGTTCCTCC
>NZ_JAJNAO010000063.1:0-491 GCF_022227625.1 Ectothiorhodospira variabilis | reverse complement strand
ACTATCCCTTCGAACCCAGCGTGGCCAGTGAAGACCTGTTCGAGTCCCAGACCCTGCGCGGGGCCCAGGCCCGGCTCAGGCACCTGCTGCGCCTGCGGGGCATCGGCCTGCTCACCGGCGAGGCCGGCAGCGGCAAGACCACCGCCTGCCGACGCATCACCAGCACCCTGCACTCGGGACTCTATCGTACCTTCTACATCCCCCTGACCACCGGCAATGTCATGGACATGTACAAGTCCATCGCCTGGGAACTGGGCCTGCCCACCGAACGCAATCGCGCCAGCGCCTTCCGCCAGGTGCGCGCCGAAATCTCCCGGCTCACCCTGGAGAGCAAGCAGCTGCCGGTCCTGATCATCGACGAGGCCCATCACCTGCGCAACGATGTCCTGGAGGATCTGCGCCTGCTCACCAACTACGCCATGGACTCCGATCCCCGCCTGTGCCTGCTGTTCGTCGGCCTCACCGAGCTGCGCCGCCGCCTGGGCATGGCG
>NZ_JAJNAO010000062.1:0-491 GCF_022227625.1 Ectothiorhodospira variabilis | reverse complement strand
CCTATCCCTTCGAACCCAGCGTGGCCAGTGAAGACCTGTTCGAGTCCCAGACCCTGCGCGAGGCCCAGGCCCGGCTCAGGCACCTGCTGCGCCTGCGGGGCATCGGCCTGCTCACCGGCGAGGCCGGCAGCGGCAAGACCACCGCCTGCCGACGCATCACCAGCACCCTGCACTCGGGACTCTACCGTACCTTCTACATCCCCCTGACCACCGGCAATGTCATGGACATGTACAAGTCCATCGCCTGGGAGCTGGGGTTGCCCACCGAACGCAACCGCGCCAGCGCCTTCCGCCAGGTGCGCGCCGAGATCTCCCGGCTCACCCTGGAGAGCAAGCAACTGCCGGTCCTGATCATCGACGAGGCCCATCACCTGCGCAACGATGTCCTGGAGGATCTGCGCCTGCTCACCAACTACGCCATGGACTCCGATCCCCGCCTGTGCATGCTGTTCGTCGGCCTCACCGAGCTGCGCCGGCGCTTGGGCATGGCC
>NZ_JAJNAO010000061.1:0-499 GCF_022227625.1 Ectothiorhodospira variabilis | reverse complement strand
CGAGATGGGGTTTGGCCATGGCCACCCCTTGCTTGAATTCATCTTCGGTCATTGTGTGGACCCGGACGATGTAAATCAATATCTGCCGGGTCAGGGGGTGTTCATCGGGTAAATCCCGCAGTAACCGGGCCAGTTGCTCGGGGTGAAACTGCTTGACGAAGGCCCATGCCAGGGCCGCCAGTCCTGCCCGCAGCAGAGGGTGATCGGAGAAGTCCTCGTAGACTGGCGCACTGCCTGTGAGGTCTTTGACTGTGTAGCGGCCATCGCGTTGCAGTTCAAGCAGATCCTCGTCGGCATCAATGCAGTCGATCAGCCGGGTGGGCACATCCCAGGATGTCCGGCCATGGTAGACCAGCAGGGTGATGATGGGTGGCAGCGTGCGCAGACGTTCCGGTTTGTCCTGGGCGTAGCGGGTCCAGATGCGGTGGCGATAGCCCATCAGTTGCAAGGGCGCCCCCATGTCGGGCCAGGACTTGTGCTCGATCAGGGTGTAGATGAA
>NZ_JAJNAO010000060.1:0-511 GCF_022227625.1 Ectothiorhodospira variabilis | reverse complement strand
CGTAGAGCCCGTCGAACAGCGCCTGGCGACCCTCGAACAGGCAGCGCAGGGTGTCGAGCAACAGGCTCTTGCCGAATCGGCGGGGGCGGGAGAGGAAGTAGTACTTGTTCTGCTGGACCAGGCGCTCGATGACCGGCGTCTTGTCCACGTAGTAGTAGCCCCCCTCGCGGATCTCGGAGAAGGTTTGAATGCCGATGGGGAGTCTGAGCCGCTGTTGGTCAGCCATGCCTGGCCCTCCAGGGACAAGTCGTGTGCCGGGGGCAGTCTATCATGGCCCCTTTTTGTGGACCGTCTCTACCTCAAACGCCACGATCTGCCGCTGTTCACTGGAGAACTCCACCCCGATCAGGTGGATCGGCTTGCCACTGGCCCGGTACTTGTCGGCATAGCCTCTGGCCTTGATCTGCGCCAGCGCCCTGCCCTCGGGGAGTTGCTCCACCACCTTGAATTCGAACAGGTAGATGTGACCGCTGAAATCCACCGCCATGTCCACCTTGCCGTGGTGGCTGGA
>NZ_JAJNAO010000006.1:0-172223 GCF_022227625.1 Ectothiorhodospira variabilis | reverse complement strand
TGTAGAGTCCGTCGAACAGCGCCTGGCGACCCTCGAACAGGCAGCGCAGGGTGTCGAGCAACAGGCTCTTGCCGAAGCGACGGGGGCGGGAGAGGAAGTAGTACTTATTCTGGTGGACCAGGCGCTCGATGATCGGCGTCTTGTCCACGTAGTAGTACCCCCCCTCGCGGATCTCGGAGAAGGTTTGAATGCCGATGGGGAGTCTGAGCCGCTGTTGGTCAGCCATGCCTGGCCCTCCAGGGACAAGTCGTGTGCCGGGGGCAGTCTATCATGGTCGGAGGGAGTTAGAGCCTCTCTCCCGCTGGGGGGGAAAGAAGAGAGTCAACGTGGGCTGTCCCGGCCTGACCGCCGACTTCACGCACTGCCTCCATCCCTCTCTGATCGGCTACCCTATGGGCCCACCCACCCCGATACCCAGGCCATGGGCAACACCCTCCCCAACCCCCACGACACCCTGTTCAAGGCCCTGCTCGAAGATCCCGAACGGGCTGGTACCCTGCTGCGCGAGAGCCTTCCCAAGGCCCTCACCGACAAGATGGCCGGTGATCCCCGACCCGGCAGATATTGATTTACATCGTCCGGGTCCACACAATGACCGAAGATGAATTCAGGCAAGGGGTGGCCATGGCCAAACCCCATCTCGTGGAGGCACTCACCATGTCGCTGGCTCAGGAATGGATGGATCGCGGCGAAGCCAAAGGGCTCCAGAAAGGCATTCAACAGGGGCTTCAACAAGGCCTTCAACAGGGCCTTCAACAGGGCGAGGCCCAGACCCTGCTGCGCCAGATCGAGCGCAAATTCGGCGCCCAGGCCAGGATGCACTGCCAACAGCGCGTCCAGCAGGCTGATGAGACTCAATTACTCCAGTGGATCGACAACATCCTCACCGCTGAACACCTCGAAGACATCTTCCAGGACGATTCCTCCCTGCAGTAACCCTGGCCACGGACCTGGCCCACAAAAAGGGGTTTGCCCCCTTTTTGTGGGCCCTTTTGCTCCTACACCCCCGCCGCCACTACCCACCCCCCAGGCAAATACCCCCGCAACGCCTCCGGCGGTGGCGGCAGATCCGGGAACGCCCGCCAAAACACACCACTGCGCGGAAACAACACCACCCACACCGTCAACACGATCAACAAAAAATAATTCCGCAACGTCCGATGCTGCACATACCACTCCTCCAACTGCCCCTTGTACGGCATGATCACCTGGTCATACAACGCATCCGCATTCTCCGCGTCGTGCATCATCCGCTCCTCCGCCCGGAACACGATTGACCCCACACCCGACAACCCCGGCGGCACCTTCACAATCTCCCGCTGCGACGACTCCGGAAACCCCGCAAAACACCGCAACGTCTGCGGCCGCGGCCCGATCACGCTCATATCCCCACGCAGGATGTTGATCAACTGCGGCAACTCATTCATCTTCGTGGCCCGCAAAAACTTCCCCACCGGCAAAATGCGCGGATCATCCTGCAAGGTAATGGTCCCCGTCCCCAGGTTCGGGCTGTCCTTGAGCATGGTGGCAAACTTCAGCAACCCGAACGTCTTCCCGCCACGCCCCACCCGCTGCTGCACAAAGAAAATCTCCCCCTCCCCCGTCAACCGCAGAACGATCACCACCGGAATCAACAAAGGCGACAACACCAGCAGCGCCAACCCAGAAAACAGCACATCGAACACACGTTGCATGGCCACACCCCGAATAGCAGACACGACAAAACACCACGGCCCCTCGCACACGGCGAGCCATGGATTCACTTGAAAAAAAGAGTAAAGCGACGGCCTGCAGCAGGAGGCTGCCCCGTCAAGAAATGGCGGGCGTCACACGCACCTCGAGCCCACGAACCCCCTTCAGCCCTGGACGTCTGAAAACGACCCCGGCCTCACCCCCGAGGTTTCACGCACAACCCCATCAACCAGCAAAAGGCCTCGACCTGTGCGGCGTGAACCACAACAGCACCAACCCGATCCCCGCCCCCAGCAGATTGATGCCCACATCCGTCAACGACGCATAACGCCCGTCCACCAGCAACTGCAAACCCTCAGTCCCGAACGACAGCGTCACCAACAGACCCAGCAACACCCACACCCCCAGATCCGCCCGCCACCAGCACAGCCAGGCCGACACCAGCGCGAACAGGATCAGGTGGGCCCATGCACTGGTCTGCTGGGTGACCAGATCCGACTCCTGAGACCAGGGCCACCAACTGGACACCAGCCCTGCCCCCTCACGGATCACCTCCGGCGGCAGAGTCATTCCCGCCAACAGCAAAGCCATCGCCGCCAGAAAACCCAAACGCCAGAACCACGGCATCGGCCGGGCCAGATACCAGGCAGCCAGCAGCACACCCGCACAGATCACATACACCCAGAGCATCACCTGATCATCCGCCTCCAACCTTCACCCCAGCCCTAGTGGGAGCAAGCTGGCCCAGAAAAGCCCATAAAAGGGGACAGACACCTTTTCCCTTCTGGAAAAGGTGTCTGTCCCCTTTTATGGGCTGCCCCTCTTCTGAAAACCAACCCCCTACATCCGCCCATCCAGATACCTGCCCGTCTCCTTATGGGCAAAATCCGGAATCATCTCATTAAAAAGCGCCACCAGATCCGGCTTATCCCAAACCCCAGCCTCCTTCAACTCACCAATACGCGCCTCAAACCAACCCAGCCGATCCGCATCAAACACCGCCTCGTTCCTGATCACCCCCACCGACGCAAACCGCTCCATGTCCAGCACCTCGCGATCCGTGAAAAACTCCTCGAAATCCTTCTCCCCCGTCGTATCACTGTCGAAGAAATAACAAGGCCAGCGCCCGGTCGGAATCAACTCCGCCGCCCGCCCCCGGGCCTCATCCTCCGTCTCGCACACCTGGGGCTCATACCCCCGCGCCCGCAGATACTTCACCGCAATCTCCGCAAAGGTGATCAGATGCAGCTTCTCACTCAGCTTGGGGAAGAAGATGTCCCGATTCCCCCCCAGCAGACACGACATCAGGCACAACTCCCCCGACTCCTGGGGCGTGACGAAATACCGCCGCACATCCCGGGGCGCCGAGATGGGCTGACTCTTGGCCAGCCGCTGATTGAACCCATGCAGCAAACTCCCATCGGAAAACGCCACATTGGCAAACCGCGCCATGGAAATCGGCAGATGCGCACTCTCCCGCATCAGGAACATCTCCATGATGCGCTTGCTCGCCCCCATCATGTTCACCGGGTTGGCCGCCTTGTCGGTGGACACGCAAAAATACTTCTCACTCCCCTGCTCTCGCGCATAAGAGAGGGTGCGCCGGGTGTTGAGAATATTCACATCCACCATGCGCATCAGCGTGAACGGATCCTTCTCACTGCGCACATGCTTGAGGGCCGACAGGTTGAGGATGTAGTCATACCCCCCACTCCAGCGCATGAAGGCCTCGAATTCCACCCCACCGCAATCGATGGCAAAGGTACGGAAATCCCCCTCGATATACCCCAGCGTGCTGCGGATATCCCGCACCAGCTCCACCATGTTGTTCTCGCTGATGTCCACCACATGCAACACCCGAGGATGGCGCTTGAAGATCTCCCGCACCACCGCCTGGCCAATGGACCCGGCCCCGCCGATCACCAGAAACCGCCCCCCCTGCACCAGGGACGACAGTTCGGCCTCATGGCCCTGGATGTCCACATCAAACAGCGGCTCCGACCGCCCGATCAGGTCAAGCACGTTCATCAATCACCCCATCCATTCACGTCCATCACTCAGCCCCGGCAACACCCGGCAGCGCCCCGTCCGGCACACTGGAAGGCAGATTCACCACCCTATCCTCCAGCCAGCGGGCATTGTCCAGGCCATCGTGCTGACAGTCCTTGAACATCTCCAGGCGATGCATCAAGCGCCACACCGGGCGCGTCATCACCCCCTGGGCATTGGTGTACTCCAGAAAGGCATCCCGCTCGGCACTGGAATCCAGCACCAGGGCATTGAGCCAGTAATTGGCCCGGCCCGCCTCGCGCTCCACCACAAAGCTCAGCCCCCGCGCCTCGCACATCCGCGCATACGCCCCCGCCACCTCCCGCTTGGCCGCCAGCATCTCCGGCAACCGCTCCATCTGCGCACAGCCCAGGGCCGCATTCAGATTGGGCAGACGGTAGTTGTACCCCACCTCATCATGCACATACTCATAGGCATGGGACTGCTTGGCCGTGGTGGTCACATGCCTGGCCCGCAGTGCCAGACCCTCATCATCGGTAAGGATCATGCCCCCGCCACCCGTGGTGATCACCTTGTTGCCATTGAAACTGAGCGTGCCCAGCCGGCCGAAGGTGCCCGTATGCCGATCCCCCGCCCAACTGCCCAGGGACTCGGCGGCATCCTCCACCACGGGAATGCCGTATTCATCACACAGGGCCACGATCTCCCCGATCCGGCACGGATGCCCGAAGGTATGCATGGGCACACAAGCCGCCAGCCGACGCCCCGTGAGCCGGTTGTAACACTCCCCGCCCCGGCGCTGGGCATGAGCCTCCAGGAACCGCCGCAGCGCCTGGGGGCCCAGGCCCAGGGTGTCCCGATCCACATCCACAAACACCGGCTGTGCCCCGCAGTAGCGCACGGCATTACAGGTGGCCACAAAGGTGAGCGCCTGGGTGATCACCTCATCCCCCGGCCCCACCCCTGCCAGGTGCAGGGCCATGTGCAGGGCCGCCGTACCGTTCACCGTGGCCACCGCAAACCGCGCCCCGGTAAACGCCGCCACCCGCTCCTCAAACTCGCCCACCCGGGCTCCCACGGACGACACAAAGTTCGAGTCGATGCAGTCCACCAGATACTGGCGCTCGCGCCCCTCAAACACCGGCCGATGCAGGGGAATGAAGCCCTCGCCATAGAGAGCCCGGACTGCGGCCACCACGGCAGCGAAATCAGCTTGCCCTGTGGGCATGCACACACCTCACAAAAAAATGGGAATCGACAGACAGGAGCCGACACAGCTCAATGATCCAGTTCCAGAGCCATCAGCCCCATGTATTCATAGAGCGCCCGCTCCGTCTTGCGCAGATGCTGGGCAGACGGCAGCCAGAAGCGCAGCGGGGAACCGGAGCGATCGCCAGTCTTGAAGCGGGTGGGCGCCGGGATGGGCTCCAGCCCGGCCCGCTGGAAATGCAGCACCGCCCGGGGCATGTGCGAGGCCGAGGTCACCAGCACAAAGCGCTCCCCCGGTGCCAGCACCTCACGCACGGCATAGGCCTCCTGGGCGGTGTCTACCGGGGTGTCCAGCATCACCACCCGGGAAGCCGTCACACCCAACTCCGCTGCCGCCTGGGAATACCCTGCAGCCACCGGCTCCCGGTCCGGATCACGACTGGCCCCGCTCACCAACAACCGGGCCTGAGGCAGGGCCTGCACCAGGCGCACGCCTTCCAGCAGACGTTGCGCCGAACTCTCGCTCAATCGCATGGAAGCAGGCCCCGGGCCATCCGGGTTCCAGCCGCCGCCCAGGACCACCACGGCGGTAACACCCTCCAGTGAAGCCGTATCCGAGAGGGGTGGATGACGGGATTCCAGCGGCGACAGCAAGCCCTCCGACACCGGCCCCCAGGATGCCAGCAGCAGCCCCAGGATCGCGGTGATGACCAGGGTACGGGCGATGCACCTGCGACCGATCCACCATGCCAAGACGCCGAGCAGGGTGAGCGAGGCTGCCAGGGGGAGAGGCATGATGAGGGCGGCAGTGAGGGGTTTGAGGGTGTCGAGCATCGGGCTTTACTCATACGGCCAATTTGGGTGCTTCCAGACTGCCGGGAGGGAATTCAATCATCAGGTAGTCGTTGGGTAGATCTCCCACAACGCGATACTGGGTGACCGCCTCATGGGACTTCAGTGATGCGGCATTGTGACGACTGATCGTGGAACGGGCGCGCAATCCGGCCATGGAGGCCTGCCAGTAAAGGAAACCGACAAGAAAGCGTCCCAACCCTCGACCTGTGTGGCCGGGCTCAACCAAAAGCCCTATGAACGCGGAACCCGTCGGCGAAAGCTTCAACAATGCGTAAGCCACCAATTCATCCTCAACAAACAACCCATAGGTCATGAAGGCACTGGAGCGCAGCACCCTCTCCAAATCGGCAGGCTCGAATCCGTGAGGATGGAAAAAACACAGATGCGACTCAGGCATCCGCGCCAGAAAACGCCCCAGGCATTCGACATCATCCGCCCCCAATGGCCGCATGAACGCTGCTTGGTCACCCACAGCACCCTCAAGCCGCGCAACCGCCAAAGCTCGTGAGCGGCCACATGAGAACCGAACCCCGGTAATTGCCCGGGCCAGGGCCTCGATGCCGCGGAATATGATGGGGAATCGTTGTTTGATTAGATAGGCTAGGCGTTCCATTGAATGGTCTCCATAGTTCCAGGGGTTACAAGCCCGTCGCCTCAAGAATCTGCTCATTCACCCGATTCACATCAAACCGCTCACGCACCATCCTTACACTCTCATCACCCATGCGTTCCACGGCCTCATCGGGCATCTCCAACACACGCATCATCGCTTGATAAAGAGAATCCGCATCCCTGGGCCTGACCAACAATCCGTTCACCTCATGCTCAACCGTCTCCCGACATCCCGGGGCATCTGTGGTGATCACCGGCCGCCCCATGGCCATAGCCTCAAGCACGGAACGGGGCGTACCCTCCCGGTAGGAGGGCAGCACGTAGACGCGGCTCTCTTCCAATGCGGGCCTCACATCGGATAACTGCCCCCTATATTCCAGCACGCCTTCCGCCTCCCAGTGGCCCAGCTCCGCTTGGCCGATCGAAGCTGGATTAGCATCAAGTGCCCCACCCAGCAGAAACCGAGCCTGCGGCACCTGCTGCTTCACGCGCTTGGCCGCCTCGGCATATTCCCGCACGCCCTTATCGGCCAACAAACGAGCCAGCATCAGAAAAACCGGTGCCTTTGGTAAAGGTTGCCTGGAATACCACTCCATATCCACTCCCGACCCATGGACCCGCACCGTCCGAGCTCGATCTTTCACCAACCCCAGTTCCAGGAATAGATCCTGATCATCCGGGTTCTGGAAAATCACCCGATCCGCCGAAGCCAACGCCTGGCGGTAGAGCACGCGCGTCACGCGATTTAAAAGCCGGCGACGCAAGCCGCCGCCCTCTGTGAACGCATATCCCAACCCGGTAATCATTGGAAAGAAACGTCCGCTCCCACCCAGCCTGAGCGCCAACCCCGCATAAATCACGGGTTTGGCGGTATAAGCAATCACCACATCCGGCTTATCCTTACGAATCAGCTCGCGCAGGGCCTTTAAAGTGCGAAGATCCTCGAGCGGGTTCATGCCACCGCGTGCCACGGGAACAGGGTGGAAGGGTATGCCCCAGGCATCCAGGACTGGCCTCACCTCAAGCGCGAGAACGTCATCCGGGGCTGCTGCCAGGACAGTGTGTTCACGTTTCTGTAAGCACCGGAGTATGGGGCCGCGGAAGTTGATTAATGATTTAGAGATACTGCCGATGACGAGTACTTTGAGGGCTTTTGGGGGCATTAGGTAATATCAATCGCTAAAGAGGTGAATGAAGGATCAAACCTAATTAATCAATTTTCACCCAAACAGTCAGGTTCGTAACAATTTCCGTAAACGCCTACCCGGGAACCTCTTCCCCACGAGTGACTTCGTCAATACCCAAAAAAACCACATCCGCAACTTCATCCATGGTCATCGATCTCATCCCGTGACTCTGCCTAAGCCTTTCGAACTCATCCAATATATCTTCCAACGCTGTCAAGTTTTCGTCCATATTTTTCCCAAAGTTGTGCGGATGCCACCAAAGATGAAAGATCTCCCCACTACGAGCCGCTGCGCGAAGACCTGCCTTAACGCGATGCCGCCGCAATGGCTCGAATGCTCGTAACTTGTGACTGTAAGGCCGAAGCAATTGGCTCGCACGCACATTCACCAATGAACCTTCTCTCAGTGACGACCATGGCACGGTGTGATGGCCTGTGAGATTAACAAAGCTATCAGCAAGTCTTAATCCCCTTATCACTGCCCGCAGTAAGCGATAATTCCCTGGTAGCCCAAATAGGCCTCTAGCTGGGTTTCCACGGTACACATCCAGGCCCACCGTGTGAAGTACCGCTAGATAATCTGGAAGCACCTGATTACGAGGGAACACAAATGATCGACACTGCACACCTTCCCGGGAAGTAATCGTGCATGCAGCCTCCAGATCCGCCTGGAACGAATCCACATCCTGCCCGGCCTCGTCACAGTAGTAGTGTGAAAAAGTATGACAAGCCAATTCCTGACCGGGTGTATCTTTTATCATTTGAACCAAAGATGGTGCGAAATGTAAAGGATCCTCCTGCTCAGAAGTGCCTAAGGGGAGTCGATACGTGTCCACCGCCTTGTTGTGATAGGCTGGCCGCCTCGTCGGCACGAAATGCGCCAGATCCTCTGCCCCATCTGCGAATAACTTGCCCACAGTCGCCCAAGTCGCGCTAATTTTGCGGCGTTGGAATAATTCCAGCAGCCGCGGAACCACCTCCCGTGCGCCGTAAAGGTTTGCGTTGTATGGGTGCTCCGGATGGTCAACACGCTCGCTCACTCCCCAATGAAGCTCAAAATCGAGTGAGATCACAAACGCCGGCGGCAGCGATTCGTGCGCCAGAACTGCATTCTCTGTACTTGAAACCATCAGAATGTCTCCAGATCACCCAATGTGAGTCTCCACGAGGCGCGGTCAAGGTAGACCGGTGCATCACCTGACATGGTCACAGGCTTCACTGCCAGGTTCACGTTACGCCATGGCATAGGAATGAAGCCGCGTGAAATCGCTGCACGACGCATTGGCCCTCTTGGGAGCGGCCCCATAACGAGGTAAGCCCCACGTGTTTGTAAGCGTACTTCGCGAAGTAACGCCCTGAATGAACTGGCAGACTCTGTTGGCAAACTATAATCCACCAAAGCCACGCCCACTTGTCCCTTGCGGCGGTCCTCTCGTAGTATCGCCCAGCCCTCGGATGACTGAAGGACCGAATAGGTCAAATTCGGGTGTTGGCCATATCGCCAATCCAGAAACGCGGCATCTTTCAATACAGCCAGACATCCCGGCGGCACCTTATTAGAAGTAACTTCTTCTAGAATACAACCACAACCATCGTAGCGCTTAAGTCTATCAAGACCCACTCTCCAACTCTCTGCTGAGTGAAGCAAACCGAAACTTGGTCTAGGGCTTACCCACAGTATGGGATGCCCAAGTAAGCTCCACCCCATCTTTTGATTTCCTGGCCCACTGCAACGGTTTGGAGTATTAAATATTATCCCGATACCAAGTTTAACGAGATTTTCGACAGAAAGCTTAGTGAGGTGAGAAAAAATACCACATCGTTGCCATTGGGGGTGCACTACTGCATCCACAGCCCTGACAGCCATCACCTCCGCATTATTGTCATCAATTAACCTCCAACGCATAAAAGGCCTGAGCGCAATCAGCTCGCCCTGCTTGCTATACCCAGCCAAACCCAAAGAAGGGCCCGCAGGATTGATTTGGTGCTTCCAGAGCCATAAGGCTTCACTTTTTTCACGTCCAAATGCGTCACCCATCACCGTCGTTAAAAGCCCCGCTGCATCTCGGGGGGCGACCATCTGAATGGGCTTAACAACCAAATTCTGCCAAACGGAATCTTCTCGTACTCTCATGGCAATCTCGTACACATATGTGCCCGCTCCGCTTTTTGACGAGTTTTGCCACGTCCGGATTGCGCGGTCACAATACCTTGCTGCAATCCCTTGCTCGGTAATCTATCCATATCCGTAGCAGCTCTGTCAATTTACTAATTTTAATAAAGTAAATAGCAGGTTTTTAATAAAGTAAATAGCAGGTGAAGCGATTCTTTTCCCAGCCGAGCGCATTACGCATCATGAATTTCAAACAACCAGCGGCCTCCTTATGATCATGAACTATTATTAGCCCTAAGCCTGCCAGATCTACTAACCACGGCACTGCCCGCATTACGCCGACACTTATTATATTGATACCAAATCAACATAAGGAATATCCAAAACATCGTAGACCGTAAACCCATATGCGTTAACCCGTAAAGCATCGGCGCTCCAAAAGCGATCCACGCTTCAATTGGAGTACCGCGCAAAGCACGCCAAAATACGAGGATTAGCAAACCAAACCCCACTACACCATATGAGAAAAATACATTACCCAAAGATGAGTGAATCTCGCCTACTTTGTAAGGGGCGAATCGATCGTTTACTCCTTCACCCGCACCAAGGACCCAATACTGAGGGAATGCGAGAATTCGTTCATAATTTCTCTCTCCTTCTATATCATCAATCTTTGTCTCCATCCTGTCTATCCGCATGGCAATTCGGTCCGTCAATACACCTTCCTGAAATTGATCAAGATAAAGAAAAGAAATAAAAATAATTGGCACGGGAAGCGCCAACCTTACCACTCCACCGATATTCCGCCAGTTCGCTATAAGTACGGCAAAAATCAGGAGCAAGAGTCCGCCCCAAGCAGCAAGCGAGGTAGGTGCAATTGCACCAAGGGTACCTGAAATCAACGCAGCTACAGACAAAGGACGAAATTCCATATGGAAACGCTGTAGAACCAAAATTGCTCCAAGAGCACACAGCGAGAAATAGGCTAATTGATTAGGATTATTGAAAAACCCAGTTAGCCGCGCTGGAGTCGCAGCATATCCAAGGATGCCACCCCCAACAATTTGAAGAAGCAGCCCTAACCCGGAAATAACCAGCGAAATCTGAATCAGCTTTAGCAAAAAAACGGTAGAATTTGACCTTCTACTCATAAACTGAATTAAAGCAAAAATAATCACCAAATTAAAGAGATAGTAAAGAGGGTGAAGCAATGAAATTTCGGGGACAAAAAACGACCAAGACAACTGAACAATAAATATCCACATCACAAGAACAAGTAGCGGCCCAATAAATTCACGCCCAATTAAGGGCTTCTTGTTGATGACCAAATGACCTAGAATCAAAACTGAAAAGATCACGAGAAAAAGGTCGGTAATTTGAGGCTGACCGCTGGGAAACATATATACTGAAGCGAGCCCCACACCTAGCATCAGAAAAAATTTTTCCATCACGAATACTCTAAATGGACCTTCGACTGAAAAATCAAGCCACTATTCGATGTAAACTTCGAACCAACACCTACGTCGCAACACTTACTGCAACGCGCAAATAATCGAGTCTTATTATCAGCCATTTACAATCCGACTGATGACTAATAAGCACGTAGCTTTGGTTGTACTCAGGCCTTCACAAATCCAAAACCCACATCGACTCAGGCTTTTGAATCAGTAGCAGAAGGAAATTTACCTTGTTTGCAAGCATGAACAATAAGATTTGTGATAAGATCAGTCGAGTCGCCGAGCTCAAGGTGATGACCAACATAGGCTCCCGCCCGCGCTTTAGCCTCTTCTTCAGGCATATCCAGAAGCTCATCTAAGCCGCTGCTAAGATCTTCATTGGCCGAGAGAGGAACAGCGGCTCCAGCGGAAACATAATCGTGAGCGAAGCCGTAGCCGGGAATCTCGAGAACGCCTAATGGTAGATTAGAACGAAGCGCTTCCAAACCTACTGTAGAAGCCAATATGATCGCCGCTTGAGCTGCCCCAAATAAGGTCGATAGCGGAATCCGCGGCGGAAACAGAATGCGATCGTGCAGCCCATGGCTGCGCACAGCGTCCTTAAACGGCGCTAGATTTTCCGCTGGATGTGTTCGGACGGCGATACGCATTTTGGGTACTCGCTCGAACGTAGAATGAATACCCGCCAAAAATCGTTCGAATAGGGCTTCCTTCTCAACAGAGGTACAAAACGCTTGGGCGTCAATAGGGTTAGAGAGATACAGTATTAAGGGGCCATCCAAGCCTTGACTTGCAAGCCAAGCAGATCCCTCATCACGGTTTTTTTCAATGTCTAGAGCCAAGAAACGTGGTGTGCCGGTGACATGTACTCTCTCTCGTTGTACTCCAACCCGAAGAAAGTGTAGCGCGCTGCCCTTCCCCCAAACTGCGAGATGCGCTCCAGAGAGGCCATAGGTGGCACGTTCCTTTGCCGGGAGAGGAAACCTAATCCCTTCTTGCATAACCAAGACAGGACGACCAAGGGCCAGCAATAGCGAACAGATACGGTTGTATGGAAATGCCACATCATTGGGCAGCACAAATACATCGGCTCGAGCAACCCGCGGCAGAAGTAGAGGAAATAACCCACCAAACCACACCGCGTTATGTAACAATCGTCTCCTGCGCGAGGGTCGTCCGGGCATCTCAATACGCACCCCTGGCTGCGACCGAGGTGAGACCGGCCACAGCCTCCTTATGGGAATATCCCACTCACGACAAAGTTCTATGGGGGATGACAAGCCTCTTATTTCGCAGAGTGATAGAATCTGTGACTCGATTCCTTGTTTGCGTAACCGTGCAGCCACAGGCGCCATGGCCTCCGCATGGTGGGTCGGGTTCGTGAGCAGAAAATTCACCATAACCATATTAAGGCCTCTGGCAGTCAGGGTACCCGCCCAACATCGCCACTTCGTATCGCGTGATTGACTGCTCGAGGCAAAACTTCTGCACAGCATCCCTCCCCTTCTCACCCACTGCGCGGGCTTTGGACGGATTAGCCAAAAGCCAGGCCAGGTGATCCCCCATGGCTTCGTCGTCACCCACATTCACTAAGAAACCGTTGTCACCCGGCTGGCTGATGATCTCGCTTGGCCCCGCTGGGCAGTTGGTGGACACGCAGGGCGCCCCAAGGGCCATGGCTTGGATAAGGGCCCCCGGGAGCCCCTCTTCTGTCGACGAAAGTACAAAAGCTCCAGCCCGGGCCATATATCGAAAAGGATTTTCATCGAAGCCTGGAAGATCGAAATCCTCTGAGATCCTCAGGGCCTTGGCATGCGCCATTAACGACTCGCGCAGGGGGCCTTCGCCAAGTATTAAAAGTCGTGCAGGGTGCCGAGCACGTGCCTTCGCGAAGGCCCGCAATAAAGTGGCATGGTCTTTTTGATCCACCAAGCGCCCAGCCGCCACAACCACTGGCACGTCACTGTTGAAGAAAGGATGACCCACAGGCTCCTTTGCCGCCTCAATCACGTCAGGCCCGACTACCGGGTTGTATACGATCTGTACCCTTTCTAGCGGCAGGAACAGTTTCGCCATGAGATCAGCGCGAACACCCTCCGATACTGCGGTTATGCCGTCGGCAAAGCGATAGAGAACAGCCTTGATAGGCACCTGAGCGAGACGTTTCGGATGTCTATTCCCGTGAAGCAAGACGTTGCGCTCCGAGAGAACCAAACGCGCCTTGGGTGCCCCCACGGCTCGGGCAACCACGGCAGGCATATTCATGCCGCTGCATGTCGAAAAAATAATGTCAGGTTTTATCCGACGCAACGTTCTGGAAAGGGAAATCCATGCCGACCAGAGCGATGCCGAGCCTAGATCCAGAACCTCCACGTCTCTTGGTACGCGGGGTAGCAGAGTTCCTTCCGCCCGCATTAAGCCTAGCATCAGCTCATAACGCTCGCGGGAGAGTTGTTCTAGAAGGGTGAGTGTCACCCGATCGGCACCGCCCTGTCCTAATCCCGTCCGCACCAACAACACTCGCTTGCGGCGGGTGATGCTCATAGGCTGGCCTCATTCACGCGAGCAGGCAGATCCTTGAGATCTGGAGATCCGACCACACCTAGGGTCCGCCACCGCTGTTGCATAGACGCCCGAACACGTGCGAAAAATGGAACACCCACTGCCTGCGAGGCAAGGTAATCAGACTCACCATCGCCAATAAAGAGCACTTGAGCCGGCGAAACGCCTTCTTGGCTCATAATTAAACGGAGTAAGGTGGACTTTTCACGGGGTGACCCATAGACGCCGCGGAAGTATTGCGAAAGCCCACGCGCCCGAACAATCTCCAATAACTCATCTTCTGGAGTGCCCGACGCGACATAGAGGGGAAAACAAGGGGCCAAAACCTTAAGCGCCTCCCTGGCCCCGGGAACGAAGGGGCAAGACAGGACTTTAGAAAAGCATAGCTCAGAGAAATGCTGTCCAAGGCGTTGGCTTTCTTCTTCATCCAGTGGTTTGCACAAAAGGTTTTCGTAGATGAACCGAAATTTCTCGAAGCGAGAGATTCCCACATTATCCAGATGATGAGCCCGGATCGCCTCATGATGCTCCGGATATTCTGGAAACAGTGCGGCGAAGGCCTGAGTTTTTATGTCATTAGACTCCAAGATGACACCATCAAAATCAAAGACCAATACCTTCGTCATGAATACCGCCCCTTTGCTTCGATTTCTTCTATCACCTGCAACAGGCCCTGGCCAAGGTCCACATGTGGATTGGCCACCAACTTATAACCGACCTTTGGCGTATAGGCATAAGGTGTTATTTGGTAGTGGCCATGTTTTTCATTCCGATAATCCACTTGTAACGGTGCGCCCAACATCTCTTCGAACATGGTGAAGAGATCCCCGATACGCATACCTGCAGCCCCGGTAAGCACCAAATGCCGATTCCGAAACTCCATATTTAAGGCCTCAACACTCAAGCGAGCCGCATCGAGCACATGGATATACTCCCGCTGATCACCAGGCCCGCCCGGATGGGAGACCCTACGCTCCTTGATTGCCGACTGGAGCAAGCGATACACCCCGTTGCTTTCGTCTGCCCGCGGGCCGTACAGACTGCCATAGCGAAGGATTGTGAAGTCAATGCCAAAATGGCGCTGGTACTCCTCGATATACCCCTCGCAAGCCTGCTTACTACATCGGTAAAAGCTACCTTCACGGCTATAGACGTAGACCGTGCTTGAAAAAAGGAATCGTGAGACGCCTGCCTTACGCGCCGCCTCCAGTACCCTTACCGTTCCCAACACATTGAGCTGCACGGTGTCCAAGGGCCGACTTTTTGCATCATTAAGATCAGCCAACGCAGCCAGGTGGTAAACCACATCCTGACCAACCATTGCCTCACTGAGCACCTCTTCATCAAGCACATCCCCCACGATCTCTAGCTGATCTTTGCGGCGGTGGGGTGAAGGACGCCGATCAAAGAGAGTAACTGCATGGCCCGCATTGCTGAGCGCATCTGCCACATGGCTGCCCAAAAAACCCGACGCGCCTGTGATCAAAACCCTCTTCATACTGCCTCCGCGAACGCTAGTAGCGCATTCTCCACTGCCTCAGCCTCCATGCGCACTCGCGCTTCCATGGCGTAGGAGCCAATATGTGGCGACAGTACGCAGTTACTAAGCTCTCGCAGTGGGCCAAAGTACGGCTCCTGCTCAAAGACGTCGAGATATGCACTCGCGGATGGATTAGCTTGCAAAAAACGCAGAAGATCCTCCTCGACAATCACATCACCCCGCGCGGTATTTACCAAAACAGCCGTTGGAGGTAGTCGTTCCAGCAGAGAAGTATCTATCATTCCCTTAGTATCAGCGCCTCCGGGCAGGTGCAAGCTCACTACCTCCGCGCGTTCGAATAGCTCTTGGATAGTAAGCAATTCCACGCCTTCCGCCTCTGCTACGGCAGGGCTAAGCGCAGGATCAGTTGCCAAAAGCCTTACATCAAACGCCGTGAGCAAATGCTTCAGTGCCCGCGCCACACCTCCATAGCCCACGAAGCCCACGGTTCGTCCGCGTAAAAGTCGCCCCATGGGCTTTTTCCAACTTCCTGACCGGACGCCTCTATCAGCAGCACTAAGTCCTCGGCAGAGATCGAGTATGCCGGCCAAGGCTAACTCCGCGACCGCATCGACATGCGCGGAGGGGGTGTTGCGCACGGTGATGCCCAAGCGGCGAGTAGCGTCGTGATCGATCTTATCCATACCCATGCCAACCCGAGAGATCACCTTAAGGCGCCCCGCGAGCTGCTCAAGGACGGTGGCGCCGAGGGGCTCAGTGCCAGCAATAAGAATGTCATGATCTCGAACCTCAGTGAGTACTTCCTCGGCTTTTAGCGCTCTCCCAAAGGGGTTGAGACTGATCTCGAAGCCCGCTTCCTGCAAGCGGACGATGGGTGCTTGATCGACGGTACCAAATGAGGATGTAGAGATGTAGGCGCGTTTATCAGTCATATGTCGCTCTCCTGGCTTTCGGTACGTGCCCGCGAAGTCCACTCATCTTCGATGGCTCGTTGAATCCGTTCTGGATACCGAATCCACCATTCGTGAAAAGGCACGTCAAAAGGGCCGTTAATATCGCGTCCGGTAATCCATGGCCGCACGATGGGATAAACGTTCTTACCCATCCACCACCAAGGACGTGGACCCTCCTTCGCGTCGACACAAGAGTGACGGAATGCCCACACTCCTTGATCGTAGTAGTAGGCCTTGGGGTAAGACTGCCGCTCGGTTGAAACCGTGGTGTCATTGAGGTTGCCATAGGGACAAACCTGGCCGTCGCGAATCTCCAATGCCCTTAAGGGGTGGTCATCGCCAGCCTCCCAGACTGTCATGACGGAATCAAGCTCATCGCGCGCCTCAAGTAACGACACGGCCTCATCGATAAGAGGTCCATCAATCATCACTGTGTTGCCCAAAAGCACGACAACGTTCCGCAGGTCCGGGTGGCGTGCCCGCACATGATGCACATCGTATTGGATGACATCACCATGATTGACATGGTCACCGGCTAGCTCCTCCGGCCGATCAATCACCTCGACGCCCATATCACGAGCCACAGCGGCTATTTCCGCACCGTCAGTATCAACAAATACACGATCTATTCTTGCGGCTTTTTGGGCGGCATCAATAACATATGCCAAGAGCGGCCTGCCATCCAGCTTCAATATATTCTTTGAAGGGATTGACTTGCTTCCTGCGCGGGCTGTAATAATTACAACGTTCATTATTTATCCTCAATTAGCGAGCAAGGTAGTTCGCTGGCGGCAGCTGTATCTAGAAGAAAGGTGACTTGGGGAGCTCGCCGTAAAACTTCCGCCGCAACCACATCCGACTCGCCGGCAACTGTACGGGCGAGTATTGCGGCCTTCCTATACCCTGATACCAAAAAGTAGATATGCTCGGCACGCTCCAATAAAGCGAGAGTAACCGTTAATCTTGGGATCTCTTCACCTAGTGGATGTACCGCGACGCAAAAAGCATTGGCTGGGGCCTTCGAGGCGGTACTGTCTGGAAAAAGAGAGGCAACATGCCCATCCTCACCAATCCCCAGTAAAATAGTCCCAGGACGCTCCTGCGAGAAACGCTGTCGCAGTAATGCGTCATATTGATTTGCGCCTTTATCCGGAGTGAGTTCACCCTCCATGCGGTGCACTCTTCCAGAACAGGGAACAACGTGATTCAATAATGCATCATGGGCCATGTGATAGTTACTGGCCTCGTGATACGGTGGAACGCACCGCTCGTCGCTGAAGAAGATATCTATCTCGCGCCAAGGCAGATCTTTTCGAGCACGCATTGCTAAATAGGTAGACTGAGGTGTAGAACCACCAGCGAGAAAGAATGTGTGTGGGCCACGCCATCGGCCTAGTGCATGACCTAATACTTCTGCGGCACCTTCGGAAAACTTATCGGGATAAAAGATACGTAGCTGACCAGGCTTTACTAGCAAGATATTCTCTCTCAAATGACCCCAAGCAGCACAGAAAAAAACGCTAAAATGAAATAGGGATATAAGAATTTAAATCTGAAGAATTCAAGGGCAAATAGAGCGCTTGCGGTTCTTTCCAAGTGAGGGGTACAAGGGGGACAGGCACTCTTGACCTTGGCACTCTTGACCTTTTTGCTTAACTATTCGCCTGCTGCCGCTGCGCCCTATGCCCCTTTTTCGCTTATCCTCAAGGCCCTGGGCCTGCCCCCCCATCAGACGCCCATTTCCCCACTATCGGGCAGTGGATTTTGTACGGCTCTTCCGTTCCGGAGTCCGGAGCGGACTCCACCGTCAGGGTGAGTTGGTAGCGCTTCTGGTCGCTCTTGAGACGGGCCATTTGAAGCCGTGTGCTCGGGAGTCAGTGCGAGATGGCGCTGAGCCTCGATTCTGTTTGCCGCCTGATGAGGTGCCCAGCGACGCGCGTTGGCGGCGAGATCCACCCACCGGATCGGCTGCGTCTCGGACTCCAGCCGGGGTATTGCGCGGCGGTCCAACACCCCGGTGCCTGTCCCTGTGTGTGTGTGTGTGTGTGTGTGTGGCCAACACCCCGGTGCCTGTCCCTCTGTGTGTGTGTGTGATCCTGAACAGCTGCACGATCTGCTCGCGGCTATATCCCAGTTCGTACAGCAGCCGAACCAGGGGGATCTTGACCTCCTTGCACGTGGCACCATCCTTGACGCGCTTGGCCTTGATCTGTGCCATCACCACCAGGGCAAAGATGTTGTCGCTGGCTTCCAGGTCCGCCCAGCGGGCTTCCCAGTTGACTTTACCACGCTCTATCCCGCTTCAAGACCGGCCCTTCCCTGCGCTAATCTATCCACAACCCGGCCACCGGATCGGATCGGGAATCATCGTCCAGGAGGGACCCATGCCACGCCCCCGTAGCCAACAGATCTCCATCACCGACACGCCCTACTACCACGTGGTCTCCGCTGTGTACGGCGCACCTTCCTGTGTGGACAGGATCACGCCACCGGCAAGAGCTATGAGCACCGCCGGCAATGGATCGAGGATCGGATCCGGCTGCTGGCCTCCCTGTTCGCCCTGGACATCGCCGCCTATGCGGTCATGTCGAACCACTATCATGTGGTGGTCAAGCTGGACCCCGCCCAGGCCGAGCACTGGTCCGATGACGAGGTGCCCGGTGCTGCGGCGCTGGAGTTGTCTGTTCAAGGGGCCGCTGCTGGTCCAGCGGTATCTGGCCGGGGATCCGCAGGAAAGCTACGAGCTGGCCCAAGTGGCGGAGTTCACCCAGTGCTACCGGCAGCGACTGGCGGACCTGAGCTGGTTCATGAAGTGCCTGAACGAGCCCATCGCCCGGCAGGCCAATCAGGAGGACGGTTGTACCGGGCACTTCTGGGAGGCGCGGTTCAAGTCCCAGGCGCTGCGTACCGAGGCGGCGCTGATCAGTTGCATGGCCTATGTGGATCTCAACCCGGTGCGGCCCGGAATGGCGGCCACACCGGAAGCGTCGGAACACACCAGCATCCGGGAGCGGACCACACCCCGGTTCGACTTGGCCCAGGCCGTGCGTGAACAGGTGCAGATGGAGGCCCTGCTGCGGTTCGATCGCCCGGTGAAGCCGCTGCTCCCGTTTGAAGGGGCATTTGCTGACCGGGAACAGCCCGGCATCCCGTTCGCATTTGAGGATTACCTGGCGCTGGTGGACTACACTGGGCGGGCCATCGACCCGAAGAAGAAGGGCGCCATTGCCCACACCCTGCCGCCGATCCTGCAGCGCCTGGGGTTCACCCCGGATCAGTGGCTGAACCAGAGTACGCGGTTTGAGGTGTTGTACCGGCTACAGCGACGACAATCCATGGTCTGAGAGCCTTTCTCCCGAGTGGTTGCTTCCCTGCGGTGGCCATGCCGAGGCAATACCGTGGGTAGAGTTCAGTGGAGGGGGAGAGATCGGGGAAAATCGGGGCTGAAGACGGTCCAGGACGGGCATCTGGGCTCAGCCGAGCGGGTTCGGGGGTTGTCATAATGGCGCGTTATGCGAATATCCGACTCATACAGTCAAGATTGCCCAAACAAGAGTCAAGAGTGCCTGTCCCTCAGCCAGCCCACCCTCTTTTCGCTAACAATTGGCTCAAATGCTCGCCGGTCTTTGAATCCGATTCTTCCGATCACCCATTTAGCAAGCTGCTGGAAGCTCTTTGACACCGATGATATTGCAGTCAGCCCAAGCACTAGCACCCCTTTTGTGGTGATAGACTCATCGATTGATTTGCGGGCTAGAATTGAGGCGCTATTCAGGTGGCCATAATAAAGGTATTTAGCGGACATCTTTGCATATAGATTTGCGAGACGGCGATCTTTATCTCTGAAAAGGCCAGCCTGCATACCATACATATCAACCGGATCAGAACCCCAGCGATCACGATGAGTAGCGCATTGCCTTGCAAACACGGATAGTGTTTGCTGAGTGAGCACTTTCTTGGCAGATGCAGAGACTCCATCCGCTTCAAAAGTTCGCCGTTGGTAAAGTACCTCGGGGATCAGAGAAAAAGTACCTAGCTCACTCAACCTTAGCCACAGATCTCTATCCTGAGCGAACCGAAAAAATTCACGATACCCACCGACTTGCTCATACTCAGAGCGCCGGAACATCACTTCGCCATGGGTGAATGAATTCGACAACAAAAAGTCATCTCTTGTAATGCCTTCACGAGGGATACCTGTAATTACGACCTCCCCTACCTTGCCGTCTTGATCAATAGTACACTGCTCTCTCAGACAGCCCACACCGACGCAGGTAGGATTTCTATGCAAGTATTCAAATTGCAGCCTCAGTCTCTCGGCAAATGAAATATCTCCAGCACCCTGGGTTGCGATTATCGGAGCTTTAGCCTCTGATATGGCTCGGCGGATGGCCCCAACGAAGCCAGTATTCTTCTGATGAATCACCCGCAAACGGGGGTCATCATAGGAGTCTAGAACCTGCGCAACTCTGGGGTCGGTGCTTCCATCATTGACAATGACGACTTCAAAGTCCCCCAAGTCCTGTGCGAGAAGACTATCAACGGTATCCCGGATGTAATCCGCACGGTTATACCAAGCACAGACGACCGATACCTTTGGGGTTGGACTTTCATCATGATTTACCATTAGCCAATCTCTTTGAATACCTGGGATATTTTAAGAAAGAGCCAGGGGGCGCTGCATTATGAATAGAAATTACTTGCCCTCCAAGTGTAACGTAACGTATTTCTGGTTCCATTCTATACCCGGTGGCGGCACATACGGTATCCCTAACATATAAAATTAGACGTAGCATGTCATCAGCGCTCGCCTTGCCAGCATTAACAAAGAAATTAGCATGACACGGTGAGATAAGTGCATCGCCTATCCTATAGTTTTTTAAACCTAGTTTTTCTATTGCCGCTCCTGGTGGCCCGATATCTGCGTACATCTCAGGGTTACTTTTGAAAACGGACCCGCAATTAGGTTGCTTACGAGGGAATTTACGACTGCGCTCACGCAGGATGGATAGCATCTCTCGACGGATGCTCTCTGGCTTAGGTGCGCGGTTAAACAGGAGCTTGGACGCTGCCACCACCGCGCCATTCCCCTGAAACACTGACTGGCGATAGCCAAAGAGACAGGCATCGCGGTCTAGGGTAAAAACACGGCCCTCAGGGTCGACCGCAGTGACTGAAACCACCGCGCTGCCGATGCCCTTGCGCTGACTACCGCCATTCATGCATATCAGCCCACCTAGAGTGCCGGGGATGCCGCACGTGTGCTCAGCACCAGTTAGGCCCGCCTGCATAAGTCGTCGTGCAAAATGCGGCACCCAGATACCTGCTTGTGCCATAACGGTGTCACCGGAGATACTAATGGATGACATCTTTCGGCCCATGCGAATACAGATAGCTCTGAGTCCCTCATCAGCGAAAAGAAGATTTGAAGTGTCGCCAATGACGATGCTGGATAGGCCTTTCTGAGCAATGAAAGACCTCAATCTGCATAGCTCATCTAGCGAAGAGGGCTCGACAATAACATCCGCTATTCCGCCGATACGCCAGCGGCTGATCTGTGCAAGTGAGACATTTTGGTGCACGCCCGCAGGGCATATATTGGAAAGCTCGGCGATCAGAGTGTCCTGTGACATTCGGCACCCAAACCCTTTAATTTCTCTATAATACGGTCGTATCCACGCAAGATTTGCCAAGAATCGTGGATCTTCGTCTCGCCTTCGGCTGTTAATCCGCAAAGGATTTGTGCCGCACCAGCACGGAGATCAAGGGCGCGCACATCTGCTCCCTTCAGGCATCCACCTTGGCCATGAATACAAAGCATATCCCCTCGCACTTTATACTTAAGACCCATCCGCGCCAGCTCCTCGGCATAGGCGTAGCGGCCTGGAAACCGTAGATCGATGATGCGTGACTCACCTGATGCGTGAGCAGCCCAGGCGGCCAGAATTGGCTGAACGTCCGAGTTGATGCCTGGGTGGGGCCCGGTGCTAATCTCCAGCGGATAGCAAGGCCCTCCCCGCACTATGACTGATCCATCGCCATGATAAAGTCTTGCGCCTGCGGCTTTGAGATGTGCCAATACGACTTCCATGTCGGTGGTTGGAAAGCCTTCGATCTCTATGTCGCCACCAGTGATCGCAGCCCCCACCAGCCATGTGATTGCTTCCATGTTGTCAGGGATGACAGCATGTTCCGCGCCACCAAGTTCCTCGGCACCAGTAATTTCTATATGCTCATGACCAAATACGCGGATAGTTGCGCCCATCTTTCGCAGCAGTACGATGAGGTCGAGGATTTCAGGTCGGATATGCGGGTTCCATATGCGCGTTACTCCCTGGGCTAGACTACCAGCTAAGAGTGCGTTTTCCGTGGCCCCGGTTGACCGGATGCGCAAGTGGATATCAGCCCCGATCAACCCGCGGGGGGCGGCGGCGCATAGCGTATCGTTCTCTGCCCAGACTTCTGCGCCCAAACGGTCCAGCAAGTCTACATGTAAGTCATATTGCCTCTCTCCGAGTTTACATCCGCCCGGCAGGGGTACGGACCCTGCCCCAGTGCGAGCAACCAATGCACCAAGGATCAACAGTGTGTTGCGTATTGAACGACCTTGCCAATTCAGCGTCGAGGACAGTGCTTTGGCCTGCGTAAGGGTAATCTGGTCATGGCCATGCAAGTCGACTCTCTTCCCTAGCAATTCCAACATTTCCACATGAACCTTCGCATCCAGCAAGGTAGAGGGGTAATTATTAAGAATCAGCGGTTGGTCGGTCAGTAGGCTGGCTGCCAGATGACGCAGTGCGGCGTTTTTTGCGCCCGAGAGGCGCACCGTGCCGCAGAGGCGGGCAGGGGTGATGGTCAGTACGTCCGCCTTCTCGGAAGACAGTTGCAAACCTGGCATAGGAATACTCACTTTGTATTTCCTTTCTCAGACTGACATATCAGTACGTTCGATACTATCGAAACTCACTGGGTTGGCTGCTCAAGAATATGCCGTCATGCTGGGTTTTTCGAGGGGTGGGAGTGTCAAGGTACATAGCTCAGGAATTTTTCGGAAACAGTGACGGCTACAAAGAGAGCGTCGAGAAAGCTCAATTTTCATAATTCCAATATGATCCTAATTCAAAGTCAAATTCACAAGGATCAAAAGGAGAAAAGCCATTCGCAGGAGTTTGTGTTATTTCACCAAAGTAAATATCGCCGTCCACTACGTATAAGTCAACTCTCACAAAATCAAAGTAGCCACCAACCTTCTCGGCTGACAGAATTAATTGCGCAAATTGCTCGGGAAGCCTATGGTTTCCGTTTTCTTTTCCGACCCTACGAATATCAAGATGATTTCCCTTAGGGTCAAAATGTGTAACCTTCCTATTCCCTTTGCTACCAGACCAAACCTGTACCAAGCGAACCTTCCCGTGAAAAACAAAAAACTTATAATCGCATAAGGGCGCCAAATCGCCTACCTTACTTAGATCATGTTCAGCAATAAACCTACGTGGCATTTGAGTTTGTGCCCAGACCAAACGCTTCGGGTGATATTCTGCTCCAAGCCATTCAGTGAGCTTACCCTCTATCGCTCGCAAATTATGCGAGTCTTCAGTTGAGATTTTAATATTCTGACCCGATGCCCATGCTGCTTTAATAAATATACTTCCTGAGCAATCTAGCTCGCGCACAAGCGCAGGATCACTAAAAGTAGAAACCATTGGGATTAGGCGCACATGTTTATCCAGTTGTTTTTCTTTAATCCATGTCCTCGCACTTACTTTTTCCGTGACAATTGGCCAAACTGGATTTCTGTCGAAAAGCCTGCGATGAGTCGCTTTTTCATTAAATGAACGCGGACGCTTAAGATCAAACTGATACCCCAGCGCTACATGTGCTTTTTCCCGCGTATATTTGAAATCTGTTCGCATTTCGTAGTCCAACATTTCGTCATAGTTGGAAGGAAAATCTATAAGACGCCACCACTTCATCCGAAGTCGATGCTTTAGTTTTTCGGCACGAATTGACATGATTTCTCCCTGGCTCTGGGATCAACGCGAGTGATATCAAGGCTTGGGGGCTTCGCCTTTCGCCTGCAGGCCAGCTTCCACGGAGGACATGTTGGGTGGGCGGGGGCTGGACACCATCACCCCGCCGCCGATCCCGCCATGGCCTTGAATTCAGCATGCCCATCCAGCAACTCTTCATACCCACCCGAGGCCACCACCTCCCCCTGCTGCAGCATATAGATCCGATCACACCCCTTCACCGTGCTCAGGCGATGCGCGATGAGAATGATGGTCTTCTGTTCATGCAGGCTGTTGATGGCTTCCATCACGGCCTTTTCGGTCACGTTGTCCAGGGCGCTGGTGGCCTCGTCGAATACCAGGATGGCCGGGTCGTGGTAGAGGGCGCGGGCAATGCCGATGCGCTGGCGCTGGCCGCCGGAGAGGCGCACGCCCCGCTCCCCCACTTCCGTGTCGTAGCCCTGGGGCAGGTCATTGACGATGAAGTCGTGCACCTGGGCCATGCGGGCGGCGCGTTCCACGGCGGCGGGGTCGATCTGCTCCCGGGGAATGCCCAGGGCAATGTTTTCGGTGATGCTGGCGTCGCTGAGGAAGATGTCCTGGGGGACGTAGCCCAGGGTTTGCTGCCAGGCGCGCAGGTTGTCGCGGGTGATGGGGGTGTTGTCCACGCTCAGGTGGCCCTGGGTGGGCTGGAGCAGGCCGAGGATGAGGTCCACCAGGGTGGTCTTGCCGGCACCGGTGCTGCCTACCAGGCCCACGGACTGGCCTACGGGAATGCTGAGGTCGATGTGGTTCAGGGCCGGGTTGGGGGCGTTGGGATAGGTGTAGCTGACCTGGTTGAGCTGGATGTGCTGCTGGGGGATGAAGGGGCTGGGGGCGCGTTTGTGGATCTCGGCCAGGGCAGCGCGCTGGGTGAGGTCTTCGTGCAGATCGTCCACGGCAGCGGCGCCGAAGCGCAGGTTGCTCATGCCGGAGTAAATGTGCTGCAGGGCGGGCATGAGCTTGTAGCCGGCGAAGGCATACAGGCCCAGGATGGGCAGGAGTTCGCCGACGTTGCCGATGGTGGCCATGAGGAACAGGGTGAGCGCGAGTACGCCGCCGATGGCCACGGCCTCGATGCCATACCGGGGCACCTGGGAGAGGGTCTGGCTGGTGGCCACGTGACGGGAGAAGCGCACGGAGGCGGGGCGGAAGCGGGAGAGGTAGGCATATTCCCGGCCCAGGAGCTTGATGTCCTTGATGCCGCCCAGGGCCTCGCCGGCGGTGGTGAAGCGCTCGCGGTTGGCATTGGCACGCTCGCGGCCGATGCGGCCCAGCAGGCCCTGCACACTCAGGTAGATGGCCACATACAGGCCACCCATGACGGCGGCGATGGCGAGTGCCATCAGCGGGTCGACGATGAGCAGGAGGGTAATCAGGGCCAGGGCGACGATGATGTGGGACAGGGCCGTGAGGCCCGGTCGGAAGACCTTGCCGACCACCTGATCCACCTCGGACAGGATGCTCTTGGCCATGTCGCCGCTGTGGCGGTTGAGGAAGTAGGCGTAGGGCTGGCGCAGGTAGGTTTCCAGCAGTCGTTCGCCCAGGCTGTGGCGGCGCATCTCGATGAAACGGTTCATCACATAATGGGTGAGGATGCGGAACACGGCGGAGATGAGCATGAGGGCGAAGATGGCGCCGCCCAGGGCCATGAGAAAGGCCTGGGTGCTGGTGAAGCCCAGGCCTTCGTAGAGGCTGGCGAGGATGGCGTTGGTGTGCACCACCTCGGGATTACCGAGTACGGCCAGGAAGGGCATGATGGAGGCCACACCGGCGGTTTCCAGCAGGGCCATGAGGATGACCATGGCGAGCACGAGGCTGCCCCGGCGGCGTTCTCGGGGGGTGAGCAGGGCCAGGGCCTTGGAGAACACTGTGATCAAGGTTTGGGGTCCGGGTTCATGTGGTGGGCTATTGTGGGGACTTTCAGGCACGCTACCGCCATCCCCGTGCACCCTTGAGTGCAAGGAGTTACCTGCTCCGTGGGCGTTTGCAGGCCCTGTGGTGCGGGTCGGCGGCTGTCATGCAGCCCGTATCTTTCATCAGCGGGGGTGGCTGCGAGGTAATTTCCCGGCGCATAGCTCCATCACGGGGTTGATCACGCACTCGTCCAAGCGCTGTCTTGCCGGAGTCATCTCCCCAATACAAAGTGTCAGCCGTGGACCGAGAGGCACTGCGCAGTGCTCCCACACGCGGTAATTGTCGAGGATGACCTGGCGAAGCTTCACTTGGTGGGCTGACAGGATTCTGATGCTTCGTTGGAGTCGCGAGCCTTGAGCATATACATGGGAATGGGGATGGGGGGGATACCCATACGGGCACACGTGCCCTGTACATATTCCCGCCAGTAAGGCCAGATGTGATAGCCCACGTTGTAGCGAGAAAATTCTTCAAGCGCGGGCCGCAGCGTTTCGTCTTCGATGCCGTCACGGATGTCGTATTCGGCGCAGAAATCCGCCGTGATCTCCAGGTACACGTCCTCTTCATCCACTGGGGCAGTTTCCGTCACATTGGCATTGTCCACGAGACGGACACCGGCCTGGAAGTGGCACATGGCTATGCGGCGCGGGATCGCTTTCGTCTGCTCCTCAAAACCCAGGATATCGATCCTGGCGCCCGGCTTGCCACGGAACTGGGGTGTGAGATCCAGTTCATCATCAAGATACGGCGGAAGAACGCCCTCCTTGCAGCGGATGTGGCTGCCGCGCAGGTGAACCGCGCGGATACTCAAGGCCTTGGTGGCGATCTCGATGAGTGAGCGATCCATGCTTCAGGCTGCGGTCTTCCAGCAATCCATGGGGTGGAGCACGTTGCCGGTTTCCGTGTAGCGGATCTTGGTGTGCCCACAAGTGAATTTTTCAACGGGCCTGAATTCCCAGCCGTCCGCCTCGGCGCCATTCAGGGAGATATCAGGGCTTTTGCCCAGGGCGAAGCAGATATCCGCCAGGGTGCGCAAGGTCATGTTGCGGGATCCACTCAGGATCTGGGAGATGTAGCCTCGGGTGGTGCCCATGCGGGCTGCCAGGTCGGCCTTGTTGACTCCAGCCTCTTCCATTTCCTGCCAGAGTGCCTCGGTGACCTCGGTAATGAGGCGTTCCTGGGCTACCAGCCGGGCGTTTTCCGGGCTCTCGGTGGCCCAACGGTCCAGAAAATCGGTCATGTCTGTCACTCCTCAATCTTTCGCCAGTTCTGGATCACGCGATGCGTGTCCTTTTGAGCGAGCTTTTGTCCCTTCTTGAAGGCGAAGTGACTGATGTAAAACACCCCGCCATGGCGATTTGAGTACCATCCGTAGGCCCGGATCTTGCCCACCTTGATGGCATAGAAGTTCTTCCCATTGGGTAAGTCGCCCTCGGTATTCCAGTAATCCGGCGACCGTAGCCTGCCTGTGTTGGCCAATTGCTTGCGGCGGGCGGCAAAACCCGCAAGCCAGCGGGCGTGCTTGCCTGCCTGGATTGAGTCGAGTGCCTCCTGCAGACTCGGCGGCATCCAGGCCTCGGCACCGCTCCCCGGCGGGGGTTGTTCGCAGTAGCGAATGGTCAGCTTGGCACCTTGGTACTCTTCCATGGAGTTTACCAATAAGTAAACAAATGTCCAGGCTTGCGTGCAGGAGTCCGGTCACGCCGCTGGATGCGATCCCAGTTCACGCCCGAGCGCGTGCCCAACGCCACTCGGGTGTAAGGGGCCAGCGCATTGCCCTGCTGGCGGATGTCTCCCGTCTTCTTGAAGGTGATGCCCGACACCCCTGGGAGATGAGTGAGGATAGCGCCCACATTTGCTCCTGACTCTGTACGACGTCTGGCTGCCACGGGGCTGCTGTCGCAGCGATTCGCTGGCAAGGCCAGCTCCCACGAGGGTGAGACTTTTCAGCGCCCAGGCTTGCCTGGTTGAGCGGGTTCGCGTGGCTCGGTTTTCACATCTTCCCCCAGCTCTTTTTTCAACACCTCAATCTCCCCCTGAATCGCCGCGCATTCCTTTTGCTTGCGCGCCAGGAAGGCGCGGGTGATGTGCAGCTTTTCCTTGAGGCCCTTGGGGGTGAGCAGGTAGGCGTAGGCGCGTTTGTTCTGGCTGTTGCGGAAGTTCTCGGCCTTCACCAGGCCCTTGTCGATGAGGGCGCGCAGGCTGTAGTGGGTGGCGCCCAGGCTCACGCCCAGTGCTTGTGCCAGTTCCCGCTGGGTGAGCTGGGGGTTGTCGGCCAGCAGGCGCAGGAGCTGGAGGCGAATGGTGTCGCTGGAGTGCCTCAGGATTGGATCCTTTTGGATGCTGCCTTGCGGGGTGTTGCAGTGCTTTGGGCACGCTCCCGCCATTTCCGCACGTTTTTTTGGGTGCGAATGGGGGGCTTGGGTCCGTTCAGGGGGTGAACGGGAGTACGTTTTGGCCAGTATTAATGCGGGAGCTCGGGATGGCCAGCGGGTTTGGTTCCACTTTGGAGGTTTTTGGGAGGGGTATGACAAGCCGAAGAGGGGAAGGCCCTGGCGCAGATCAGGGGGAAAGGTGAAGTGGCTTCTTGGAGCGGATCTTTCATCATTGGGGGTGCCTCATCACCGTGATGCATGACAGTCAGGGCGTTGAGCGGTCACGGGGAAGTTGGGTTACCATCGGGAAAGGCATTTCAACCGGGCGGTCAGCATGGTCAGGAAACACCTCCACGAACAGGCTCAGGCCATTCTGCGTGACAGGGCCTGGGGGGATTTAGGCCATGAGATGGAGCGGGGTGAAATCGACCTGGATGGCCTGCTGGAGGCGCTGCACATCTACCATGCGGAGCTCGTCCTGCAAAACGAGGCCATGGATGAGCTGAATCAGCGGCTGCTTGAGGAGCAGGAGCGCTATCGAATCCTGGCGCAGTTTTCACCCGACTGGGACTACTGGATGGGTGAGGACGACCGATTCCATTATGTGTCGCCCGCCTGCGAACGGATCACCGGTTACCCCGCGCAAGCGTTTCTGGACGACCCGGATCTGTTGTCTCACCTCATCCATCCGGATGATCGGGCCGATTATCACGGGCATGTGCATGCGGGTAGGCAGGACAACCACGCGCTGCTGCATTTCCGCATCCTTACTCGCTCCGGGGAGGTCCGGTGGATCGAGCATGACTGCCGCGCCGTGAGGGATTCATCAGGCTGTTACCGGGGGCACCGCGGGACCAATCGGGACATCACCAGGCGCAAGCTTGCGGAGGAGTACGGCGAGCGACTGGCCTATGCGGTGGAGCAAAGCCCCGGTGTGGTGATGCTCACCAGCACAGACGGCGTGATCGAGTACGTGAACCAGCGTTTCTGCGACATCACCGGTTTCTCCCGGGAGGAGGTCATCGGGCAACGACCCGGCATGCTGCGTTACGGTGAAAAAAACGTCACACAGTACGAGGACCTCTGGAATACGATCCGCAACGGTGGCACCTGGGAAGGCGAGTTCAACAATCGCACCCGCGCGGGCGAGCCTTACTGGGAGCAGGCTTGGATCTCGCCTATCCGCAATACTCTGGGCGAGGTGACGCATTACATCAAGCTGGCGGAGGATATCTCCGACAAGCGCGCCCTGACCGAGCGCCTGGAGTATCTTGCCTTCCATGACCCGCTGACCGGCTTGCCCAATCGAAATCTGATGCTCGATCGGATCGGCTTGGCGGTGGCACAGGCCCGGAGGGATCAGCGTGCCGTGGCCGTGGTGTTCATCGACCTGGATGATTTCAAGGTGGTCAACGATTCGCTGGGCCATGCCCAGGGTGATCAACTGCTAATACAGGTTGCGCAGCGTCTGCGTACCCTACTTCGGGGTGGCGACACCTTGGCCCGCTTTGGCGGCGATGAGTTCATCCTGCTGCTGTCCAACCTCGCGCATGTGGAGAACGTGATCCCCGTGATCGAAAAGCTCCAGACTGCGTTGAAACAGCCCATATCGCTGTCTGCCCAACAGGTGTCCGTGACGGTGAGTATCGGTATTGCCGTGTACCCCGGCGACAGTGATCGTCCTGAGGAGCTGGTACGTTACGCCGATGCGGCCATGTATCGCGCCAAGGCCGAAGGTCGCCGTTGCTACCATTTTTACACGCCGGAAATGGACGCGGCGCTGCAGGAGCGCATGGAACTGGACCAGGCCATGCGCCAGGCACTGGAACAGAACGAATTCCAGCTGGTGTACCAACCCCGAGTGGAACTGGTCACCGGACGCACCCTCAGCCTGGAAGCCCTGGTGCGCTGGCATCATCCCCAATGGGGCATGATTTCCCCGGGGCGCTTCATTCCCCTGGCGGAGGAGACCGGCTTCATCCTCTCGCTGGGGCCAGAGGTGCTGCGACAGGCCTGCGAGCAGCTTCGCGACTGGAAGGCCCGGGGTGTGCCAACCGTGCCGATGGCGGTGAACCTGTCAGCGCGTGAGTTTCGGGAGCCCGGCGTTGTCGAACGCATCATGGGTGTGTTGGCCGATACGGGTCTGGACGCCAGTGCTCTGGAAATCGAGATTACCGAGAGTGCGGCCATGAGTTCCATCGAACAGACCATAGGCACCCTCACCGACCTCAATGCCCATGGGGTGCGCGTGTCCATTGACGACTTTGGCACCGCCTACTCTTCCTTGAACTACCTCAAGCGCCTGCCGGTGTACGCCATCAAGATTGATCGCTCCTTCGTCTCCGATATGGAGGAAGACCCTGCCCATCATCCCGAGGATGCCGCCATCATCCGGGCGATCATCGGCCTGGGCGAGACCCTGGGCATGAGGGTCATCGCCGAGGGCATCGAGAACACGGTACAGCGGGATTTCCTGCTGGATCATGGCTGCGTGAAGGGACAGGGCTATCTGTTCAGCCGTCCGTTGCCGGCCGAGGAGGTGGAGACACTGTTCTTGAACTCCCTGGATTCGGAAGATTGCTGACCTGAGTGCACCGCCCCACAGCTTCCGACTCACGCCCAAGCAGCCGCTCGGCCGCATCCAGAAATGTGCGACCGCTCATGGGCACGGCCCAGATTGTCCGAAGACCCCAGCATCCACTCCAGAAAACCCACTTCCAGCCACCCTCAAATCGCCACAAATTCACGCAAACATACGCTTTATGGCGCGCAAAAATGCGCCATCATAATCCTTTTTTGCGCAAATTTACGCAATCAGGGTGTCATTACCTGAAGGTCACTCTTTAGGGTTGTACTCATTCTATTGAGTTATTTTGGACAGAGACTTGAGCCCATGCGAGGCCCGAGCTAGTGCCACAAAAACCACATCCTGGCTGGCCTTAAATGACCACAGATGGGCTAAAGTGCTGATTTCACTGGGGAGGGATCTAGAGAGGTAGGGAAACGCAGAAATACGCGAACCATGTCAAGGTAGTGCTCTAACCAGCTGAGCTACGCGCCTGTCGTGTTCGAATGGCGCATTATACAGGCTGCCTTCGGGCTGTCAAACGCTATCTGCCTCATCCGAAATAGCTGAACTCATTCCCCGGCAAGGGCGGCAAATCAATGCCAAAGACCCACCTGATCCAGCCCCGCTCACGCGTTACAATCCTGCCATGACAGGTCATCCCATACAGGCACTCACCGACCCTGTGACTCCCGCAATGCCCGGAGTCACGCCATGAAGCGCGTGTACAGCGCATCGGATGTGGCCGCCGCCGGCTTCATTCAGGGAGTGTTGGAGAGTGAGGGGATTCGCGCCTACGTCAAGCATGCGCTGCTCTGCGGTGCTGCCGGGGAACTGCCCCCCACGGAATGCTGGCCGGAAATATGGGTCATGGAGGATGACGATGAGGCCCGCGCCCTGGAGATCATTGATGCGGTCACCATGACCGTGACCGACAGCGAAAACTGGACCTGCCAACGCTGCAGCGAGCCCATGGAAGCACAGTTCACCCAGTGCTGGAACTGTGGCGCACAACGGCCTGACAGGGAATGGCCCTCGTCACCGCCGCCCGGGAAGGATCCTGGCAGCCTGAAGGGTTGAAGCCGCCCTGCCCCATCACCCCCAGGGGGGATTCACTCCCTCCACCCGGTATTCCCGGCGCAACGCGCGCGTCAGGCTGAAGCAGCAGAACCCCAGGATGATCGCCACCGGCAGGCCGGCCGTCAGCGAGCCGGTTTGCAGGCTGTCCAGAGCCCGTTCGCCACCCACGATCAGCAGCGTGGCGGCCACCGCCCCCTCGGTAATCCCCCAGATCACCCGCTGGCGCTTTGGCGAGTGTTTCGAGCCGCGCGAGATCAGTGCATCGATCACGTAAGTGCCCGAGGCCGATGAGGTGATGAAGTACGTTGCGATCAGCAACGTGGCCACTCCCGAGGCCAGAGTGGTCCAGGGCAGTTGGGCCAGCATCGCGTACAGCGCGACTGTTGTGTCCTCGGCCACTGCTGCCGCAATACCGGCGTTCTCGTCGAACAATTCCATATGCAGCGCGCTGCCGCCGAAGATGGCCATCCACGCGAACACGAACAACGAGGGCAGCGCCAGCACCCCGAAAATGAACTCGCGGATGGTGCGTCCGCGAGAGATGCGGGCGATGAAGATGCCCACAAAGGGCGACCAGGCGATCCACCATGCCCAGTAGAACATGGTCCAGTCCTTCTGCCACTGGGAGCCGCCGATGGCGTCGGCATACAGGGACATTTCAACCAATTGCTGCAGATAGGCACCGGTGGAGTCCAGAAGGAAACGCAGGATGAACAGGGTGGGACCAGCAAACAGCACGAACAACATGAAGACGACTGCCAACCCCAGGTTGAACACGCTAACCCACTTGAGACCCCGATCCAGCCCTGACAACACCGAGAATACGGCCACCAGGGTGATGGCGGCAATGATGCCCACCTGATACCAGTGGGATACCGGCATGTCGAAAAGCACATTGAGCCCGGTATTGAGCTGCATGGCACCGAAACCCAGCGATGTGGCCAGACCAAACAGGGTGCCGAATACCGCCAGAATATCGATCACATGACCGATCGGCCCATAGATACGGTCGCCCAGCAGCGGGTAGAAGATCGAACGAATCGTCAGTGGCAGACGGTGGCGGAAGCTGAAGTACGCCACCGACAGCCCCAGCACCACATACACAGCCCAGGCGTGAAGCCCCCAGTGGAAGAAGGTGTAGACCATGGCCTGGCGCGCGGCCTCCATGGTTTCGCCCTCCCCCGTGGGCGGGTGCTGATAGTGCAGGATGGGTTCGGCAACACTCCAGAAGACCAGCCCGATGCCCATGCCGGCCGAGAAAAGCATGGCGAACCAGGCCCCGTAGCCGAACTCCGGACGATCATCCGGCTGACCCAGGCGGATGGACCCGTAGCGGCTGAAACCAAGCCAGATCAGGAACACCAGAAACACGGTCACCGCCAGCAGATAACCCCAGCCCAGATACTCGGTGATGAAGCCCTGGATCCCCTCGAACACCTGGCTGGCGGTGGCGGGAAAACTCACTCCGAAGCCGACGAACGCCAGCACCATGATCGCCGAGGCGATGAAAACCGTGGGATTGACAGTGGCGAAGAATGCTCCTGGGCGATACGGTCTCATGATCCGTGATCCGGCTCCGGCGTTGGCATGCACAGCGCGCCCGTAAGACGGGCTTCGGCCAGCACGTGCCCCGATGCGGCGTGTTCGAATTGCGAACGGGTGGCACCTGCCTGCAGGTCAAGCTCGGCGTCCAGCGCCAGCAGGCGGAAACGATAATGATGACAACCCTCCGGCGGTACCGGCCCCAGATAGCCGACCTTGCCGAACGCATCCATGCCGGTCCTTGCCTGGCTGGGCAGATTCAGCGAGTCCACGCGTTGGGTGGTCGGGGGTAAATTCCACACCAGCCAGTGGGTCACCTCCCCCAGCGGCGAATCCAGGTCCTCCAGGAGCAGCGCCAGACTGTGGGCATCTCCCGGCACATCATGGATTTCCAGCGGAGGGAGTTCGTTGGCGTGGCGGGCCGAGACATCCACGGGCATGGCACCACCATCCGGGAACGAAGGACTTGTCAGCTTCATGACGGTTCCGCTCAAGCTGCCCTCTCAGCCTCGCATCCTCCCCATTCGAGGCTGCCGGGTCAACTTCAAGAGCCTTTTTCCAGACGATGGCCGGGCGCCAATTGCTCCACCACCCAATCCACCACCTCACGACTCAAGACCTCCATGGCCTGGTTCATCGCCTCCACCACCGCCTCGATCTCCTCACCCTCGCTGGGCTGGCGGACCTGAAAACGTCGGCTGGCAATGATATTGCGGCTGGCATCCTCCATCAGCTGTACATCCAGTCGAACAAAGGCTTCGGGGGGGCCATCAGCGCCTTGAGACGGGTATTCACTACGCAGGGCACCGAGCTGACTCACCAGAGAGACCTGGCTGCGTGCAGAGCTGGAATCGCTGATCACCGAGGCCACTCGGCCATCCTGGCGCAGTGCCTCCACCATGTAGGCTGCCACCAGCGGGGGCGTGCGATCCGCCCAACGAGCCCCCCCATAGAAGCTGATTTCCTTGCCGCTGGGCGCCACCAGGATGCGGGACGTGGTCAACGGGAAGGGGGCCTCGGGTTTCTCCACCCTGAGCACCTTGTCGTGCAGGACTTCGTAAGCCGTCTCCTGCTCGGGTGGCGACAGCAGAAACACCCGTTGCGGTGTCTGTTCGGGCAGCAGGGTGCAGCCCGCCAACCCCAAAAGCCAAAGGGCCGGCACGAGCACGATGAATAGACGGGATATCACGGGTTGAACTCCTGAATGCCATCCTGACCGAGCAGGAAGCGCGCCGGGTTATCTTCCAGTCGACGGATCACGCGGTTAAGGTTGCGCAGGCTGCTCCTGAGATCACGCATGGCCGGGTCCAGTTCACCAAATGACTGTAGCCCCTGGTCCAGCGAACCCTCATGGGTGGCCAGCAGTTTATCCATGCGCGCCGCCGTGGCCTCCACCGAGGCCATGGTCTGGCGAGCATGCTCGAGGATGGCCCTGCCCTCCCCGGCCACCAGGGTGTGCGACTCATCACCCAATCGTTGCAAGGACACCAAGGTCTTTTCCGCCTGCAGGCTGGCCTCTGTGATCGCCCCCATGGCGCTGGCCAGATCGCCACTTTGACCCGCGAGGGCAGAGGTGACCTGCTCCACATCATCCAGGATACGGGTCACCCTATCGGCATTATCGGTGGAAACCAGCCGATTGGCGTTGTGCAGGAGTTGCCCCACCGCCTCGATGAGGCTCTCACTCTCGTCCAGCAAGGTATTGAGCGGAGAGGGGTCCCCCTGGATCCGCGGTGGACTGGAGCGACTGCCCTCCAGCTGCGGGGTATCCGGTGTGCCACCGTATAACTGCACACTCATGGCGCCGGTGATGTTCACCAGTTTGAGGGTGGCACGGGTATCGGCATGCACCGGGATCTCGCTGTCCACACGAACCAGTACCCGAACCTCGTTGGGATCATCGGGATTCAGGCGCAGATCCATCACGTCACCGACGCGAATGCCACTGAACTGCACCATGTTGCCTTCGGCCAGGCCGCTCACTGCCCGCGTAAAGACAATTTCGTAGTAATCATATTCCCGGTCCGAGGCAGCCTTGTGCAACCACAGCCCGAACACCAGCCCCCCCAGAAAGGTGAGCAGGGTGAATAATCCGATCACTACATGATGGGCTCGAGGTTCCATGATCAGCGATTCTCCAGAACATCCGCCGCTTCACGGGCGGCGCGGCCACGGGGGCCATGGAAATAGTCACGAATCCATTCATCAGCGGTGTTCTCCACCACCTCCAGGCGGTCCGCTACCAAAACCCGGCGCTGCGACAGCACGGCCACCCGGTCGCAACTGGTATACAGCGTATCCAGATCGTGGGTCACCAGGAATACGCTCAGTCCCAGCGCGTCGCGCAGGGTCATGATGAGCCGGTCAAAGCCCGCGGCGCCGATGGGATCGAGTCCGGCGGTGGGTTCGTCCAGAAACAACACTTCCGGATCCAGCGCCAGGGCCCGGGCCAGTGCCGCCCGCTTCACCATGCCGCCGGAGAGTTCAGCCGGGTATTTGAGCGCGGCCTCCCCTGGCAATCCCGCCAGGGCCAGCTTGATGCGTGCCAGATACTCGGCATCCCGCCGCGACAGGCCCGCGTGTTCCATCAGCGGCAGGGCAATATTCTCCTGCAGGTTCAGGGAAGTGAACAATGCCCCACCCTGAAACAGCACGCCAAAGCGCCTCTCCACCCGGGATCGCTCTCGATCCGGCAGGCTCTGCAGTTCCTTGCCAAACACCTCGATGCGCCCCGCCGAGGGCCGCATGAGGCCGACGATGCTGCGCAGGAGCACTGACTTGCCTGTGCCCGACCCACCCACCACGCCGAGGATTTCGCCGTGGCGGATATCCAGATCCAGCCCATCGTGCACTACCAGGCTTCCGAATCGGTTCTGGAGCCCCCGCACGCGGATTAGCGGCGGCTGTGTACCCTGATCGTCCGTCACCAGCCCATCTCCATGAAGAACAGTGCTGCCAAGGCATTCATGAGAATGACGATGAAAATGGCCTGCACCACGCTGGAGGTGGTGTGTTCCCCCACCGATTGAGCGCTGCCGCTCACCTTGAACCCTTCCAGGCAGCCCACCACGGCAATCAAAAAGGCAAACACCGGCGCCTTGACCATGCCCACCAGGAAATGCTGGAGAGGGATGTCACGTTCGAGAATGATGAAAAACTGGCTGAAGGGGATATCCAGTGACACGGCACACACCACTGCGCCGCCCATGATGCCACTCATCATGCCGATGAAGGTCAGCAGCGGCAGGCTGATCATCAACGCCATCACCCTGGGCACCACCAGCAGTTCCATGGGGCTCAACCCCTGGGTGCGAATGGCGTCGATCTCCTCGTTGGCCTTCATGGAGCCGATCTGGGCGGTGAAGGCGCTGGCCGTGCGCCCCGCCAGGAGGATGGCCGCCAGCAAGACGCCAAACTCCCGCAGGAAGGAATAAGCCACCAGGTCCACGGTGTAAATGGTGGCCCCGAACTCTTCCAGCACCGTGGCCCCCAGAAAGGCCACCACGGCACCCACCAGGAAGGTCAGCAAGGCCACAATGGGCACCGCATTCAGCCCTGTTTGATGAAGATGGACCACCAGGGCGGTGAAGCGCCAGCGATGCGGGCGCGGCAGCAAACGCAGGATGGTCACCAGCGTCATGCCGATAAAGCCCATGAGCAGCCGTTGCTGATGCCACAGGGCTTCCACCACCTGGCCGGTTCCGGCCAGAAAGTCGCGGATCGGTCGCGACGGGGGTGGCTCGGGCGACCGGGTTGACCCCATGGCGCGGGCCACTGTCTCCAGCAGAGCCCGACGCTCCTCGGGCAGATAAGCCGCCTCGGAGGCCAGAGCCTCCAGGCGCGCCGCCCCCAGTAACTCCACCAGCAAGGCGGCACCGGCGGTATCCAGTTCCCCCAGGTCCTCAAGACTGACCGCGCCACCGAACTCGGCAGCGGCTGATCGCTCCACCTGGCCGCGCAGGTGACGGTAATGAGCCAGCACCCAGTCGCCGGCGATGCTCAGGCGATCTTCTTGCTGGTCAATGCGGCCGGGCGTGGACATCGGGCACATCATTCCTTTGCGTAAAGGTGGGGAATCTGGGATGTTACATTACCGACACCAATGTATGTAACCCGCACTCGCAAGCCCTTCCGGGGGCTAAACCTGATCTTGCTCAACTTTCTCATCCATTCACGAAAGTGGAGTGTTACGCTTGCTTGACATCCAACCCTGTCAACGTAGACTCACACCCATCGCGACAGGCAAGCCGTTGGAACCAAGGTCACCCCGTCGCAGAGCTTTGAGGTTTTCCATGCTCCGGGTCTTGGCGAGAGGCCCGGTTACAAACCAAGAGGGTGTTATCAATGAGCGAATACAGAGCAAGCAAGCCGAGCAACCCCAAGGACGACTGGAAGCTGTGGTTGGTCGTGAATCCTGGCACCTGGCTGATGCCCATCCTGATGGCCGTGCTGGTTGTCGCCCTGGTTGTGCACGCCTTCGTGTACTCCAACGACAACTACAACCCGCTGACCTATGATGCGTCTGCGGAAGTCTCCGAGTAATCTCGAGCTCCAACCGAGCTTCAGACTGACTTTTGTCCTAACTTAGAGGGTATCTACCATGAATGACAGCATTTCCGGTCTGACCGAAGAACAGGCCAAGGAATTCCACGAGCAGTTCAAGACCACGTTCACCGTGTTCATGGTGCTGGCTGCCGCCGCCCACTTCCTGGTGTACCTGTGGAGACCCTTCTACTAAGAAGGCGTTTTCCGCTGCATCACTGAAGTAGCGGTATCAAGCAGAGGAGGGGTTGGCACTGCCACCCCTCCTCTGTTTTTTTGTGCCCGTGCTTTTTTGTGCCCGTCCATCCTGACCACGCCCGTTCCAGCGGCCCCCACCTGGGGCATCGACCTCGTGCCGAATCTCAGGCGCGCTCGTTTTCGCCCTCTTCCTGGTCTGCCTGACCCTCCTCGGCTTTTTGCTTGGCAAGACGATCCCGAATGGTGGCAATCGCCCCTTCGGTGGAATGGAACACGTTGTCTTCGCCCATGAAATCCACCAGGTGGGTGCGCTTCATCACCATCAACACCTGTGGCTTGATGCCGGCAAACACCAGCGTGGTACCCCGCGCCCGTAGTCGCTGCACCAGTGAACGGATCACCTCCTCGCCGGAGGCGTCGATCTCGTTCACGCCCTGGGTGACCACAATCATGTAACGGGCGTGGGGATAGCGGGCGGCCTGCTCCAGCACCGCGTCTTCAAAGTATCCGGCATTGGCGAAATACAGTGAGCGGTCGAACCGCAGCAGGCCGATCTCCTCGTCGGCCCTGAGGCCGTAGCGACGCGCCTCGCGCAGCGTGCCATCCTCGTAGCGTGTCAACTCGGATACGCGCGGCCGCATGGTGCGGTACAGGAACAGACCTACCGCCAGGGCCACACCAATGAGGATGCCCACATCCAGATTCGGTGCCACTGCCAGAGTGGCCACGAAGGTCACAATGGCGGCGATGCCATCATGCCGGCTGGCCAACCAGGCATGCTGAATGGCCTTGAAATTGATCAACCCCACCACTGCCATGACAATGATCGCGGCCAGGACCGCCTCAGGCAGGTGGTAAAACAAAGGCGTGAAGAACAGGAGCACCAGCAGGATGAATACCGCGGTGAACACGGAAGACAGACCGGTTCGAGCTCCGGCATTGAGGTTCACGGCCGAACGGGAGAAGGATCCGCTCACCGGGTAGCCCTGGCTCACGCTGGCCGAGAGGTTGCCCAGCCCCTGGCCAATCAACTCCTGGTTGGGATTGAGCCGCTGGCCGGTTCGTGCCGCCAGGGCACGGGAAATGGCGATGGCCTCAGTGAATCCCACCAGCGCAATGACAAAGGCCGCGGTAAAAAGCGCCGTCAATGTAGCAGGCGTGAGATCCGGCATGGAGATGGACGGCAGACCCGCCGGGATACTGCCGATCACCCGCCCCCCCGCATCCATGCGGATCTGTACCCCATCGACCTGAGTCACTCGCCATTTAGGGTGGACCTCCTCCCCCCTCTCATCCAGGGCTTGAGCTACCACAAAGGCATCCGGCTGCCCTTCTTCTCCGGGAAGGCGAGCAAAACGCACATCCCGCATTTCTTCCCGGTACAACTTGAGCACCCGCGACACGTGCTCCTGACGCAAGGAGAGCAGTTCGATCTTATATCTCAGCGCTGCCGCCTCGGTGGAGTCGGCCGCTTCCAGAAGCGCCTGCTGTTCGCGGATCTGCAGCTCCAGATCGGCTTTCTCTTCCTTGAAGTCGCCCCATTTGAGCAGTTGTTCCGCCACTGCTGGAGGCGACACCTGATCCAGGTGGACATCCGCCTTGCGCTCAAAGCCCATCAGCCAGCTAATGGCAGTGGCCAGTATCACGGCGGCCAGCACACCAGGTACCCGGGGGATGAACCGTTTGAGCCCCACCATGATGAGGATGGCGCCCACGCCGAAGGCCAGGGTGGGCCAATGCAGATAGGCTACATCGCCGAGCATGTCCCACAGGCCCATGAGGAAATGCCCTCCGGTGTCCACCGGAATGCCCAATAGCTTGTTGAGTTGCGAAAGGCCGATGACCAGCGCTGCTGCATTGGTGAAGCCCACGATCACCGGATGAGAGATGAAACTCACCAGTGCCCCCATGCGCAGCACACCCATGGATAACTGCACCACCCCCACCAAAAAGGCCAGCGCCACCGCCAGGGCCACGTATTCGCCGGAACCCGGCGCGGCCAGCGGAATCAATGCCGTTGCCGTGAGCAGCGAGACCACCGCTACGGGCCCCGTGGCCAGCTGATTGGAAGAGCCCCATAGGGCCGCCACGATCACGGGCAGGAGGGAGGCATACAGGCCATAGACCGGCGGCATGCCCGCCAACTGGGCATAGGCCATGGACTGCGGCACCAACACCAGGGCCACGGCAGTGCCCGCCGCCAGATCGCTCTTGAGAATCTCGCGGCTGGGCTTTTGCCAGCGCAGGAAGGGGAACAGTTGGTAGTGGATGGAATTCATTGAACAAGCATATCAATATTCGCTTATGACATATAGATCCTTGTCATGATTCATGCAGTGGGCCGCCCCTCCCTGATCCCATAGCCATGCGAGCGGCCAGCGGAACCTGAGTCAAGAAAGGTTGAAACTCGCCGAGGCGAAGGGTGATTGAGGCAGTCAACCGCCCACCAGGATCGGTAGCCAGTTGAACGAGGCGGGTAGCAGGAAGGCTGTGATGATGCCGGCCAGGGCGAGGCCGAGGCCGGCGAACGCCCCGGCTGTGGCACTGATGCCGAAGGCCTGGGCAGTACCGAACCCGTGGGCTGACAACCCCATGGCGAATCCCTTCACCCGATCATCGCGGATACGCAGCAGCCGGATCAGGCCGGGCGCCAGGATGCAACCAATGGCCCCGGTCAGCAGCACCAGGGCGGCAGTCAGCGAAGGCAGGCCTCCCAGTTTCTCGGACACCCCCATGGCAATGGGTGATGTCACTGACTTGGGCGCCAATGACATCAGCGTGACCCATTCCGCGCCCATCAGATAAGCGATCGCCACCGCACTCAGGGCGGCCGTCGCCGCGCCCGCCAACCCCGATACCAGCAGAGGCAGCAGCAGTGCCCGGATCTGCTGGCGATTCTCGTAAAGGGGGATGGCCAGGGCTACCGTGGCCGGGCCAAGCAGGAAATGGATGAACTGGGCACCGTCGAAATAGGTGTCGTAATCAGTGCCGGTGAGCAACAGGATGCCAATGAGAATGGCCATGGATATCAGCACCGGGTGCAGCACGGGGCTGCCTCCCAGTCGCTTGTTGATCCAGAGGCTGCCCTGGAACACCACCAGGGTCATGGTGAGCCAGAGCAATGGGCTGGCGGCCAGGAAGGCCCAGATGTCCGTGATCTCTTCAGCCATCTTCGGCGCGCCGACTCCGCAGCCGGATCAACCGGCTCAGTATCAGCATGGTCACCCCCAGTGCAAGGGCCGTGCTCACCACCAGCCCCAGCAGGATCGGCGCCCAGTCCCGGGCCACCAGGCCGAAATGGACCATCAGGCCCACGCCTGCCGGAACGAACAACAGGGCCAGGTGACGCAGCAGGGTGTCAGTGGTCTGCTTGAGATACTCGGGCACGCCACCACGAATCAACAGTGCCCCGAACAGGATGAGCATGCCCAGCACCGGCCCCGGAAAGGGCAAATCCAGCCAGAGCACAATCACCTCACCCGCCAGTTGGCAGGTGAGCAGGATGATGATGGCGGTAATCAGTGAGCTCACTCACATTCGCCGATGCGCTCCCCCGTGATGTCCGTGCGCATCACCAGCGGACCCATGGGGCTCTCCAGGTTGGCCGTCATGTGACCTTCAATGCGATCACCCATGAACTGCAGCTCGGCACGCATATCCACTTCCATGCCGTCTTCCACACAGACCATGTCGTAGGTCATGGTGGATGAGGTCATGTCCATATTGGACACCTCGCAGTTTTCCTCCACCTGCAGGAAGTCCGGCCCCCTGGCCACGTCTTCGGCAGTGATGCACTCCGAACTGGTGTGGGTCTGCTCCGGGAACGGGGTATCACCCTCCACGCTGGTCACGTTGGTGAATTCCCATTGCCCGGGCTGGATATCCAGTTCATCGGCCTGAACGCCCAACGGCAACAGCAAGGCGACGGCGGCGGTCAGGATCAGTGGACGGACGCGCATGAGCTCTCTCCGATACATGAATGTCGCGCCATGGTAGCAGTGGGGCCAGATACTGGCCACCGAAGCCCCCATCAGGTAATGACCGGATCCGGGTCCTTCTCGATATCAAACTGCAGCACCGCCAGTGCCTCGTCGTACTTGTCCAGCATGTCTGTCTGATCGCGCCCGCCGATAAAGACATTGGCGATCTCGAAGCTGTACATATCCTGCCCCTGCAGGTCCTTGAGGTGCTGACCCGGCTTGACCGGGATCTTCACATGGGTGCCGGGTTGGCGCTGCCGCAGCTTGTCGATGGCCTTGGTGCTGGGAACCCGCACCACCTTGCCGCTCTCCACGGTACGGAACATGAAGTGGCCGGCCACATTGAACTGACCCTTGCGCTCCATGGGCTTGGGCTTGCGGCCCAGGGCCAGATCCACCATCACCGACAGATGCGATACACCATGCACCTTCTCGAAGATATCCGTATGGGCCTGGGATACCCGGGGGTTGATCTCCAGGAACCACACCTGATCGGATGTCTGATCGTAGAAGAACTCGGCATTGAAAGCGGAATTATCCAGCCCGAACTGCTGCACCACCATGCGTGCCACGTCCATCATGCGATGCTGGATCTCCAGCGGCAGTGAGGAGGGGTATTCATAGCGGGCAAAGGATGAGCTGTCCTGCTCGTGAACCGAGTCCACCACCCCGTAGATGTGTACCCGCCCGTTGTAGCTATAGCCCTCCAGGGTGCACTGCCAACCGCCGATGGGGCTTTCGGCCACGAAGCTCTCGGGCATCTCGGCGATTTCCGGCGGGGCGCCGAAATGACGCATCAGGTAGAGGAAGGGTTCGCCCATGAAACCCACCTTTTCCCGGCACAGGGGCATCACCGCCCTGAACTGACGCTCATCGTTGATCTGGAAGGCCAGGTAGGAGCGGAAGGACTTGATGGGCTTGATCCAGAACGGCGGCAACAGACCCAGGCCACCATAGGCCTCTTCATCAAAAGGATCGAAGGCCCGGAACTGGGGAATATGTTCCGGGATCACCTTGCGCTGCTCCAGGCGACTCCAGTACTTGTTCTCGCACTTGAGCACCGACTCCAGGGTGGGCCCGGGCAATCCAAAGCGCTCGGCCAGGATGGGCGTCATCACCGTGCCGGGGAAGTCGTAGTAGCTGGTGATCGCATCCACCGTACCGTCAAAGGCTTCCATGGTGCGTGTGGCCTTGTCGATCAGGTGCTTGATGTCGTACTGATCCACGTTACGGATGTCACTGATATCCAGTGCCGCGTGGAATTCACATTCCTCAGCCTGGGGCAAGCGTTCGAGCTTGTCCCGGTTGAAGTCGTCCAGACCAATGATGAAGACGTTTTTCTTGGGCACTTGGCTTGTCTCCGCAAAAGCGTTCGTGTTTACACCAGATCACGTGGGAGCGTCTCGTCCCATGTCTTGGAAAAGACGCGCACATCCCCCTCGTAGGCATCCAGCGTGGCACGGATGATGAAGTGGGTCCGGGTGGATGTGAGCACCGTCCGGGTGACCGTGCGTGCATCCCAGTCGCCGCGAGCAAACTGGCGCTCGTGCGTCACCTCGCCCCTGAGGGTATCGTAGCGCTCGTTACTGTAGCTGTAGCGCTCGCGCACCTGGCGCCCGAACGTCAGATCAATGTCGTCCAGCCGAACCTGCGGATCATTGTTCACCACATCCAGGGCCACCTGATTGCTGGCCAGGTTATGCACCACCTGCCACTCACGCTGAGCCGGGGCCAGCAAGGTGTTGGGTGGTGTGGGGGCCTGACGGGGCTGCCCAAGGCTGGGCAGGCTGGCATCGTCGAACTCTGGGCAACGCTGAGGCAGACGCAGGCGGCAACCGGCGGTATGCAGGGTCAACCTCACCGGCTCGGGTGCCGGCCAGGCCAGTGGCCAGTAGGAGCTGGAGATGGCCAGGCGGATGCGATGCCCCGCATGAAATCGCTGAGCCACTTCATTCAGGCGCACGGTCACCCGGTAGGGGCGCCCCGGCTCCAGCGCCTGTGGATCTTCATGGCCGTCTCGATGCGTGAGGTTCAGGATACCGAAGGTCACCCGTGTGGCACGGTCATCCGGGGCCAGATCCGAGATGCGCACCGCCACCATGGCCACGGGCTTGTCGGCACTGATTTCCAGATCCACCTCGGCGGCCCCCAGCATCTGTAGGTCTTCATGCAGGGGTTGTGTGTCGAACACCAACGCGCCGCCGTCCTCCAGACGCTGATCCGAAGGCAGGTCGGTGATCTCGGCATAGGAACACCATTTGCCGGCGAACAGGCCCACGCTCAGGGGGCTCTGGATGGTGAGCGTCTCCGACTCGCCCGCATCATCCTCTCCCGGGACAAGGCGCCCGTTACTGAGTTGGTATTCCCGGGGGCGAATGGCCGGGCTGGGCCAGTGTGGCTCGGCCACCCAGCCTCCGGTGGTCTCGGGTAGCAGGGGGTTGCGGCGGTCATGCATCCACACCCGCAGTATCGGATCCTGCTCCACCTGCCTGTCGATGCCCTTGAGCCAGTGATCCCACCAGCGCACGCATTCCCCCAGGAAGTCGATGGTGGGTCCTGGACCGCCCATATGGGGATACTTGTGGCCCCAGGGGCCTACCAGACCGCGACGCGGCCCCTTCAGGTGACGCATGAGACGAAATACGGTATTGGAATAACCGTCGGCCCATCCGCTGACCGCCATCACCGGCACCTGGATGGCGTCATAGTTCTCGCACACCGAGGCATGACGCCAGAAGGCATCCCGGCGTTGATGCTGCAACCAGTTGTGAATCCACAGACCACTGCCCTCCAACCGCTCCAGCCACATGTCTCGCCAGCGCTCACCCACCACCTGAGGGTCCGGCGGGCAGGAGTTGAAGCCGAACATGGTCGAGGCCCAGGAGAGGTTGTCAGTGAGCAGGCAGCCGCCCATGTAATGCACATCATCGGCATAGCGGTCGTCCGAGGAGCACACGGAGATCACGGCGCCCAGTTCCGGAGGCTGCAAAGCGGCCAGTTGAAGGCCGTTGAAGCCCCCCCAGGACAGCCCGAACAGCCCCACCTTGCCGGAGCACCAGGGCTGGGCAGCGATCCAGCGCAGGATCTCCAGCCCATCGTCCAGTTCCTGCTGCAGATACTCGCCCCGCAGGATGCCCTCGGAATCCCCGCTGCCGCGGATGTCCACTCGCACGCCAGCAAACCCCTGACTGGCAAAGAAACCATGGATTTCCGCATCCCGCAGCGCCTTGTGGTCCCGCTTGCGATAGGGGATGTATTCCAGAACCGCCGGCACGGGATTCTCTTCGGCACCCTCCGGCAGCCAGATCTTCGCCGCCAGACGGCAGCCGTCCGCCATGGTGATCCAGGTGTTTTCGATCAGATGCACTCGGCGCTCGAATGAGGCGTCGTTCATGGTGAGGTTCCTTGACGCTGCGTGTTTGGCCGGCCCGGCAGACAATGACAGGGCGCGTTACAGCGTTATATTATCCATCAAATGACCAGACACAAATGCCTGGAAGCGAAGTTTGTTGTCTTGTTGATCATTCAGCCCGCGGGAGCACCCCATGAGCATTGACGTGGCCATCGTTGGCGGCGGCCTCTCCGGGCTCGCATGCGCCCTCACCCTGCGTGAACAGGGACGCGAGCCTCTCATTCTTGAAGCCTCCGACAACGTGGGCGGCCGAATCCGCACGGATCATCACGATGGATTCCTGCTGGATCGTGGGTTTCAGGTGCTGCAAACCTGGTATCCGGAGGCGCAGCGATTCCTGGACTACGAAGCCCTGGATCTGCGTGCCTTTCAGACAGGCGCCCTGGTGAGGATCAATGGGCGCGCCCGCCGTGTGAGTGATGTCTGGCGTCAACCCACCCGGCTACCGGAAATGCTCTGGTCTCCCGTGGGCCATCTGAGCGACAAGATCCGGCTGCTGCATCTGCGGCACCGTTGCCTGCAGGGCGATCTGAACGATCTTTATCAGCGCCATGAACGGGATGCGGTCACCCACCTGGCGGAACTGGGATTCTCGCAACGGATCATCGATCGTTTCTTCAAACCCTTCTTCAGCGGTGTGTTCTTCGAGCCGGATCTGCATGTCTCATCCCGAGCCTTCGAGTTCGTGTTCAGGGCGTTTGCCCTGGGCGATACCGCCCTGCCGGCCAAAGGCATGGAACAGATCCCCCAACAGATGGCTGCCCGCCTGCCGGCGGATACGTTACAACTGCACACCCGTGTGGAGCGAATCGAGAAGAACCTTCTGCACCTGACCTCAGGCGAGGTGCTGCAAGCACGGGTCATCGTCATTGCGACGGAAGGCCCGGAAACCGCTCGACTGCTGGGGCAGAATGCCGCCGATGTACCCACCCGTGGAACCACCTGCTTTTACTTCTCCGCCAACCGGGCACCCATCGACGGCCCCTACCTCATGCTCAACGGGGAAGGCAAGGGCTGCATCAATAACGTGCTGTGTCCATCGGTGCTCTCCGAACACTATGCACCGCCCGGCAAGACCCTGGTGAGCGTGAACGTGCATGGCGCCGAGCATGATCTTGATGAACTGGAAGCCCGGGTGCGAAGCGAATTGGCCGCCTGGTTTGGTGACGAAGTCCTGGACTGGCAACGGCTGACCGTGTACTCCTTGCCCCATGCCCTGCCGGTGCAGTCACCGCCGGTTCAAAACCCGGCCGAAGTGGCGCTCAGGCAAAGCGAATTCGTGTGGACCTGTGGTGAATACGGGTGTGCCCCCTCCATCCACTGGGCGCTGCACCGGGGCCGGCGCAGCGCACGGGAGATCGCCGCCGCACGGCACTGACCGTACAAGCCTCGGGGTTTTGTCTATACTCGAGGGATCAAGCCCCACGGGAAACCCGCACAGCAGGAAAGGCGCCGCTTATGGTCAAAGCCCAATCCAGGACACTCATCAAACGTCCGCTGGAGCAGGTATTCAGTTTCATCGTGGATGATTTCATCCAGAACTATCCGCGCTGGTCACCCGAGGTCAAATCCCTGCGCGCGCTCACCAGCGGTCCGCTGCGACCGGGTTGGACGGGCCATCAGGTACGCGTGGACCAGGGGCGGCGAACAGAAACGGAGTTTCGCGTGGTGACACTCGAGCCCGGATCACGCGTCTCCTTCCGCGGCATCAAGGATCCTTTCCAGATCGACTATAAGTTCACCCCGCGGGATGGACACACGGAACTGACCTTTACCTTTGAACTGGCCAAGCTGGGTTTTGCCATGCGGCCTTTCGAAAAGCTCATCCGCATTGCCGTGCAGGAAGGTACCGACAGGACGGCGCGGAACATCAAGGGCCTGGCCGAGACCGAACTGGAACCAGCCAGCCCAACCCCGCCCCCACGCTGACCATCGATTCTCTTACCGGAGTCATCGCACCATGCAGTTCACCGCTGAAAAAGACCCGGGCCTGATCCCTTCCGTGCTGGCCCAGATTCTGGACACCTGCGTCAACGGCGTCACCCTGTCGGACCCGGATCAACCGGACAACCCCATCGTCTATGCCAACTCGGTCTTTGAACAGCTCACCGGTTACAGCCAGGAGGAGATCCTGGGCCGAAACTGCCGCTTCCTGCAGGGCGAGGAACATGATCAGCCCGGCCTTGACGAGATCCGCAAGGCGCTGGCGGAGCATCGGCAGGTGGAAGTCACCCTGCGCAACTACCGCAAGGATGGCTCCCTGTTCCATAACCGCCTGAACATCCGCCCGCTGTTCGATTCCGAAGGGAACCTCATCTATTACCTGGGGGTGCAATACGACGTCACCGACCTGGTGGAGGCCCAGGCGGAAGTCGCCCGCCTGGAGGGCCTGTTGAAAAAGGATACCGGCAAGGCCTGACCCTTACACCGGTTCCTCCTGGATCTCACGGGTACGCTGGCCAAAGCCACGGCGTTCCAGGAAGTTCTCCACCAACGAGTAGGCGATGGGGATCAGCAGCAGGGTGAGCACCAGCGCGGCAATCATGCCGGCGATGATGGCGGCCGCCATGGGCGCATTGGTCTCAGCCCCTGCCCCAAAACCCAGGGCCGCCGGCAACAGGGCCAGGATCAGGGTCAATGAGGTCATCAACACGGGGCGCAGCCTGATGGGACAGGCCTCCTGAAGGGCTTCATCCACGCTCAGACCCCGATTGCGGCGGTACTGATTGGTGAGATCCACCAGCAGGATGCCGTTCTTGGTGACCAGCCCCATGAGCAGCACCATGCCGATCATGGAGAAGATGTTGAGGGTGAATCCGCCCACCCATAGCCCGACGATACCGCCCACCAGGGCGATGGGCTGGGCCGCCATGATGATCAACGGCTGGGTGAAGGAATTGAACTGACTGGCCAGCACGATATAGACCAGCGAAACCGCCAGGAACAACACGAACAGCATGGCGCCAATGGCCCGCTGCATCTCCTCGGCCTGCCCCATCAGCTCCACGTTGTAACCCAGAGGCAGCACATCGTCGCCAATGGCCTGGAGTTTTTCCACCGCCTCGCCCAGGGGCATGCTCGGGCTGCCATAGAACTCGGCTGAATAGTTCAGGTTGTAGCGGTTGATCACCGCCGGCCCGATGCCCGCCTCCATGCTGGCCACGGTATCCAGGCGCACCAGTTCCCCGTTGCCCGCCCGCAGATACAGTTTTTGCAGATCATCAGGGCGGGTAAAGGCATCCTCACGGCCCTTGAGCCGGATATCATAACGCTGTCCGCCGCCGTCCGGGTCGTTGAAACGCGCCACGTCGATGCCGCCCACCATCACCTCCACGGCCTGGGCCACCTGACGAGCGGACATACCCAGGTCGTGGGCCCGTTCACGGTCCACGTTCAAGGCCAGTTCCGGCCGCTCCAGGTCCAGCTGCATGTCCAGACGCCCCATGCCATCCACCTCTTCCAGGCGCGATCGCATCTCGCGAGCCAGGCGGGCCACCTCGGTCAGATCGGGCCCGGTGATGGCGAACTGCAGCGGGTCACCCCGCTGCCCGGGCACAAACGGCACCTCGGTGGCAAAGGCCCGCACACCCGCCAGTTGCCCGAGCTTGGGCGAGATACGGTCAATCACCTCCTGCTGACTGGCGCTGCGCTCATTGCGGGGCACCATGCGAATGAATGAGATCCCCTCGTACACCTGCCCCGCATCCCCCAGGCCAATGGCCGCGAACATGCGATCCACCTCGGGTTGATCCAGCACGATTTCTTCAATCTCGGCCATGCGCCGATCGGTATAATCGATGCTCGACCCCTGCGGGGTCTGGAAAATGACCACGAATTGCCCCGTATCCTCGGAAGGTGCGAACTCCCCACCCACCCGGGGGAAGATCAGGCTGCCCACCACCACCAGGCCCACCAGCGATGCGGCCAGCACCGTCCAGCGCCAGTTCAGACCTGTTGCCAGGCTGCGCCGGTAAACCGACTCCAGGCCCCGGAAGCCCTTTTCCAGGGCGTTGTACACCGGTCCATGCTCTGTTTGCACCGTCAGGAACCGGGAGCAGAGCATGGGAATCAGGGTGAGGGCCACAAGGCTGGAGGCCAGCACACCAAAAGTGACCACCACGGCAAAGGATTCAAAGAACCGGCCCACCGTTGCTTCCAGGAAGATCACCGAGGCAAAGATGGACACCAGGGCCAGGGTGGAGGCGATCACCGCGAAGAACACTTCCTTTGAACCGGAGATGGCTCCCTTCACGGGTCCTTCCTTGTATTGCTCCCGATGCCGATAGATGTTCTCCAGCACCACGATGGCATCGTCCACCACAATGCCAATGAGCAGCAACATGGCCAGCATGGTGATGGAATTGAGGGTGTAGCCAAAGAAGTACACCACCGCCACGGCCGCCATCAGCGAGACGGGAATGGACAGGGCAATGATCAGCGTGGACCGCAGGTTCTTCAGAAACAGCCACATGACCAGTGCCGAGAACAGTATCCCCAGCGCGATGGTGAGATAGAGCGAGTCGATCTGCTCCAGGATGAACACCGATTCATCGGATGAGATGGTGATCTGCATCCCCGGCGGCAACTGAGGGCGAATCTGATCATCCAGGATCTCCTTCACCTCCTCGATGATGGCCACGGTATTGGCACCGGAGACCTTGACGATCCCCAGGCCCACGGTGGGTTCGCCATTGAAGCGGGCCAGGCCCCGACGATCCGCGAGCCCATCGATGACATCGGCCACGTCCCGCAGGTATACCAGCGAGTCGCCATGGGCGCCGATGACCATCTCTTCCAGTTCCTCGGGGCTATGGTATTCCAGGTCCAGCTTGAGTTGATCCTCCCGGTCACCGCCCACCAGGAAGCCCCCGGGCATCTGCACGTGCTCTTCCTCGAAGGCGGCCATCAGATCCGGGATGGTCACACCGAAGGCATTGAGCCGGTCGGGGTCGATCTCCACACGGATGTTCCGCTCAAGCCCCCCACCAATGCGCACCTCGCCCACGCCGTTGATGTTCTCGATCTGCTGGCGAATCTCGTTGCGGGCGTAGGTATCCAGTTGCTGGCGGGTGCGGTCCCCTTGCAGGGCCAGCCACATGATGGGCTGGGCATCGAACTCCACCTTGTCCACCACGGGTTGATCCGCATCGGAGGGCAGCTCCGCCACCACCTGACTCACCTGGGCCTGCACCTCGTTGAAGGCCACGTCCACATCCTTTTCCAGGTCAAAGATGATGTTGACGATGGAGGCCCCGGGTACCGATTGGGAGGTGATGTTGTCGATCCCGGGCACGGTGTTCACCGCCCGCTCCACCTCGCTGGTGATGGCGGAGTCGATGATCTCCGGGTCCGCTCCGGTCTGGGTGACGGTGACACTGATCACCGGGAAATCGATATTGGGGATGCGGTCAGTGCCCACGTCCTGCAGCGAGATCAAGCCAAACAGCACGATCACGGCACTGATCATCACCGCCAGCACGTGCCGGCGAATGGAGAGCTCGGAGAGTGTCATCATTGTTCGTCGTCACCCTCTTGGGGTGAGGCGTTCACGGAGGCACCGTCAGTGAGGAACCCGGCGCCATCCACGGCAACCTTGTCACCGGCTTCGAGACCATCCAGGATCTCCACCCAGTCGGCGGTGCGTTGCCCCACTTCCACGCGTCGGGCCTCCACCGTCTCTTCGTCCGCATCCAGCACGTAAACCGTATCCCCGTCGGGTCGCTGCACCAGCGCCTGGCGCGGCACCGTGAGACCTTCTCGCTCCGACAGGACCAACTCCACGTTCACACTGGAGCCGCTGCGCCAGCCGCCGGGGTTCTCCACCAGGGCGATGGCCCGGATGGCGCGCCCATCCAGGCTGATGGCCGGACGTATCTCGCTGATCTCGGTGTCCAGCTCGCTCACCCCGGCGGCGCGGTTGCTCACCTTGAGGGGCATGCCGATCTCCAAATCGTTGGCCAGGGTCTCGGGGAAGGACACCCGCACCTGCAACATATCCGAGGTGGTCAACCGATACAGGGCGGTGCCGGTCTGAACGTAATCGCCCTCACTGACCAGGCGTTCATCGATCTCGCCATCAAAGGGGGCCTTCACACGCGTGCGTTCCAGATCCCGCTCCGCGGCACGCAAGGCCAGGCGCGAGGCCGCCAACTCCTCCCGGGTTACATCCAGTTCCGCCTCCACTTCGTCCAGTTCCTGGGACGACACGTGGTTGTTCTCATGCAACTCCCGATAGCGCACCACCGTGAGTTCCTGCAGGGCTGACCGGGCGTTGAATCGCTTCACGTCAGCTTCGGCCTGGTCCCGGCGGAGCACGTAGTCCTCCTCATCCAGCTCGGCAATGAGATCCCCGGCCCGGACCCGGTCCCCCTCGTTCACCAACAGTCGTTTCACCGCACCGGATACCTCGGCGGCTACCCTGGGGTCATTCCTTGACCGCAGTTCCCCCAGGGCCCGTTGTGTACGGGTGACCGTTTCCGGTTCCAACTCCACATAGGTGATGGTCACGGCCCGGCTCGAGGGGCCCGGCCCTGCACTCTCGTCGTCCTGGGCATCCCCCGAACAGGCAGGAAACACCAGGGACGCCAGCAAGGCCAGCGGGAGTGTCCAGCGAGCCAGCGGACTGCGGGCTACGCAGTAAGCGGGAAGGGAGCGAGGAGTGAGGCGGGATTGAGGGTGATGGTCTGCTGTCATGTGTCCTGTGACCGTGGTCGGTCCTTGCGGTTCATCGAGTGGATCGGTCGAACGGGAAGCTCGACGCCTGATCTGTTATATGATTTTGCTCATGAGCGCATAAAACAGGCATGGGATTCACCACGTGCCCTCTTTCACCTTACCGGAGACAAAACCATGATGGCCAGCACCCGCATGGCCCCTGATGCTGCTTGGGTTATCGCACCGATCTGTTTCATATTAACAATGTGAGCGCCGCCCACCTGAGTATCTGCCCCGACTGCCGCACCGGCGCCATGGGCATGACGGCCATGACACCCCCGGAGACCCGATGACCACGAGCACCCTGCCCTTGCTGGGCTTCGCCGCCTGGAGCGGCACGGGCAAGACGACCCTGCTGGTACAACTCATCCCCCTGCTCAGGGCCCGGGGACTGCGCATTGCCATGATCAAGCATGCCCACCATGCCTTCGACGTGGACAAGCCGGGCAAGGACAGCTTCGAACTGCGCAAGGCCGGCGCGGCCCAGATGCTCATCGCTTCCCGTCACCGCTTTGCCCTGATGGTGGACGCGGAAGAACCCCAAGAACCGGATCTCCGGACCCTGGTGGAACACCTGGACCCGGCACGTTCAGATCTGATCCTGGTGGAGGGATTCAAGTCGGAGTGCTTCCCCAAGATCGAACTATACCGCCCCTCCCTGAGCCAGCCACCGCTGCATCCGGACGATCCGGACATCATCGCCGTGGCCACGGATGCGCCCGGCTCCCTCAACACCCCCCTGCCGATTCTGGATCTGAACAACCCGGAGGCCATCGCTGAATTCATTCTGGACTGGACCAGATCAGGGACGCATCCCGCACAACAGTACAGGCCATCGACGCAGCGCTGAGCGCAGCGGCAGGATTGTGTTCAAGGGGAACTAGCCAAGCCAGGCATCCACTTCGGCCAGAAAGCCTTCCACGTCCAGGGGCTTGGTGAGATGACCCTGAAATCCCGCCTCACTGAGCTTGGCCGAGTCCCGCTGGGAAGCGTAGGCCGTCAGGGCCAGCACGGGTATATCGAACGTTTCCGGGTGCTGCTTCAGACGATCGAGCACCTGAAAGCCGTTCATGTGTGGCATGTTGATGTCCATGAGGATCAAATCCGGTCGTTGCGCACGGGCCAACTCCAGGCCCGTGCCCGAGGTGTGCGCTCCGATGAGCCGCACGCCCTGGCGCCGCCGTTTGAGGATCTGTTCCACAAGATTGAGATTGGAGGGGTTGTCATCCACATAGAGCACGGTGTGGCGGATCACCTGATCTTCCGTCGTGCCATGCGGATCTGGAGTCCGTGCGGTACTGATCTCTCCTGTGGCTTCCGGATGATCGTCCTCGGGCACGGGGAGTTCAATCCAGAAGGTGCTGCCCTCGTCCTGCGTACTGATGACACCGATCTGGCCGCCCATGGCCTGGATCATGCTGCGCGACAGGGACAGTCCGATGCCGGTCCCCTCCATCCCGGTGGCATCAGCCCCCAGCCGGTTGAAGGGTTCGAACAACTGGGCCTGACGGGCCTCGCTGATACCTGGGCCCGTATCCTCAACGCCAATACGCAGTATCCTTTCGGCCTCCTTGGGCCAATAGTGAAGTTGAACCCGGCCGCCATCCCGGTTGTACTTCACGGCATTGGATAGCAGGTTGATCAGCACCTGCTTGAGTCGCACCCGGTCGGCCCACACTCGCTGGCCAGCCGGCTCCCCCAGATCCACGACAATGCCTCGCTGATCCGCCAGAGGCATGACCAGTTGCGCACATTCTTCCACCACCTCTTCCAGCCCCAGATTTTCGGGAGACAGATCCATGCGCCCCGATTCCACCTTGGCCAGATCCAGCACCTGATTGATCAGGGCCAACAGGTGCCGCCCCCCCTTGAGGATCTCCTGAAGGTTTTCCTGTTGCTCCTCACCCAGGCTGGGATCCGCTTCCAGCAGTTGCGAGAAACCCAGAATGGCATTCATGGGGGTGCGCAACTCGTGGCTCATGGCAGACAGAAACTCCGACTTGGCCCGGTTGGCATATTCAGCTTCATCCTTGGCCTGACGCATGGCGGTCTCGGCGCGCTTGATCTCCGAGACATCCACATGACTGACCACCACATGTTCCGGCTGCTCCGTCTCGTGTCGAAGCGATGAGACTCGCAGGATGTAGTAATCATTTCCCATGTCATAGTCAGCCTCGTAGGCATCGCTCTCACCCCGCAGCACCTGACGGATACCATCAGCGATCGCCCGAACGCTTTCCTCGCCCTCGGCAATGGCCCGATCGCAGATTTCCAGGTAATTCACGCCTTCCGCCACACGACCGTTCACCCCGCCGTTGCTGTTGGCAAATTCCCGCCAGGCACGATTAACGGTAATGATGTCTCCGCGACGATCCAGGACGCAGATGCTGGACTTGAGGGAATCGATGATGGACTGAGTGAATAGCAGATCCCGGTGTTCGCGATCGCGCAGGGACTGTTCGGCCCGCCGGCGCCGGGTGATGTCTCGATTGACGGCCCGACGCCCCAGGTATTCGCCGCTCTCAGCCACCACTGGAAGGCATTCATGCTCGATCCAGCGCTCTTCGCCATTGCGATGGCGGATGCGAAACTCCATCTGATGCCTGGGCAACGAGGCACCATCCGCATTGATTTCGTCCATGTGGGCCTGCCAGCGCGCGGCGTCCTCGGGAGGCATGAGCCTCTTGAGCAGTTCCGGATCCCTGAGAAAGTCCTTCCGGGTATAGCCGCTCACGGCCTCACAGGCCGGCGAGACATACTTGAGGCTGCCATCGGCGCCATACCAGTAATCCCAGTCCGGCGAGTAATCGGCAGCAATGCGGTAGCGCCGCTCACTGGCCTCCAGGGCCTGCAGGGCCGCCTCCAGACGGGCCTCGGCATCCTTGTGGACGCTCAGGTCCACCAGCACGCAGGCGAAGTCCGAATCCCGCCCGTCTCGCCCCGGGAGCCGATGCACGTGCAGATCCCCCGGAAAGGCACGGCCCTCCTGATGCCTGAGCTGTATGTCCCTGAGCACGGCCTCACCTTCTCGGCCCGCCTCCTCAAGGGTGCGGTTCACGTGGTCCAGCCCCTGCACATGAAACAGACGCCTTAGCAGTTGCCCGCGCATCTGTTGAGTGGAGAGCCCGAACTGGTCCACGGCCCTTTGATTGGCATCCAGGATGATACCGGTCGGGTCCACCACCAGGGCCGCCAGGGGCAGGCCGTGAAACAGGGCGGAATAGCATCCCTGAAGCTTCCAGGAGGTGAGCTGACTCTCGCGCAGTTCGGCGTTCTGGGTTTCCAGTTCCACCTGATAGGTGCGCAAGGTCTCGGTGAGTCGCGCCAGATCCACGTCGCCCGAAGCCAGCAGGCGTTCGGCCAGTTCAAAATCCCCTGACTTCAGGGCCTGTGCCGCCTGCTCCCTGACCCGCTTGTCCCGCCTGTCATCGGGTTCGTTCATGTTTCGCCTTCTTGCTCCGTTCAAATGCCCACTGCAGTCACACAGAAGCCTGCTGCATCGCAGCATTCTGACACCAGCACAAGTTCCAGACTAGCCGGTCTCGAAGAAATGGTAGCGGTTCTTGCCCGACTCCTTCGCCCGATACATGGCCTGGTCTGCATGTCGCAAAAGCGTATCCGGATCGGCCTGGTCCGTGGGATAAAAGGTCACACCCACGCTGGCGGAAATCTCCAAGCGTTGACCTTCGATGGTCACCGGCTCTGCCACCGCCTCCAGTAACCGGGAGAGGGCCTGATGCGCCTGCTCCATGGTTCGTACGTTGTTAAAAAGGATGACGAATTCATCCCCTCCCAGACGCGCCAGGGTATCATCAACCCGCAGCAGGTTGCGCAGGCGCGCCGTGATGGCCAGCAGCAGTTGATCCCCCATGGCGTGGCCATGATGATCGTTGATGGGCTTGAAGCCGTCCAGATCCAGGTAGCAGATCGCCAGAGGCCAACCATTGCGCCGGCTGCGGGCGATGGCCTGGTCCATGCGGTCAGCCAGCAGGCGCCGGTTGGGCACCCCGGTCAGAGGATCATAGTGGGCAATCCTGTCCAGTTCCGTCTGATGCTTGCCGATTCGCTCGATCAGATCGTTGAACGCACCCACCACCTGCCCCAGCTCATCGTAACGATGCATCCGGGGAACTGCCAGGGGGCTGAAGGGCCCCGCGGGGGATTGCCGCGTCTGCAGGGAGAGATCCCGCATGGGAATGGCGATGGAACGGGTCAGAAACACCAGCAACCCGCCCATCACCAGCAAAATGAGCGCACCGAGCATGGACACGGTTCGAATGAGGATGGATCCCTCCTCGCCTGCACCCTCTGTACTCATGACGATGCCGACATCGGCCTCCACACTGTCCGGTTCGAGCAATCGCCAGGCCACACGGCATTGATTCAGTATCGCGATCTGCTCAGGAGCGCCGATGGGTACATCTTCGAGGTTTGCAATCTGCATGGCCACCTCCGAAGGGCCGGGAAATAGCTGCCCGTCCAGCACCAGCGCCACACCCGTGAGATTCGCCCGAGCACGAATCTCCGTGAACAGGGAGACCCGTGCCGAAAGCGCCACCAGGCCGAGTAACTGCCCCACCATCCGACCCGAGTCAGGGTCCCGGAAACTCTCTTGCGTGACCACCGCCATGATGGACTCCCCTTCTCCCGTCTCGACCGCCACAAGCCGGCTGGGGGTGGCGACGGTGGCCTGTTCCTGATGCGCAAGCCATCGAATCAGGGCGTCACTGTGTCGAAGCGCAAAACCGCCCGCCACCCAGGGGAGTTCGTCCTCACGGGTGATCACCAGGGCGTCGAACAGGCTGCGCCCCTGCAAGCGATCGTGAAGGTTGATCAGGTGCATGGCGGCTTCAGGGTCATCGGCGTACACCGCCTCTCGCAAGGCCGGAAGCCTCACAAGCTCGCTGGCCACCCGCTCGGCGGATTCAATCTCCTTGTCCAGAATCAGGGAGGCAATGGCGGCACTGCCATCGAAGCTGCGGTGCACCTCCTGCAGGTTGGCCTGACGGGCCCCCTGAATGGTGAGCATCACCGCCAGCCCGGCAATCAGCATCATCGCCAGGCCCACGGCCAGAATGATGGTTCGGGTGAGTGTGGGGCGACAAAGTTGGGTCCCAAGGGAGGTGAACATGATCCCCGGTCGTCCTAGTGACGCACCAAGTCGGGCACACCGGAGTAACGGAAGGCGCGCTGCATCAATGCCTCCAGTTCTTCGGCAGGGGTATCCCGTGTCACCAGGTGCATTCCCCCCGAATAGATCTGCGGGATCTCGTGCCCCATGCCACGAACCTGGAGTGCGATGGCCTCGGCCATGGCCACACCTGCATCATCGTTCAGGCGCATCACCGTTGCCGACAAGGTGCCTTCACGGATGGCCTGCAGTTCCGCGCCACCGCCACCCCAACCGGTCACCTGCACATCGGCGCGCGCCTGGGAAACGAGGGTGCGCACCGAGGCCAGGGCCGTATCCGTGGTGCACGCAAAGATGAACCGCAAATCCCGGTGGCGCGCCAGGGCATCCAGCGTCGCCTGTTCGGCGATATCCACATTCTGATCGGTCAGATAGGTATCACGCAGTCGTGGCGCCGACGCATCCACAAGGGATCGGGTCAGGGTATCTCCACGGGCGCGACTGACGTAGCCGTCCGTTCCATACAGCACCACGATCTCATCGCCTTCCAGGGCCTGGGAACGAATATGGTCCAACAACAGATGCGAGCCCTGAAGATGATCGAAGCCCACATACATCAGGGGCTGCAGGCCATTCCAGGCGCGCACGGGGGTGGTGATGTTCTGCAGGATGATATGGGGCCTCTCGGCCCCTGGGGCCCGCGCCAGCAACCGATCAATCAAGGCCATATGCGCGGGAGTATCCAGGGTGTAGATGAGAAAGTCCGGTTCATGGGCCAGGGCCTCCCGCAACTGCTGCACCTGCAGAACGGCCTGATCCCGTGCATCACCACTGAAAAACACCCGCAAATCCAGAGGTAGATCCAGTTCACGGGCCCGACCTTCGAAGGCCACCAGGTTACGCCGCCAGTAATCGGAGATCTGTAATCCCGGGTAGATCACGGACACCGTCACCGGGACATCAGGCCTCTGCTCGGCGGGTATCGATCTGCCTGATTCGCTCACCCGGCGTTCAAAGGCGTGCATCAACGGACGCTGTTCGGCATGCCTTTCCAGAAAAGCCTCCATCGGCCAGTATTCGCGCAGATCCTGAGCGCTGGCAGGCAAGCCCAAACCCAGCAGCATCAGCGCCAGGTAACATCGCTCCAGGAGGCCTTTCCCCTTCGGCATCGGACTCTTCTCCCCGCAAGGGTGTTGGGTTCACTATCTTAAAGCAACGGTAAGCGTTTGACAGACCCGCGGAACCTGAAAATGATACGCCGGTCCATGGGCCAGTGGGTCATATCGTGAATCCCGGGATGGGAACAGCTTTGGGGAGGCCTTGATTTGTCCATCCGTATCTTCGTTTACGGCACCCTGCTCCGGGGGCTGTGCCGTCACGATGCATTGAAAACGGCCCGTTTTCTTGGGCCCGCCCACACCCGCGGGCAACTCTTCAACCTGGGTAGCTACCCGGGCCTCAAGACGGGCCAGGGCAAGGTCCATGGCGAGGTGTATGAGGTGGATCCACTCACGCTCTCCCGTCTCGACCGCATCGAAGACTATGACCCGAAACACCCGGCGCATTCCCTGTATCTGCGGGTTCCCCGCGAAGTCACGCTGCAGGATGGACGTCGATTGCAGGCTCACACCTACCTGTACAACCGCCCTACCCGACCTGCGGATCGCATCCCCCATGGTGACTATCGGGCCCATTGCCTGCCCGCGGCGGGGTCGGGTCAAGACCCATGATCCCGGCTCAGTGCCGCCAGAAGGCCGGCGTCAGCAACACCAGCAAGGTAAAGACCTCCAGGCGTCCAAGCAGCATGGCGAACATGAGCACCCACTTGGCCAGATCACTGATGGCCGCATAGTTCTCTGCCACTGCCCCCAGGCCCGGGCCCAGGTTGGTGATGGTGGCCGCCACCGCCGAAAAGGCCGTCACCTGATCCAGCCCAGTGGCCATCAGGGTCAGCATCATCAAGGCGAACAGGGCAATGTAGGTCGCGAAAAAACCCCAGACTGCATCGATCACGCGATCCGGCACGGGTTTCCCACCCACCTTGATGGGCACCAGGGCCTGGGGATGCACCAGGCGAATCACCTCCCGATAGCCCTGCTTGATCAACAGCATGAACCGGATCACCTTGATCCCACCGCCGGTGGACATGGCGCAACCGCCGATGAAAGCGGCCATGACGAGAAGCACCGGCAGGAAGATCGGCCAATGGGCGAAGTCATCGGTGGCGAATCCAGCCGTCGTACCGATGGAGACGGCCTGAAAGACGCCATGGTGCAGTGCCTCTCCCCAATGATCGTAATGCTGCTGAATGAGGAGAGTGACCACCATGACAACCATCAGTATCCCCATGATGCCCAGGAACCAGCGCACCTCGGGTTCCTTCAGGTAATGGGTGAGGGATCGGGTACGCCAGGCCATGAAATGCATGGCAAAATTGATGCCGGCAATGAGCATGAAAACCACGCAGATCATGGAGATCACCGGGTTGTCAAAATGCCCGATGCTGGCGTCGTAGGTGGAGAACCCGCCGATGGCCACGGTGGAAAAACTGTGGCCGATGGCGTCGAACCAGTTCATCCCCGCCAGCCAGTAAGCCGACGCACAGGCCACCGTGAGTGACAGATAGATATACCAGAGGGCCTTGGCCGTCTCGGCGATGCGGGGGGTGAGTTTGGTGTCCTTGACGGGGCCCGGGGTTTCGGCACGGTAAAGCTGCATACCCCCCACCCCGATCATGGGGAGAATGGCCACGGCCAGCACGATGATGCCCATGCCCCCCAGCCATTGCAGTTGCTGGCGGTAAAAGCGTATCGACTCCGGCAGGTCATCAATGCCCACCAGCACCGTTGCGCCGGTGGTCGTAAGCCCGGACATGCTCTCGAAGGCCGCATCGGTGAACGAAACGGCAGGGGCCTGGGACAGGCTCAGAGGCAAAGCCCCGGAGAGGCCCAGCACGGTCCAGAAGAGCACCACAATGAGAAAGCCATCCCGGGTGCGCAGATCCTGGCGGGAACGGCACACCGGCAGCCAGAGCAGCAACCCCAGCGCAAGCAACACACCAAAGGAGACCACGAACGGCAACAGCCCGCCGTCGTCGTAGATCACGGAGACAATGGCCGGGGGCAGCATGGTCCCGCTGAAAAGCATCAGCAGCAGCCCGACAACGCGCAGCACGGAGGCCCAGTGCATGAAGAAACCCGGATGGTGAGCGGGCGCATAATGTACGCCACCCGGGCCGCCCGGGCAAAGCCGACAGCCCGGGCAGCCGCCCCAAACGTCGTGGCCCGCGCTTGACCCCCGAAAAGCACACGACTAGGGTAAGCGCATAAGACATCGCCTCAATCGCATGCAGACGGGCCGATTTCCTCAGTGATTGTCTTGTGAGCGCGTCGGCCCTCTGACGGCATGCCGGTGGCCCGGTGGCCAAAGGAGCGTGACTTGCCTCAGTCCTCACGACATTCAGGCCGTTTTTCGCTTACCCTTCGGGTGGCCGTCCCTGCAGTGCTGGCCCTGTTCCTGCTGCCCGTCCCCATCCTGGCCGAAGCCCCCAAACCCCACCTGGAAAGCACCACGGATCTTGCGCGGGCCGGATATTTCCAGTTGCGCTGGTCTCTCGATGAAGGCGAGGTGGACCATTTCCGCCTTGAGGAAGCCACGGAGGAGGACTTCTCCGACGCCCAGGTGTTCTACCAGGGGGCCGATGGCGCCACAGTGATCAGCGGGCGCAGCAACGGCACATTCCATTACCGGGTTCGGGCCCAGCTGGACGATGGCAGCCAGACCGATTGGAGCCAGACACAAAGCGTGGAGGTCAGGCATCACTCCATCGCCCAGGCCTTCGGAATCTTCACCCTGGGGGGGGTGGTCTTTCTGGCCACCGCCGGCGTCATCGCCTTCGGTACCCGGGCCAACCGGATCATCCCCAAGGATTCATGACTCCGACTACGGTACATTCAGGGTCCGCCTGCTGGCGGGTCCGGCATGAGGAGCGCCTATGAGCATCCAGGAAACCGCCATCCTGGAGCCAGGAGTTGCCTGGCTGCTGATTGCCCTGTTCACCGCCCTTTACGTGGGGCTGGGCTGGTATTTCGGTCGAAAGGACAAGGAACTGGACCAGTTCGTCCTGGCGGGCCGCAAGGTGGGGCTGGCCGTGGGCACCGCCACCGCCATGGCCACCTGGGTGACCAGCAACACCACCATGATGGCCCCGCAACTGGCCTATCAGATGGGCATCTGGGGCATGGTGGGTTATTCCCTGGGCGCCGTCGGGCTACTGCTGTTTGCCCCGCTGGCCAAGCGCATTCGCACACTCATGCCCCATGGCTATACCAGTGGCGACTTCGTGCGCCTGCGCTACGGCAACGTGGCTTGGCGGGTCTTTCTGGGCATCTCCATCTTCTACAGCTTTGGCTGGCTGGTCAGCCTGGGCATGGCGGGTGGCGTGCTCACACATGCCCTGTCGGGCATCCCCTACTGGCAGGGCATGACCGTGATCCTGGCCGCCTGCGTGGCCTACACCCTCATCGGCGGTTTCCGGGCGGTCATCGGCACCGATTTCATCCAGTCCATCCTGATCCTGATCGGCCTGGTGGTGTTGGCCTGGATGGTCATTGGCCGCATCGGCTTTGACGAGATTCACTTCAGCCTGGAACTGGAACGACCCGAACTGCTGACCCTGATGATGCCCGCAGCCATCATGTTCCTGTTCAACAACCTGCTGTTCGGCATGGGGGAGATCTTTCATTCCAATGTCTGGTGGACACGCGCCTACTCGTTCCGTGAGGGCGTCGGGCTGTGGGCCTACCTGCTGGCCGGCCTGTTCTGGGCCCCGATCCCCATCGTGGCCGGCTTCATCGCCCTGGCCGGACCTGCCCTGGGGACCAACATCCCCGCCGCGGATATGGTGGGCCCCATCATCTCCGCTGAGTTGCTGGGTCTGGCGGGCGCCGTCATCGTGCTGATCATGGTCTTCGCCGCCCTGGCTTCCAGTCTGGACTCACTGCTGGCAGCCACCGCCATGCTGGTGGTGCGGGACATCTACTATCGTCATCTGCGGCCTCACGCCAGTGCCGATCATCTGCGCACCGCCACCAAGGTCACCATCCTGCTGTTGGGGGTGGTCACCTGGCTGTTATGTCTGCCCCGCATCACCACCCTGGCGGAACTGCTGCACTTCACCGGTGCATTCGTGGCCAGCACCATCTGGCCCATTGCCGCCGGTCTGTACTGGCGTCGTACCAACCGGTGGGGCGCCACACTGGCCATGGTGGCTGGCAGCGCGGCCGGTATCACCGCCTATTTCCAGATCGGGTTCTACGTGGGTGCCCTGGTGGGAGCCGCGGTGTCCATGGTGATCGTGCTCCTCACCACCTGGCTCAGACCCCAGGAGTTCGACTGGGAACAACTTAAAGAACCCCCGCCAAAACACTGATCCGAATGGGGTTAATCTCATGGCATCTGTCGAAATTCTTTCCATTGTCGTGACGGTGGCAACCATCATCACCACGCTGTGCATCTTTGTGCTCATCGGCCTCGTGATCAGGGACTGGCGCAACGGCACGCTTTGGTGAGAGGCACGGCGAGCCCCGTCCCGCAGCTTCGATCATGCGGATGGGGCCACAATAATCGAAATTTCTTTCCCTTGATCGGTGTCATACGGGCACATCCGGCACGGTTTCTGCGTTAACCTTCACCCGGCAGGGATTTACTGCAACCCAAGTGAAGATGCGACTCTCCCCGGGCGGCACGGGGTGGACGCGAGGTAACCCAGGAGTGGCCCCAACATGACGCGCATCCCGCTGCGCTATCTGACGGTTCTGATCCTGCTGGTGTTTATCGCCCTGAGCAGCTTGCTGGCCTACCGATTCGGCCTCAACGCCGCCGCAAATCATGTGGAAACCTCCGAAGCACGCCACCTCAAGGCACTGACCCAGCGCTTGCAGGATCATGCCGCGGATATGCTGGCGCGAGGTGAGCACGCGCGCCTGCAGCAGACATTGCAATCCATGAGCGAGGAACTCGATGTCAATCTGGCCGTGATCCTGGGCGCGCAAGGGAAGATCCTTGTCGGCATGGATGACCAACGCCTGGGAGAGCCCTGGGAAAGCCTGATTCCCCATCCCCTGAACCCGGCCCTCTATCCCGACCTGTCGATCGCGGCCCTGCTCGAAGACACCAGCCGTGTCGGAAAAGTTTTCACCAGTGAATCCCGCAATGCCCTCCTGGCCGCCTTCACGCTCAATCAGATATCAGACACGCCCAGCCTCTCGGCGCAGGTTCCATCGCAGGGGCTGATGCTGGTCCAGCTGAACCTGATGCCGGCGAAGGCAGCAGCCCAGAGCAATGTGCGCGAACTCGTGCTCCGGTTCATCGGCTACCTGGCACTACTGGCCATCCTGGGGCTGATCTTCTTCCACTGGACAGTGACCAAGCGTGTCGAGCGTCTGGCCCGGGCCACGCGACAGTTTGCCGAGGGTGATCTGAATACCCGTAGTGGCGTGACTGGAGGCGACGAACTGGCGGATCTTGGGCGCACCTTCGATCAGATGGTCACCCGCATCGCCGAGACCCAGCACACCCTGGGAGAGCGAGACCGACGCCTGTTGCGGGCCCAACGCACCGCCCGCATTGGCACCTGGGAGATGCACTTGCCCGAGCAGGCGTTTTACTGGAGCGACGAGATGTCCCGTGTGCTGGGCACCGCCCCTACGGAACGCCACCTCAACTACGAGAGCTTCATGGCACGCATCCACCCGGATGACCAGGAAGCCGCGCGACAATCCGACCGCAAGGCCATGGAAGAAGGCATCGCCGGCGAACTGGACTACCGCATCATCGGGGCCGACGGAAACGTGCGTCACGTCCATGAACAGACGCAGGTGATCCGCCGTCCGGATGGGCAGGTGGGCACCGTGATCGGCACGGTGCAGGACATCACGGAACGCAAGCGGGCCGAGGAAGCCGTCTTCAATGCCAAGGAGCGCGCCCAGGTCACGCTGGATTCCATTGGCGATGCGGTGGTCACCACCGATGCCGATGGACGCGTGGACTACCTCAATCCAGCGGCCGAAGCCCTCACCGGCTGGCCCATCCTGGAAGCCCGCGGCAAGCGCCCCGACGAAATGTTCCAACTGGTCAATGAAACCAGCGGTGCCACGGTGCGCACCCCCTTGGACGCCTGCCTGCGCGAGGGGCGCAATGTGGGTCTGGCCAATCACATCGTCATGATCACCCGCGATGGTCGCACCCGTGCCATCGAGGACTCTGCCGCGCCGATCCGCGACCGTCAGGGGAATACCATCGGCGCCGTGCTGGTCTTTCATGACGTCACCAAGCCCCGACAAATGGCACGCAAGCTGTCATGGCAGGCCACCCATGACCCCCTCACCGGGCTGTTCAACCGGTTTGAATTCGAGCGCCGCCTGCAGGTGGCGCTCAAGCAGGCCCACGAACTCCAAGCCCACCACGCCCTGCTCTACATGGATCTGGATCAGTTCAAGGTGGTCAACGACACCTGCGGGCATGTGGCCGGAGATGAACTGCTCAAGCAACTGGCCTTTACCCTCCTGGCGAAGATTCGTGACTCTGACACGCTGGCTCGCCTGGGTGGCGATGAATTCGGCGTCCTGCTGGAGCATTGCCCTCGCGAAAAGGCCCTGGAGATCGCCAATAACCTGCGTCAGACGGTGCGTCAGTTCCGGTTCGTCTGGCAGGGGCGGGTCTTCGAGGTGGGCATCAGCATCGGCGCCGTCATGCTCGAATCCACCGCCGAAGACATGACGGCAGTCCTCAGCGCCGCCGACATGGCCTGTTTCGCGGCCAAGGAGCGTGGCCGCGACCGCATTCATGTTTACCATCCTGACGATCAGGAGCTCATCCAGCGACACGGAGAGATGGAGGCGGTCTCACGGATCAACGAGGCACTGGCAGAGCATCGCTTCAGGCTTGATGTGCAGCCCATTGTGCCCGTTATCGATCAGCAACATCCCCCGCACCAGGAGATCTTGTTGCGCATGCTCGATGAGGAAGGCCGGGCAGTCATGCCCGGCGCCTTCATTCCCGCCGCTGAGCGCTTTGGCCTGATGCCGGCGGTGGACCGCTGGGTGGTGCACCATTTCTTCAGTCAGTTCGCCCATGTTTTGAGGGAGGATCCCCGCCACGCATCCTCTTCCAGCGGAACCATCTATGCCATCAACCTCTCTGGCGCCTCATTGAACGATGAACAACTCCCCGGTTTCGTCATCCAGCAACTGGAGCGCTACCAGATCCCTGCCTCGCGCATCTGTTTCGAGATCACCGAGACGGCGGCCATCGCCAACCTGACCCGGGCCGGGCTGTTCATGAATGAACTGCGCCAACGGGGTTGCCGTTTCGCCCTGGATGACTTCGGCACCGGCCTGTCCTCATTCACCTATCTCAAGCAACTCCCGGTGGACTACCTCAAGATCGACGGCAGCCTGGTGAGGGATATCGCCCGGGACCCCATCGATCGTTCCATGGTGGACGCCATCGCCCGCATCGGCCGGGTGATGGGCCTGCATACCATTGCCGAGTTCGTGGAAGACGATGCGGTGCTGGCCACTCTGGCCGAGCTGGGCGTGGATTTTGCGCAAGGCTACGGCATCGCCCGGCCCGCGCCCCTGTCCCAGGCCACACCGCTTCAAGGGCCGCCTCGCCAGCCATCGGGGCCCGCATCATCCGATCACTCATACCGCAACACCATGGCGCGATCCCGGGTGCGATCCCGTTTGCCAAATTCCGAAGTTTGATGTATCTTTGCGCACCTTGTCAGGCGGGGTTTCCCTCCAGCCTGGCAGACACCCTTGTGACCCGGACTATCCGGTCAGGGTGACGCACTTTGGAGAGGTGGCCGAGCGGTCGAAGGCGCACGCCTGGAAAGTGTGTATACGGTAACCCCGTATCGAGGGTTCGAATCCCTCCCTCTCCGCCAAATTGCACCGAAAAGCCACCGAAATGGTGGCTTTTTCATTTGTATGCCCCCCCTCATGTCCAAACCTTGATCCCGGGCATTAAAAGCCGCAATGCGCCGCTGCTGCCTTGCAACATGCCCCTCGATGTAAGAACATCCGCCCGTTTAATCATTGCACTTATACCCACATAAAAAGCATAAGGGTATATCCATTCTTCTGTGCACAAAGCGGGAGCATTCATGGACCAAAGCACCATCGACCGCATCAAGGCGGATCCCAACTTCCAGAGGCTGGTGAAAAAGCGCTCACGCCTCGCCTGGAGCCTGAGCGCCATCATGCTACTGGTTTACTACAGCTTCATCATGCTGGTGGCCTTCCTGCCTGACGTCCTGGCCATCCGTCCCTTTGGCGACAGCATCATCACCTTGGGCGTGCCCATGGGCGTAGGCATCATCCTGTTCGCCTTCATGCTCACCGGCATCTACGTGTACAAGGCCAACACGGAATTTGACAAGCTTACCGCCGCCGTCAGGGAGAACGCTGAATGAAACCCTTACTGACCTTCTTGCTGCTGGCCGCCCTGCTGACCGTGGGCGTGGCCCTGGCCGAGCCCAGCGACATCACCGAGGCCGTGGGTGGCAGCAGCTGGACCTCCAGCATCATGTTCATCGTCTTTGTGGTGGGCACCATGGGTGTGACCTACTGGGCCTCCCGCCGCACCAAGACCGCCTCCGACTTCTACACCGCCGGTGGCGGCATCACCGGTTTCCAGAACGGCCTGGCCATCTCCGGCGACTACATGTCGGCGGCCTCCTTCCTGGGGATCACCGCCCTGGTGTACACCTCCGGCTTCGACGGCCTGATCTACTCCATCGGCTTTCTGGTGGGCTGGCCGGTGATCATGTTCATCATGTCCGAGCGCCTGAGAAACCTGGGCAAGTTCACCTTCTCCGACGTGGTCTCGTTCCGCTTTCAGCAGATCCCCATTCGGGTGTTCTCCGCCTTTGCAGGCATCACCATCGTGCTGCTGTACCTCATCGCCCAGATGGTGGGCGCGGGTGCCCTGATCCAGACCCTGTTCGGCATGAGCTTCGAAGTGGCGGTACTGATCGTCGGCATCCTGATCATCGGCTATGTGACTTTCGGCGGCATGCTGGCCACCACCTGGGTGCAGATCATCAAGGCCGTGCTGCTGCTCTCTGGTGCCACCTTCATCGCCGGGATGTCGCTTTACTTCTACGGCTTCAGCCTGGAGGGCCTGTTCCAGGGGGCCGCCGATCGTCACGCTCTGGGTGAGGACATCTTCAAGGTGGGTGGTCTGGTGAGCGATCCCATCTCCGCCATCTCGCTGGGTATCGCCCTGATGTTCGGTACCGCCGGTCTGCCCCACATCCTGATGCGGTTCTTCACCGTGCCCAGCGCCAAGGAAGCCCGCAAGTCGGTGTTCTACGCCACCGGTTTCATCGGGTATTTCTACGTGCTGACCTTCATCATCGGCATGGGCGCCATCGCCTTCGTCATGGGCAACCCGAACTACTTCGACGAGACCGGGCGCATGTTCGGCGGCGACAACATGCCGGCAGTCCACCTGGCCCACGCCCTGGGCGGTGACCTCTTCCTGGGCTTCATCTCCGCCGTGGCCTTCGCCACCATCCTGGCGGTAGTGGCCGGCCTGACCCTGGCGGGTGCCTCGGCCATCTCCAACGACCTGTATGCCAACGTGATCAACAAGAACGCCACCAGCCAGCAGGAGATGCGTGTCTCCCGGGTGGCCACGATCATCCTGGGCATCATCGCCATCCTGCTGGGGATCGCCTTCCAGAGCCAGAACATCGCGTTCCTTGTGGGCCTGGCCTTCACCATTGCCGCCTCCACCACCTTCCCGGTGCTGATCATGTCCATGTACTGGCATGACATGACCACCCGGGGCGCGGTGATCGGTGGCTCCCTGGGCCTGATCTCCGCCGTGGTCATGGTGGTGCTGGGCCCGAATGTGTGGGTCGAGGTGATGGGCAACGAAGAGGCCATCGTGCCCTACAGCAACCCCGCCCTGTTCACGGTGACCATCGCCTTCCTGGGCATCTGGGCCTTCTCCAGGCTGGACCGCTCCAAGCGGGCCGCCGAGGACCGTCGCCGGTTCGAGGCCCAGTACATCCGTTCCCAGACGGGTATCGGCATCAACAAGGCCGCAGAGCATTGATGCCACCGGGCGTCACCTGCCGGTGACGCCACGCCAGGTGGGTGGGAGACATGGCATACTGAACGGGCCATGTCCCTGCCCACCACCTATCAGTTGTACATCCATCTGCGTCGACCCTGCCGGATACAGGCAGGGCGACTTCCCACCCATCGACTGCCGGCCGGCTGGTACATCTACACCGGCAGCGCCCGGCAACATCTCGATGCCCGTGTCGAGCGGCATCTGCGCCGCCAAAAGACCCGACGCTGGCACATCGACTGGCTGCTCACCCGCGCGGAGGCCCGCGTGGTTCACGTCACACTGCATCACGAAGCCGAATGCGCTCTCAACGCCCGCATGGGCGGAGACAGCCTGATCCCCGGGTTCGGGGCCAGCGATTGCAGGGCGGGCTGCATCAGTCACCTACGCTACCTGGGCGAACAGGTTCCACACCCCGTGCCACCCTCCCAGCTCACCCAACGCAATGCCGGCCTCAAGGCCTTTCGTCGTGCGCGCCGGTGATGTGGATCCCCGGCCGCTCAGGCATTACCCTTGACCCCTCATCTGTTGACGAGATCAGCCATGGCCCCTCCCAGCAACATGCCCCCCGCCCGCCAACGGACCGCCCTGATCATTCTGGCGCTGCTCCTGATCCTGGCGGTGATCGTCCTGGGCGCCAATCACCTGGTGCATCGTGCCGCAGCACAAGAGGTCGAGGCGACGCTTCAGGCCTGGCAGGATCAGGACACCGACACGCCCGGACTGCACCTGCGCTGGGCCGATTACGATCGTGCCACCGGGGAACTCCAATACCGGTTGCGCTACATCCCTGAGGCACACGGCCCCGTCTGGGAACTGCTGGCCGACCTGCAGGACACCCGCACGCCCCGCCTGGAAACCTCCGGCACCGCCCAGGTCACCACGCGGGGACTGGCCGGCCTGCTGGGCACGATCGCGCGCGTGGAGGGCGGCCTCACGCTCTCCGACACCTGGCGATCCATCCTGCCGGACTTTGAGGACGATGACTGGCTTCGCTACCAGGTGGACGTGCACACACGGGGCCGGCATCAAGCCGCCCTGAGCGGAATCGCCTACGCCGGTCGTATCCTGGACGCTCAGGGCGAGCGCACGGGCGAAGCCTCCTGGCGCCCCTGGTCCCTGCATGCCCGCCTGGCCAATGAGGACCGACTGGCGCATCTGGAAGCCTCCCTGCCACGCCTGTGGCTGCGGGAGCAGGACGGGGACCTGGATGCCCTGCTGGAGGACCTGAGCCTGTGGCTGGAAGACGCCATGCTGGACGGAGGCCTGGTGATTGTGGGTGATTCCCGACTGTCCCTCGGGCATCTCTCCGTGGAGGAACCGGAGGGCACCCTGTCCCTGAAGCAGCTGGCCATGAACTGGAACAACCACCGTGATGGGGATCGGTTCCGCGACCGCATGGCCTTCTCCCTCGGGCGCGTTTCCCTCAATGGCGAACGGGTGGTGGATCAGGCCCAATTTCAGCTCAGCTCGGATCTCGGCTACGAGGTCCTGCGCGACCTGGCGGCCCTGGCAAACAATCTGGATCCGGAGGCCGACCTGACCCGGCAGGACGAGGAACGTCTGGAACGGGCCTTCACCGCCCTGCTCCGCCAGGGGGGCGAGATCATTCTGGAGCAGGTGTCAGTGGCCAGGGACGATACCGGCGCCCTCTCGGGCCAGGTCAGCCTCGGTCTCAGGGAAGACCCCGACTTCGAACTGGACGGAGAACTCCAGCAGCTGCACAACCTGTATGGCGGCCTGCGGCTCACCTTTGACGAACCTTTGGTCCAGTCCATCATGGAGCGCTCCCTTAGGGCCCAATGGCCCCACGTGAGTGAGGCCCATCTGGCGCAGATGGTGGAGCAGCAGTGGCGGGAATGGTCGGTGATCCTGGGCATGATGCCCTTCGTCACCGAGTGGGAAGACCAGCGCGTCACCCTGGCCCTGGAACTGGAGGACGGCGTCCTCAAGGTGGAAGGCCGTCAGGTGATGAACCTGCGCGACCTGATGGGGATGTTCTGAGCCCCCCTGACGAACTAGCTGAAGACCACCGTCTTGTTCCCATGAATCAGCACACGGTCCTCCAGGTGGTAGCGCAACCCCCTGGAGAGCACCGTGCGCTCCACGTCACGCCCCAGGCGGACCAGTTCATCCACCGTATGGTCATGCCGCACCCTGACCACGTCCTGTTCGATGATGGGCCCCTCATCCAGCTCATCGGTCACGTAATGGCAGGTGGCGCCGATCAGTTTCACCCCCCGCTCGAAGGCCTTGTGGTAGGGCCGGGCCCCCACGAACGAGGGCAGGAAACTGTGATGGATATTGATCACCCGCCCGGCAAAGCGCTGGCACATCTCCGGGGGCAGGATCTGCATGTACCGGGCCAGCACCACCACATCGGCCCGGGCCTCCTCCACCAGGGATGAGATCCGCTCGAAGGCGGCTGTCTTGTGCCGCGGATCCACCGGCACATGGTAATAAGGGATGCCATGCCACTCCACGTAGTCCCGCATGGTCTCGTGGTTGGAGATCACGCAGGGGATCTCCAGAAACATCTCCTGGCTGCGCCAGCGATACAGCAGATCCGTCAGACAGTGATCCTGACGGCTCACCAGCGGCACCACCCGGCGGGGCCGGCTGGCGTCGGTCACCTGCCAGTGCATGCCATAGGCCTCGGCCACGGGCGCAAAGGCGCCCCTCAGGCCATCGGCATCGAAGGGGAGCGTGCCCGCGTCGATCTCATAGCGCATGAAGAACCAGCCGGTCACCGGATCACAGTGCTGGCTCGCCTCGGTGATGGACCCCCCATGACCCGCCAGAAAGCCGCTCACGGCGGCCACGATACCTACCCGATCCGGGCAGGATACCGTCAGACGAAAACGAACGGGTGTACCAGGCACCGACAGACCCTCAGCAACGTGCACCAAAGGTCAGCTCAGGGCAGGAACGGGTCACCGACTTGCCCGACTCGATCCAGCCCATGATGCCCTCGGTGACATTGTGTACGTTCTCATACCCCCCCTGCTCCGCCATGGCCTGGGAGAGGAAGGCCGTGCGGTTGCCCACGCGGCAGATGATGGCAAAGGACTCGTCCCGTTCAACCAACCGGTTCAGCTCCGCCGGAAAGGCCGGGTTGAAACGCCCCTGCTCATCGAAGGCCGTGAGCAGCACGCTCCCTTCCAACACGCCGGTCTGCTGCCATTCATCGGGACGGCGGATGTCGATCAGGGTCACACCCGACTCCAGCAGGGCTTCCAACTCAGCATTGCTCACGTTCGAGTAGGCAGGCCCTTCCACGCGCACCAGTTCCACTTCAAAGCGCAGCGTCGCGTCCGGTGGAATCACACCACCCGCCCCCCGGGACCCGTAGGCCAGGTGCGGCGGGATGACAAGCTCCCGCTTGCCGCCCTCCTTCATTCCCTCAAGACCCATTTCCCAACCAGGAATCACCTGCCCATGGCCCAGCACAAGGCGCAGCGGCTCGCCCCGGTCGTGACTGGAATCAAACTGCGTACCATCCTCCAGCCAGCCGGTGTAATGCACATGCAACGTGTGGTGCATCGCTGCCCGATCACCCTCGCCCGCCTCGATCTCCTTGATCTGGACCTCTGCCGAAGCATGCCCCGCAGCCAGCAGCAAGAAAGAACACAGCACAGCAAAAAGTCGTGGGATCCGCATGGTTTCACCTCAAAAACGGGACACAATCAGCCAGGGCGCACCACAATACCATCTTCATCCGCAAACAGCAGATCCCCCGGTCGGAATTCCACGCCCGCAAAGCGCACCGGGATATTCTCCTGCCCCACCCCCATCTTCCTGCTCTTGAGGGGATGCGTGGCCATCGCCTTCACCCCCAGGGACAATGCCCCGCAGGCCCGGGAATCCCGAATGCAGCCATACATCACCACACCGGCCCAGCCATTCTTCACCGCCAGGATGGCCAGCTGATCCCCCAGCATCGCACACCGCATGGAGCCCCCGGCATCCACCACCAGCACCTTGCCGCGTCCATCGGTGCCCAGCATCTCGCGCACCTTGGAATTGTCCTCAAAGCACTTCAAGGTCACGATCTCGCCGGAGAAGGCCTTCTCCCCGCCAAAATCCCGAAAGATCGGCTCACACACCTGGATATCGCCGTCCTCGTGCTCATCACACAAGTCCGCCGTACCCTGAAAATTCAATCGCTCGGATGTCATCTGCACACTCCTGATCATTTAACGTCAAGCCACAATGCAAGGGCCTGGGTGGGGCCAGGTGGCCTGTAAGCGGGTGTCAGCCGCATGGATGCGGCTGCCAAGCCTACAGGGACGTATTCACGGCGCCCCGCGGTCAGGACACCTGGCCCCACCCAGGCCCGTTCGCAAGCCACTGAAACACCGCAATGCCCCGATGCCCGTCGGCCCACCACCCACACCCCGAGGGGCCGCATATAACGAAAAGGGCCGCACCCCCCGTTTCCGGTTGATGCGGCCCTTTGAAGGTCCCGTTCAGTTCGGGCCAGCCCAGGCAGGCCTTAGCCGCTGAACTGATCTTCCTCGGTGGAACCCTTCAGCGCGGTCACCGAAGAGGTGCCACCCTGAATCACGGTGGTGATGTCGTCGAAGTAACCGGCACCCACCTCCTGCTGGTGAGACACGAAGGTGTAACCCTTGTCGCGTGCCGCGAACTCGGGCTGCTGCACCTTCTCCACATAGTGCTTCATGCCCTCGCCGCGGGCATAGTCGTAGGCCAGATCGAACATGTTGTACCACATGTTGTGGATACCGGCGAGGGTGATGAACTGGTACTTGTAACCGTACTCGGACAGCTTCTCCTGGAAATGGGCGATGGTCTTGTCGTCCAGGTTCTTCTTCCAGTTGAAGGAGGGAGAGCAATTGTAGGCCAGCAGCTGGTTCGGGTTCTTGGCGCGCACGGCCTCGGCGAACTCACGGGCAAAGCCCAGATCCGGCGTGCCGGTCTCGCACCACACCAGGTCAGCATACGGGGCATAGGCCACACCGCGGGAGATGGCCTGCTCCAGACCATTCTTCACCCGGTAGAAGCCCTCGGCGGTACGCTCGCCGCTGACGAACGGACGATCGTTCTCATCAAAGTCAGAGGTCAGCAGGTTGGCGGCCTCGGCGTCGGTACGAGCCAGCAACAGGGTGGGCACCCCCATCACGTCGGACGCCATACGGGCGGCGATGAGCTTGTGCACCGCTTCCTGGGTGGGCACCAGCACCTTGCCACCCATGTGACCGCATTTCTTCACCGCGGCCAGCTGGTCTTCGAAGTGCACGCCCGCGGCGCCGGCGGTGATCATGTTCTTCATCAGTTCGTAGGCATTCAGCACACCGCCGAAGCCAGCTTCTGCATCTGCCACGATGGGCAGGAAGTAATCGATACCGTCCTTGTCTTCCGGGCTGATGCCACGGGACCACTGGATCTCATCGGCACGCTTGAAGGCGTTGTTGATGCGACGCACCACCGTGGGCACGGAATCATAGGCGTACAGGGACTGGTCCGGATACATGGTCTCGGAGGTGTTGGCATCCGCCGCCACCTGCCAACCGGACAGATAAATGGCCTCGATACCGGCCTTGGCCTGCTGCACGGCCTGACCACCGGTCAGGGCGCCCAGGCAGTTCACGTAACCCTTCTTCGCGTCGCCATTGACCAGCTTCCACAGCTTCTCGGCGCCGCGGCGGGCCAGGGTGTGCTCAGGCTGAACGGAGCCACGCAGGCGCACCACGTCCTCAGCAGTGTAGCCGCGCGTCACATCCTTCCAGCGCGGATTTTCTGCCCAGTCCTTTTCGAGCGCCTTGATCTGTTCATCTCGGTTCATCATGCCTAATCCTCTGTCACTATATCGTTGTGGCCCGTATCCCGGGCGGGGGTCTCTCGGTCCGGACAGGACAACGTATGGCCGAACGTTCTCGTGTGGGCCCCGGTGACGCAGACCGGAAACCCGCTTATCTGCTTACCCGACGACTCCACCCGACTTCTCGAATGGAGGGGCCAAGCGTAGTCTAGACTCAGACAAAAGCCAGCAAGAAATTTCAATAGTAACCATTTGCTGGTGCAATGCAACATAGCAACTGATGCAAACAGAGTAAATACTGTAGTAAATTCGACATGACGACGGCACACACCGCTCAGGCGACCAAAGGCGACCAGCAGACCATGAATGACCGCGCGCGGCAGATCGCCCGCTCCATCCTCACGGGTTTTGAACGCCACTTCTCGTTCTTCCAGGAAATCACCAGCAGTGCCCGGGAACGCTTCGAGCATGCCGACTGGGAGGCCGTTCGGGCCGCGTCAGTCAAACGGATCAGTTCCTACGACGGGCGGGTGCAGGAAACCCTCTCCAAGGTGCGCGCCACCTTCGGTATCAATGGCCTGGAGGAACAACTGTGGCAGCGGGTGAAGATCTCCTACATGGACCTGCTCCAGCACCACTCCCGCCCGGAACTGGCAGAAACCTTCTACAACTCGGTGTTCTGCCGCCTTTTTGAGCGCAAATACTACAATAACGACATGATCTTCCTGGAATCCGTGGCCAACCGACAGGAACTGGCCGAGCGTTACCGGGGCTATCTGTCCTTCCATACCCGCGATGGGGGCGTGGAAACCTGCATCTGGGAGATCCTCTCCGCCTTCTACTTCAACCTGCCCCACGCCGACCTGTCCCAGGATGTGAGCAACATCACCGAGGCCCTGATCGAGCGATCCGCATTCGGCTCCGAGGCCATGTCGGATCTGCGCATCGACGTGCTGGAGTTCCCCTTCTTTCGCAACAAGGCCGCCTACCTGATTGGCCGTGTGGTGCACGAGGGGCACTGCCACCCGTTCATCGTGCCGCTCACCAACAACGAACACGGCGGCATCGTCGCCGACGCGCTGCTCACCACCGAGGAGGAGGCCGAAGCGGTGTTCAGCTTTGCCCGGGCCTACTTCCTCGTGAAAACCCCGGTCCCTGCGGCCACCGTGGCCTTCCTGCAGGATCTGATGCCCAACAAGGCCGTGGCCGAACTCTACATGAGCCTGGGCTTCCACAAGCAGGCCAAGAACGAATTCTACCGGGACTTCCTCCACCACCTGGCCGACAGCGACGACCTGTTCGCCCTGGCCCCGGGTACGCCGGGCCTGGTGATGATGGTCTTCACCCTGCCCTCCTACCCGTATGTATTCAAGGTGATCAAGGACCGCTTCCCGCCGCAGAAGGATGTCACCCACGAATTGATCGAGCGACGTTACCTGCAGGTGAAGATGCACGACCGGGTGGGCCGCATGGCCGACACCCTGGAGTTTTCCGAGGTGGCCTTCCCCCTGTCACGGTTCTCCCCGGAACTGCTGGAGGCCCTGCAGAACGAGGTGGGTTCCCAGGTGGAGGAAAGCGACGGCATGCTGGTGATCAAGCACCTGTATATCGAAAAGCGCATGCTGCCGCTGGACGTCTTCCTGCAAAGTGCCAATGAGGAAGAAGCACGTCATGCCCTGCATGAATGGGGACTGGCAGTGAAGCAGTTGATGGGCGTGAACATCTTCCCCGGCGACCTGCTGTTCAAGAACTTCGGGGTCACCGACAGCGGCAAGGTGGTGTTCTATGATTACGATGAGATCTGCTATCTCACCGAGTGCCATTTCCGCAAGATCCCCGAATCCCCCTTCCCCGAGGACGAACTCAGCTCGGATGCCTGGTATTCAGCCGGCCCCAACGAGGTCTTCCCCGAGGAATTCCCCACCTTCCTGAGCACCGACCCCAGGGTGCGCCGCACCCTGATCAAGCTGCACCCCGACCTGTTCGACTACCGCTACTGGCAAGCGCGACAGGAGGACGTGAAGAAAGGCATCCATGGCGATGTCTTCCCGTATCGCCAGTCGGTCCGCTTCGACAAATCGACCGCTCAGCGACCAGCGGCCCAGGCCGCCTCCGCCTGAACCGATGGCTCAGGCTACTCGCTGATGCGCATGGCTGCCCGCAGGTAGTGGAACATGGACCACAGGGTGAGGCCAGCGGCCACGTAGAGCAGGACCATGCCAATGCTCATACTGGGCAGAGCAAGGATGGGCTGGCCGTAGAGCAACAGGAAGATGGCCACCATCTGCGCGGTGGTCTTGAGCTTGCCGATCCAGGACACCGCCACCGCCCCTGACTGCCCCAGCTGCGCCATCCACTCCCTCAGGGCGGAGATGGCGATCTCCCTGCCGATGATCACCACCGCCGCCAGGGTGAGCAGAACGCCACCTGGGTTGTCTACCAGCAGCACCAGGGCCGTGGCCACCATGAGCTTGTCGGCCACCGGGTCGAGAAAGGCACCAAACTGGGATGTCTGCTCCAGGCGCCGCGCCAGATAGCCATCCAGCCAGTCCGTCACCCCTGCCAGGGCGAAGATGAAGGCGCTCACCGGGCCGGAGAGCGGGTGAGGATAGTAGTACGTGACCACGATCAAAGGGATCAGGGCGATCCGCAGCCAGGTCAGCAGATTGGGGATGGAGAATGTCATGAATCAGTCGTCGTGTAGCGAATCGAATATCTGCTGCGCCAGCTTGCGACTGATGCCGGGCACCTTGGCGAGCTCTTCCACCCTGGCACTGCTGACGCCCCTCAAGCCACCAAAATGCTTGAGCAGTTGCTGGCGACGCTTGGGCCCCATACCGGGAATCTGCTCCAGCGGTGACGTATTGCGTGCCTTGGCACGCTGCTGACGGTGTCCCGTGATGGCAAACCGGTGCGCCTCGTCACGGACCTGCTGAATCAGGTGCAGTGCCTTTGAGCTGGGCGGCAGTATAGACGGGCCGCGTTCATCGCTCAATATAAGCGTTTCCAGGCCCGGCCGGCGATCCTCGCCCTTGGCGATGCCCACCACCATCACACCCTCCACCTGCAACTCCTCCAGCACCTCCAAGGCCTGACGCACCTGCCCCTTGCCACCATCGATGAACAGGATGTCGGGCAGACGCGCCTCCCCCTCCTTGAGACGGGTGTAACGCCGATGCAAGGCCTGGTGCATGGCCGCGTAATCATCCCCGGGGGTGATGTCACGGATGTTGAAGCGTCGGTAATCCGACTTGAGCGGACCTTCGGGGTTGAAGACCACACAGGAGGCGACAGTGGCCTCCCCCTGGGAGTGGCTGATATCAAAACACTCCATGCGTGTGGGCACCTCCTCCAGCTCCAGGGCTTCCCGCAGGGCCTCCAGGCGCTCACGCATCCCGGCCCTGCCGGCCAGACGCGTGGCCAGCGACATCTGAGCATTGCGCTGGGCCATCTCCAGCCAGCGCGCACGCTCGGCGCGCACGTTCCAGGCAAGGGTCACCTTGTGGCCCCGTTGCATGGCAAGCATTTCCTCCAGCAGTTCCGGTTCCTCCGGGGCATGACTGACGATGATCTGGGGCGGCACCTCCCGGGACAGGTAATACTGCCCCAGGAAGGCCGTCATCAGTGCTTCGCCACTGGTTTCCTCCGGCAGGCTGGGGAAGAGGGCCCGGTTGCCCAGGTTCAAGCCACCGCGAATGGAGAAGACCTGCACACACACCTGCCCCCCCTCCAGGGCCGCGGCGATGATATCCACATCCCCGCCCTCACCGCTCACATACTGCCGCTCGGAGATCTGCCGCAGTCGGGTGATCTGATCACGCAGCTGGGCCGCCCGCTCGAACTCCAGGCGAGCCGAGGCCGTCTCCATCTCGGCCACCAGATCCCGCATCACCTGATCGCTGCGACCCTCGAGAAAATCCACCGCATGCTTCACATCGCGGTCATAAGCCAGGGGATCGATCAGCCCCACGCAGGGAGCGGTGCAACGCTTGATCTGGTATTGCAGGCAGGGGCGTGAGCGATTCTCGAAAAAACTGTCCTTGCAGGGGCGGATCAGAAAGAGTTTCTGCAACAGGTTGAGCGTGTCGCGCACCGCCGGGGTGGATGGATACGGCCCAAAGTAGCGCCCTGGCTTCTTGCGGGCGCCACGATGAAACGTCAGGCGTGGATAGGTGTGCTGGGAGAGGTGGATATAAGGGTAGCTCTTGTCATCTCGCAGCAGCACGTTGTAGCGCGGCCGGTGCTGCTTGATGAGGTTGTTCTCCAGCAGCAGGGCCTCGGCCTCGGTGGTGGTCACCGTGACCTGCACATCCCGTATCTGCGCCACCATGGAACGGATGCGGGGGCTGGGCAGGTTGCGGCGAAAATAGCTGGACACCCGGTTTCTGAGGTTCTTCGCCTTGCCCACGTAGAGCACCACGCCATCCTCGTCCAGCATCCGGTAGACACCCGGATGGCGGGTCAGTCCGGCCAGGAAGGACTTGGCATCAAAGCCCGGTTCCGGTGCAGACTCTTCCGTCACCATGGGATCAACGGGAGTCCAGGCGCTGGCGCAGATCCGCGAAGACAGCCTGAAACATCTCCGGCGTCAAGCGGCGGGTCTGGGTGTTGTAGCGACTGCAGTGGTACGAGTCCACCAGGGTGAGACCGCCGGGCAGATCATGGAGGCGATGATGACCGAAGGGATGATCCTTGAGTTTCAGGTTCCGTGCCCTCAGGACGGCCTGATGGGCGATGGCACCCAGGGCCAGCACCACGGCGGAATTGGGCAGGGTTTCCAGTTCCGCGGCCAGATAATCATTGCAGGCGCGAACCTCTGTCCCCTGGGGTTTGTTCTGGGGCGGCAGACACTTCACCGCATTGGTGATGCGGCAATCCTTCAGGGTCAGCCCATCGTCACGGGAACGGGATTCAGGATGGCTGCCAAAGCCCATGTCGTACAGGGTGCGGTATAGCAGGATGCCCGCATGGTCGCCGGTGAAGGGCCGGCCCGAGGCATTGGCACCGTGCATGCCCGGCGCCAGCCCGACAATCAGCAAGCGGGCATCGGGGTCACCGAAGGGAGGTACGGGGGCGGCATGATAACCAGGATGCGCCTCGCGCACCTGGGACAGAAACCCCACCAGTCGGGGGCACCGGGTACAGTGGAGGTCAAATACGGTTCGGGACACGACAGCGCACAGACCTCAGGCGTCTTCGGAAGGATCCGGAGCGGTGATGCCATGATCCATGGCCATGCGCAGCAGCTCGATATCGCTGGAGCACTCCAGCTTGTCCCGCAGGCGGGCCTTGTAGGTACTGACGGTCTTCACATGCACGCCCAACTCATTGGCAATCTGCTGTTGCTTGCATCCCTTCACCAGAAGCACCAATATCTGGCGCTCTCTGGGAGAAAGACGGGCCAGGGCATCCTTCGTCCCGGCGCTATCGCCCCCCGACAGTTGATGGGCGATTTTCGGGCTCACATGCCGGTCACCGCGCACGGCCAAGCCGATGGCCTCGATCAACTCGTCCACCTGACACCCCTTGGTGAGATAACCCGAAGCCCCGCTATCCATCAGCCAGCGGGGGAACGGCCCCTCGTCCTGAACGGTGAGCACGATCACCTTGGTCCCCGGGTAACGGGCCAGTACCTGCCGGGTGGTCTCAAGCCCCCCCATGCCGGGCATGTTCAGGTCCAGCAACAACACATCCGGGCGCAGACGTGGCAATTGCTCCAGGGCCTCCTCACCGGAACCGGCCTCGCCCACCACATGGATACCGGTCTGCGCAGAGCGGGATTCCAGCAACCCACGAATACCGATGCGCACCAGTTCGTGATCATCCACCAGCAGCACGTCCACCATGCGCGGACTCAACCCGCTACCGGCTCCGTCGTGATCTCGGGACATTGCGACTACCAATCCTTGTAAGGGTGTTGCACAAGACTCGTGTTGTAATAGCGCGGGTCATGGGAGACCTCTTCGCCGGCCCAGGGGGGTATGGCCGGCTCCTGCTCGGCATGCTCCAGCTCCACCTCAGCCACCACAAGACCGGCATTGTCTCCCTCGAACACGTCCACTTCCCACAGGTGATTCCCCACCGGCACGAAATGACGGATCTTCTCGATCAAGGGATGATGGCACAGGGATTCCAGCAGGTCATGAGCATCGGCCGCCGGGATGGAATACTCGAACTCCTGACGCTGCACACCCAGCGTGGCGCTCTTGATGTTCAGGTCCGCTTGCTCATCGGACACGCGCACCCGCACCGAAGCGCTCTTGTTACCACACAGATAACCCTGCCTGAGCTTCACGCTCTTTGTGACATGCTGCTTCCAGGCATCAGAAACCACGAGGAATTTTTTTTCGATTTCCTGTCCCATGGCACCACCGAAAGATTGCGACGACCCATACCTTAGCATGATCGACGGACATTCGGTTCACGCCCACGCAAACGCCAGGCCCACGGGCAGGAGCGAGCCTAAAAGTACACCAACGCCGAACCCCAGGTGAAACCGCCACCAAAGGCTTCCATGAGCACCAGCTGACCGGGCTGGATACGCCCATCGCGCACCGCCTCATCCAGGGCCATGGGTACCGAGGCCGCCGAGGTATTGCCGTGATTCTCCACGGTCACCACCACCTTCTCCATGGGCAGTTTCAGCTTGCGCGCCGTGGCCTGAATGATGCGGATATTGGCCTGATGAGGGATGAGCCAGTCCACCTGGGATTGCTCCAGGCCATGCTTTTCCAGGGTTTCCTCGACGATCCGCCCCAGGGTGTTGACCGCCCACTTGAAGACCTCGTTGCCCTTCATCTGCAGATAGGCTTCGCCGGCAATCATGTCCTTGTAGCCACGCCCCACTCCCCGGGGCACGCTCAGCAGATTCTCGTAACGGCCATCCGCGTGCAGGTGCGTGGAGAGTACACCGGGCTTGTCCGATGCCTCCAGAACCACGGCGCCGGCACCGTCTCCAAAGAGCACGCAAGTGCCCCGGTCGTTCCAGTCCAGGATACGGGAGATGGTCTCTGCTCCCACCACCAGGGCGCAACGGGCACTGCCCGCCCGAATGAACTGGTCGGCCACGCCCAGGGCATAGACAAAGCCCGTGCACACGGCCTGCACATCGAAGGCCGGGGAGCCGTTGTGCACGCCCAGACGCTGCTGCAACAGGCAGGCCGTGCTGGGAAAGACCTGGTCCGGGGTGGTGGTACCCACAATGATCAGATCAATGTCCTCGGGGCGGCGCCCAGCCATTTCCATGGCTCGACGGGCCGCCTGCTCCGCCAGATCGCAGGTGCTCTCGTCGTCCGCCACCACATGGCGCTGAGCAATGCCGGTGCGCTCGCGGATCCACTCATCCGAGGTCTCCACGATCTTTTCCAGATCCCGGTTGGTCAGAACCTTCTCCGGAAGATAGCTCCCGGTCCCTGTTATACGGGAATAGATCACGATGCCGACTCCTCATTCAGCAGCTCTCCCAGCCGCTTGTCGATGCGCTGCGGTACCCGCTTGCGAGCCTCGATGCGGGCAATGCGGATGGCGTTCTCGAAGGCCACTGCATCGGCCCCACCATGGCTCTTGATCACCACGCCCTGCAGCCCCAGCAGGCTGGCCCCATTATAGGCTCGGGGGTCAATGCGACCACGGAACTTGCGCAATACCGGCATGGCCACCAGGGCGGCCAGGCGACTCAGCAAGCTGCGCTTGAATTCGGCCCGCATGTAATGCGAGACCATCCTTGCCACGCCCTCGCTGGTCTTGAGCGCCACGTTGCCCACAAAGCCGTCGCAGACCACCACATCCACGTCACCGCAGTAGATGTCGTTGCCTTCAACGAAACCGATGTAGTTCAGGTGGCTCTGCTCCAGCATATGGGCCGCTTCCTTCACCTGGTCATTCCCTTTGATGTCCTCCTCACCAATATTCAGCAGGCCCACCCGTGGATTGCTGACATTGTCCACGGCGCTGGCCAGCTCGGAGCCCATCACGGCGAACTGGTACAGATGACTGGCCGAGCAGTCCACGTTGGCACCCAGATCCAGCATGTGGGTGTGGCCCTTGATGGCGGGGATGGCGGTGATGATGGCGGGGCGATCGATCCCCGGGAGGGTCTTGAGCACGTAGCGGGCCGTGGCCATCAGGGCGCCGGTGTTGCCGGCACTGACGCAGGCATCCGCCTGCTGGTGCTTGACCAGGTTGATGGCCACCCGCATGGAGGAGTCTTTCTTGTTACGCAAAGCCTGTGTCGGGGGCTCGTCCATGCCCACCACCTGGGCCGCGTGATGGATGCGCAGCCGATCCGAGGGCGCCTTGCCAACGGCGGCCAGTTCCTTCTCCAGCCGTGCCTTGTCGCCCACCAGGATGAGGTGGATATCGGAAAACTCGGCCAGTGCCTTGAGTGCCGCCGGAACAACCACATGGGGGCCGTGATCACCCCCCATGGCATCCAGTGCGATGGTAAAGAGACCGCTCATGGACAAACTCTTTTTTGATCTGCACAGGAAAGCCTCGCGGGATACTTGACCCCACGAGGTCGATAGCGGAGGACCAAACGGCCCACCGGCAATGGCCTCGTCGGTTGCCCGGCAGTCCGTCGACTCATACCCCTGACCGGCGTGACACCAGTGTCCCAAGGGTCATGCATCAACATCACCGGCAACCCGGGACCCGATTTTACTCGTCGTCTTCTTCCAGATCCTTGGCCTTGATCACCTGACGACCACGGTAAAAACCGTCGGCACTGATGTGATGACGACGATGCAGCTCACCGGTGGTGGGCTCAACGGACAGGGTGGGACCGGTGAGGGCGTCGTGGGAACGACGCATGCCGCGACGGGAACGGGTGGTACGACCTTGTGCAACAGCCATGATGTCTCTCCAATTATAAAGCGTTCTGTGCCGCCGGGGTTTCCCCGCCGGCGGCCGTGTCAATCAACCGTCGTCGTCCAGGCGCCCCTTCAGGGCACCCAGGGCAGCGAACGGGTTGTCTTCCTGCTTGCGGAGTGTCTCCACCTCCGCCTGCGAAAATTCTTTCAATGGCTGATCCGGGCAGCGGTCATCCGCATGCATGGGGACCGTCGGCAACGCCAGGAGCAGTTCGTCCTCCACCAGCGCCCAGACCGAAATCCGCCCGTCTTCCAGCATGACCGGCTCAAGCTCGACCGGCAGCTCCTCGATGGAGCGTCCTTCATCGAGCACCACGCCCTCGAAGGTGGTATCCACTGGCCAGGTCATGGACCCCAGGCAGCGCTGGCATTGCAAGGCCAGCTCAGCCTGGGCGCTGCCGAACACCTTCACCTGCCCACCATGCTCCCGCCCGAATCGCAGCGACACTCGTGCTGGCGCGGCCAGTGCGATACCCGCTGCAACCAGACGCGGCAGGCTCGATGCTTCCAGCAGGCCCTCCAGAGGGCGCGTGTTACCGGCGAGGCGAAACGGGTCGACCCGCTCGGGAAGGGTGGTCTCGGACATAAGCGCGCAATTCTAGAGGGCTTATCGCGGAACTGTCAAAACGAATTCGCGATCACGGCTTGAAAAACCGTGCTTCGTTCACGGATACTGACGGTTTGATGACAATCTGCGGGCTGCACGCGGCCCGCTCCTCTTCCCCATGCTTGGGTCGAGAGTCGGCTTTTTCAAGGTGCACGGGCCAGGCCCCGGGCAGCGAATCCTGCCCCGACCAGGCCAGGCACCAACCCATGAATCAATCGCCTCAGCGCAGGCGCGGGACCTGTTCGTGATAAAGAAGCTTCTGATCGCCAACCGCGGTGAGATCGCCGTTCGTATCATCCGCGCCTGCGCGGAGATGGGCATCACTTCCGTGGCCGTGTACACCGATGCGGACCGCCACGGGCTGCATGTCAAAAAGGCCGATGAATCCTACTCCATCGGCCCCGACTCCCTGTCCGGCTACCTGAACGTGCACCGCATGGTGAACATGGCCCGCACGGCCGGCTGCGATGCCATCCACCCGGGCTACGGATTTCTCTCCGAAAACCCCGAATTTGCGCAGGTTTGCGCCGACCGCGGCATCCAGTTCGTGGGGCCGGACAGCAAGGTCATCAGCCGCATGGGCGACAAGGTGGCGGCGCGCGAGGCCATGATCGAGGCGGGCGTGCCCGTCATCCCGGGCAGCGAGGGTAACCTCTCCGATGTCGAGGAGGCTGTCAGCCTGGCCCGCGACATCGGCTACCCGGTCATGCTCAAGGCCACCAACGGGGGCGGTGGCCGCGGCATCCGTCGCTGTGATGACGAGGCCAGCCTGCGCCGCAATTATGACCGCGTGCGATCCGAAGCCACCAAGGCCTTTGGCAGCACCGAGATCTTCATGGAAAAGGCCATCGTCAACCCGCGCCACATCGAGGCACAGATCCTGGCCGACCGCCACGGCAACGTGATCCACCTCTATGAGCGGGACTGCTCCATCCAGCGGCGCCATCAAAAGCTGGTGGAGATCGCCCCCTCGCCCCAGCTCAGCCCCGAGCAGCGTGAATACGTGGGCGAACTGGCCGTGCGCGCCGCCCGGGCGGTAGGTTACGAGAACGCCGGCACCGTGGAATTCCTCATGGATGCCGACGACAGCTTCTACTTCATGGAGATGAACACCCGCCTGCAGGTGGAGCACCCGGTTACCGAAATGATCACCGGAGTCGACATCGTGCAGGAGCAGATCCGTATCGCCGCTGGTGAGCCGCTGCGCTACAGCCAGGATCAGATCAGCTGCCGAGGCTTCGCAATAGAGTTTCGTGTCAACGCCGAAGACCCGAAGAACGATTTCCTGCCCAGCTTTGGTCGCATCACCCGCTATTTTGCCCCCGGTGGACCGGGGGTACGCACCGACGGTGCCATCTACACCGGTTACCACATCCCGCCCCATTACGACTCCATGTGCGCCAAGCTCATTGTCTGGGCGCTGGACTGGGAATCCCTGATCCCTCGGGCCCGCCGCGCCCTGAACGACATGGGCGTATACGGCGTGAAGACCACCATCCCGTATCATCTGGAGATCCTGGACAGCGAGGCCTTCCGCAAGGGCAGCTTCGACACGGGTTACGTGGATGCCCACCCGGAACTCACCCAATATTCCGTTCGTCGCCCCACCCGGGAACTGGCGGCCGTGATCGCCGCTGCGATTTCCGCTCACAAGGGTCTCTGACCAGAAGGTAATGCACTGATGTCCAAGGTAACGATCACCGACCTGACCCTGCGAGACGGCCACCAGAGCCTGATCGCCACGCGCATGCGCACGGAGGACATGCTCCCCATCTGCGAGAAGATGGACGCGGTGGGCTTCTGGTCCCTGGAAGTCTGGGGCGGCGCCACCTTCGACGCCTGCCTGCGCTTTTTGAAGGAAGACCCATGGGAGCGCCTGCGCCAGTTGCGCGAAGCCCTGCCCAACACCCGCCTGCAGATGCTGCTGCGCGGCCAGAACCTGCTGGGCTACCGCCATTATGCCGACGACGTGGTGCGCGGCTTCGTGGCCAAGAGCGCCGATAACGGCATGGATGTCTTCCGCATCTTCGACGCCATGAACGACACCCGCAACGTGCGCGTGGCCATCGAGGCCGTCAAGAAGGAAGGCAAGCACGCCCAGGGCGCCATCAGCTACACCACAAGCCCGGTGCACACCCCGGAGCAGTTCGTGACCATGGCCCGCGAGATGGTGGACATGGGCTGCGACAGCATTGCCATCAAGGACATGGCCGGCCTGCTCACACCCTATGCCACGGGCGAGCTGGTCTCGGCCCTCACCGACGCGGTTGCCGTTCCCATCCACCTGCACACCCATGCCACTGCAGGTCTCTCCGAGATGTGCCACCTCAAGGCGGTGGAGCACGGTGCGGCCAACATCAACACCGCCATGTCGGCCTTTGCCGGCGGCACCAGCCACGCCCCCACGGAGAGCATGGTGGCGGCCCTGCATGACAGCCAGTACACCACCGGCCTGGATCTGGCCGCACTCCAGGAGATCGGCTTTTACTTCCGGGAGATCCGCAAGAAATACCACCAGTTCGAGAGCGAGTTCACCGGCGTGGACACCCGCGTGCAGACCACCCAGGTGCCGGGCGGGATGATCTCCAACCTGGTCAGCCAGCTCAAGGCCCAGGGAGCCCTGGACAAGGTCAACCAGGTGATGACCGAAATCCCCCGGGTGCGAGAAGACCTGGGCTATCCGCCCCTGGTCACGCCCACCTCCCAGATCGTGGGCACCCAGGCGGTGATGAACGTGCTCACCGAAGAGCGTTATCAGACCATCACCAACGAGGTGAAGAGCTATCTGCAGGGTCGGTATGGCCGCACCCCGGGTCAGGTGAACGCCGTGGTGCGCCGCAAGGCCATCGGGGATGCGGAGGTGATCGAGTGCCGCCCTGCCGATCTGCTGCAGGACGAGATGGACGCACTGCGCAAGCAGGTGGGCGACCTGGCCCGGTCGGAAGAGGACGTAATGATCTACGCCATGTTCCCGGACCTGGGTCGCGAGTATCTGGAACATCGCCGCGACGGCAAGCTGGTGCCCGAGCCGCTGGAGCCTGTGGGCGCCAAGGCCGAGGAAAAGAACGCCCCGGTGGAGTTCAAGGCCACCCTCCACGGCGAGACCTACCACATCAAGGTCACCGGCACCGGCCACAAGCGGGATCACGAGCGTCCCTTCTATGTGACCGTGGACGGCATGCCGGAAGAGATTGTCGTTGAGACCCTGGACGAACTGGCGCTGGATGGTGACGGTGGTGCCCGACGCGATGGCCCGCGGGGCAGCGGTCGTCCCCGTGCCACCAAGCCCGGCCACGTGAGCACCTCCATGCCTGGCACCATCATTGATGTGCTGGTGAAGGAAGGCGACGAGGTCAAGGCCGGTGACGGGGTGCTGATCCTGGAAGCCATGAAGATGGAAACCGAAGTCCAGGCCCCCGTGGGCGGTGTGGTCAAGGCCATTCATGTGGCCAAGGGTGACAGCGTCAACCCGGACGACGCCCTGGTGGAGATCGAGGGCAGCTGATGAACCCCGGACTCGTCCTGGCCTCGACCTCGCCGTTCCGCCGCGAATTGCTGCAGCGCCTGGCCCTGCCCTTCGATACCTGCTCACCCCAGGTGGATGAGACCCCGAAGGCAGGAGAGGCCCCGGGTGCCATGGTGGCCCGCCTGGCCGAGGCCAAGGCCCGGGCGGGTGCCGAGCAAAAACCCGACAGCCTCATCATCGGCTCCGACCAGTGCGCCGAGCTGGATGGTCGGATACTGGGCAAGCCCGGCAGTCATCAACGGGCCGTGGAACAGCTGGGGGCGGCCTCGGGCCGCACGGTGGTCTTCCACACCGGGCTGTGCCTGCTGAATGCCGTCACCGGTGAGGCGCAGGTGGACCTGGCAACCTTCAGGGTGCGGTTTCGCTCACTGAGCGCCGAGCAGATCGAGAACTACCTGCGCAAGGAACAGCCCTACCAGTGTGCTGGCAGCATCAAGTCGGAAGGGTTGGGAATCGCACTGTTCGAGGCAATGGAGGGAGACGACCCCACGGCACTGGTGGGACTCCCGCTCATCCGGCTGTGCAGCATGATGGAGCGGGCAGGCCTTGCGGTCGTGTAGGCCCGGTCGTGCGCCGGGCCCGGGGCACGATCAGTGGGGCACGGAAAAGCTCACCAGATGCGTATCGTCTTCGGCTACCGGGCGTCCCAGGCTGATCAACCCCTCCCCCACCAACGGCAATTCCTCCCCGTTGAGCAGGCAGATTTCGTCATTGCCCTGCAAACGCACATAGGTTCCGTTCGTGCTCTGATCGATGAGCACGAACTTGCCCTTGCGATAGATCACCCGGGCATGATGCCTTGAGGCCACGGGCACCGACACCATCAGGTCGCAGTCATGGCTGCGGCCCAGCACGAACACCCGGGCACCTGCGGTAAACCAGTGTTCCTCCCCGTGCAAACCGAACACCATACGGGCATTGAGGTCATAGAGTGCACGCATGCTCTCCGCACTGATCCGCTGCGTGGGGGAGCGTTCCTCGTGATCGTCGCCTGGATTATCCGGAGAAGCTGTCATATACCGCGTATCCTCTTGAAAGGCCTGAAGAGAAACAGGCCCTGACCAGTCCGTGATTATGCCGTGAAACCTGCGGAAGTTTTGTGATGTTCTACCAGAATCAGTCATCATGACAAGCGTTGCCATACCACAGCAGATACATTGCCCCTCTTGAGGGGGGCACCCAGCCCAGGAGAGTTCTGCCATGGCCAAGAATAGTGTAGGCATCATCGGCACCGGCAACGTAGGGGTTGCCGCCGCCTATTCCATTTTTCAACGACAGATCGCCGGCAATCTGATCCTGGTGGACCGGGATCATCAGCGGGCCGAAGGCGAGGCCATGGACCTGATGCACGGCCAGTCCCTGGTGGGACGGGTCATGGTCCGGGCCGGCGACTATGCCGACCTGGCCGACTGTAGCGTGATCGTCATCACTGCCGGCGTCAACCAGAAACCCGGCGAGTCGCGCCTGGAACTGCTCAACCGCAACGCCGCCGTGTTCCGCGAGATCGCCGGTCATCTTGACCGCCACGCGCCCGACGCCGTGCTGGTGATTGCCACCAATCCGGTGGACATCCTCACCTACGCGATGCAGCGCCTCACACAACGACCGGCCCAACGCGTGATCGGTACCGGCACCATGCTGGACACCTCCAGGTTCCGCGCCGCACTGGGTGAATACTATGGCGTGAACCCCCGTTCGGTGCACGCCTACATCATGGGCGAGCACGGTGATTCCGAGGTTCCCATCTGGAGCAGCGCCAAGGTGGGCGGGCTTAACCTGTTCGAGCAGACGGTCAACGGGCGGCAGTTCGACGCCCAGGCCATGGAGAGATTATTTCAGCAGGTAAAGACTGCCGCCTTTGATATCATCTCGCGCAAGGGCTACACCAACACCGCCATTGGCCTGGTGATCGCCTATCTGGTGCGCGTGATCCTGGAAGATCAGAAGAGTGTTCTGGCGGTGAGCGTGGACCCTCAGGGAGACTATGGCCTTGAGGATGTCTGCCTGAGCGTCCCCTGCATCGTCGGTCGGGATGGCATTGAGTCCCGTGTGGCGCCATTGATCAACGATGCGGAACTCAAGGGCATGCAGGCATCGGCGCAGGTCCTCAGAGACAGCCTCAAGGGCATGTCCATCGATTGAACGACAAAGGCCCGACTGAACGGGTCCCGACCCCCTTCTCCCCATCGGGCAGAAGGGTTTTAATGGCTTGAAAGACCCAAGGAATCCTCAAATGCACGCCGTGGCCGGTCCACGCGCCCGTGTGGGCGCCTTTATCGAATCCGACCGCATTCAGCGCTGGATCATCGCGCTGATCCTCATCAATGCAGCGGTGCTGGGTCTGGAGACCTCGCCGACCGTCATGGAGCACACGGTGGGGCCGTGGCTGCTGGTGGCAGACAAGGTCATTCTGGGCATCTTTGTGGTGGAAATCCTGCTCAAGCTCTTTGCCCAGGGCTGGGGCTTTTTCCGACGCCCCTGGAACGTGTTCGACTTCCTGGTGGTGGGCATCGCCCTCGTCCCGGCCTCCGGCCCCATGGCCGTGCTGCGGGTGCTGCGACTGTTGCGCCTGGTGTCCATGATGCCCAAGCTGCGCTTCATCGTGGAGGCCCTGCTCAAGGCCATCCCGGGGATCCTGTCCATCCTGGGCCTGCTGGTGCTGCTGTTCTATGTGTTCGCGGTGATTGCCACCGGCCTGTTCGGCAAGAGCTTTCCGGAGTGGTTCGGCAGCCTGGGACAATCCATGTACACCCTCTTCCAGGTCATGACCCTGGAGAGCTGGTCCATGGGCATCGCCCGACCGGTGATGGAACAATACAACTGGGCCTGGGTGTTCTTCGTGCCCTTCATCCTGATTGCCACCTTCACCATCCTTAACCTTTTCATCGCCATCATCGTCAACACCATGCAGTCGATGCAGGAGGATCAGCAGCAGTTCGAGCATGACACCATCGAGGAAGTGGTCCACGCCGAGAACACCCAGTTGCACGAAGACCTCAAGGCACTGCGCCAGGAAATCCGGGAGCTGCGCAAGGAGATCTCCAACGACCCCCCATCCGGCTCAGGTTAGCCCTCCACTTGATCACACATTCGTTGCGAAGGACTCCGGCATGAGCGAAGACGACCCACAGACCGAAGCCCCGTCAAGGCCCTACACCGGCCCGGAGCGCCGCAAGGGCGAGCGCCGCAAGAGCCAGCACGACCGTCGGGAAATGTTCCGCTTCGAGCCGGAAAAGGACCCACGACGCTCTGGCAAGGACCGCCGCAAGGCCAATCAGGATATCTGGAAGCAACGGGACATTTGATCCCTTTACGCGAACCGGGTTGAAATCCAAAGGGCCATGGTCTGAAATCATAGGCCCGATAGCGCGCGTCGGGCTCCGGGGTGGACGAAACACGGTATGATGACACCTCGGACCCTGGCCCCATGGAGAGCGTCTTTCAGGTCTCCATCCACCAGTCTCGGCATGCTCTTTGCCTCAAAAGACGGGTTCAAGGCTTTTTCACTTCACAACCCCGAGGTCTTCATCATGATTTCCACTGCCATGGCCGAAAAGATCAGCAACCAGATCAACCGCGAATTCTACTCGGCGTACCTGTACCTCGCCCTCTCCACCGAGGCCGACAACGCCAACCTGCGCGGCGCCGCCGAGTGGTTCATGGCGAAATACCACGAGGAGTCTGCACACGGATTGAAGATGGTGCGCTACCTGCTCGACCAGGGCGCCGAAGTCACCCACGGCGCGATCACCGCACCACCTTCCCAGACGGGCTCGCTGCTGGCCATGTTCGAGCGCACCCTGGAGCACGAACAGCAGGTCACCGCGGCCATCCACGACATTGTCGACCAGGCGCTCAGCGAAAAGGACCATGCCACCAACATCTTCATGCACTGGTTCGTCACCGAGCAGATCGAAGAGGAAGCCACCGTCAGCGACATCCTTGGTCGACTGCGCCTGTTCGGTGACCGCAGCGAAGGGCTGCTGATGATCGACAACGAGCTGGCCGCCGCCGCAAAGAGTATGGGACAGGGAGAGTCGGTGGCCTGACCGGTTCTTCACCTGCTGGCTTCATGGTCAGGATGACCGACATCCACCACAATCCGGCCGCGCGAAAAGCTCCCTGATGTCAAAAAAGAAGAAGGACAAATGTTGCAAGAAATACAAAGAGGGCAAGCGCTGTAAGGATTGCCCCAAGCGCAAGGACTGATGTGCCGGCACTCGGGCATCAGACGGCCCGATGGTTTGCCAACGACACTCACTGCCCCTCACACCACACACGTGGCCCCGGGCCTCTCGGCCATGGTGGTCAGGCGTTCATGGTCGCGAACGAAGGGCTCGGTGGGGGCAATCTCCCGGGCGGTGCGTTCAAGGATGTCGCGCACCCAGACAGGGAGGTCGGGATTGATCCGGTAAAAGATCCACTGGCCACGTCGATGATCGGCGACGATGCCGCTCTCGCGCAGCAGGGCCAGGTGGCGGGATACCTTGGGCTGGGGCATCTGAATGGCGTGGGTGAGCTCGCACACACAAAGCTCACCCTCCTGACAGAGCAGGGTGAGGCATCGCAGGCGTGTGGAATCGGACAGGGCCTTGAAAACGGTTTCCGGTAACTTGTTCATGGAAATCAGGAGTCCTTGGGCAACTCACATGTCGCGGGTTGCCGACGGCGGTAGCGGGCGAAGATGCCGTAACCAAAGTCCATCACCGGCAACACGCCCGGGATCGCCGATACCACCCTGGCCAGCCAGCGATAACCTGGCAGGGCGCTCCAGACGGTAACAAAGGCATAGGCACCGGTGGTCAGCCGACCCTCGGCATCGCAGGCATGCATCCGCTTCATGGCTTGCTCCCAGGTCACCCCCAGGCGATCGAGCTGCTCGGGATGACTGTGCAGATCAAGCCAGTTGACCCGTCCAGCCTTGTCCAGGCGCCGATAGTGGCCGATCTCGCGGCGGCACAGGGGGCAGCCACCATCGTAGAAGACCATGGGTCTGCCATCGAAGCCATCGTCTTGCGACGGACTGGAAGAGACGGAACTGTTTTCGGCGGTATTCATGGGATTTGCCCTCAAGATAGGCGGGGGCCGGGCTTGTGCGTCATGAGCATGTAGTTCACACCCATGTACCCGGCCAGACTCATGCGACGGTTGAACGGATTGACCCGCACCCCCGTGCGTTCGATCACCTCCAGGCCATCCGGCGTGAGCAGGGCCTCGAGTTCACCCGGCGTGGGGAAGCGCTTCCACTGATGAGTCCCCCGGGGTAACCAGCGCAGGATGTACTCCGCACCGACGATGGCGGCGACAAAGGAAGCCGCCGTGCGGTTAATGGTGGCAATGAAACCATAGCCCCCGGGGCGCAGCAGGCGGTTGCAGGCCTGCATGAAGCCAGGCAGATCCGCCACATGCTCGACCACCTCCATGTTGAGCACCACGTCGTATTGGGTGTCTCGGTCCGCCAGCGTCTCCACGGAGACCTCTTCATAGGTGACCGGCAAACCGGAGTGTTCCCCGTGCATCCGCGCCACGACGATATTGCGGCCGGTCACGTCCACACCGTGCACATGGGCACCCAGCCTCGCCATGGACTCACTGAGAATCCCGCCTCCGCAGCCGATATCCAGCATGGTGAGACCGTCCAGTGGGCGCTCGGCATTCGGGTCGCGTCCCAGATACTGGCAAAGCCGCTCCAGGATGTAGCGGGTGCGTACCCGATTCAGGGTGTGCAGGGCCCAGAAAGGCCCCTGATCGTCCCACCACAGATCGGCCAGAGCAGTGTAGCGGGCCACCTCATCCGGATCGATGGAAGACTCCTGGGTCGGGGTCGTCATCAGTGATCTCCTGCCTCTTTGGGTGGTGGCGTCAAGCGGCGCAATACCTCGGCAATCACCGCGGAATCATCTTCACCATATCCCTGCCCCACGGCTGCGTTGATCCACTGGGCCGCCTGGGCCGTACCCGGCAGCGGCAAACCCAGGTCGGCGGCGGTCTGCAGCACGATCCCCATATCCTTGGCGTGCAGCCGGGTCTTGAAACCAGGCGGATAGGAGCGATTGATCATGCGCTGGCCATGCACCTCCAGTACCCTGGAGTAACCCAATCCACCCAGCAGGGCCTCGCGCATGGCCTTCGGGTCCACGCCCGCGGCCTCGGCCAGGCGGATGGCCTCGGAGACGGCGGTCATGGTCTGGGCCACAATCAACTGATTGCAGGCCTTGGTGATCTGACCGGCCCCGTGGTCGCCCACATGGGTGATGCACTTGCCCACCACCTCGAGCACCGGACGCACCCGTTCCAGCACGTCGACCTTGCCGCCCACCATGATGGTCAGGCTGCCCTCCTTCGCTCCCTGCTGACCTCCCGAGACCGGTGCATCCAGCATGTCCACGTCCCGATCGGCCAGGGCCGTGGCCAGCTTGCGGGTGGCCGTGGGGGAGATGGTGCTGTGATCCACCACCACCAGGCCCGGCTGGGCACCTTCGATCACGCCGTTATTGCCCACGAGCACCTGCTCCACATCGCGGGTATCGGAGACGTTGGTCAGCACCACGTCCACCTGGCGGGCCAGCTTGGCCGGACTCGTGTCCACCTGAGCACCCGCGTCCTTGAAGGCCTCCGTGGCCTCGGGACGTCGCGCCCATACATGAACTTCATGGCCGGCCTTGAGCAGATTCAGGGCCATGGGGCCACCCATGATGCCCAAACCGATACAACCCACCTTCAACGTCATCATCGACTCCAGCAATTCATTGAATGAGATCCCATTCCGCCCGGCCAGGTTCAACCCGCGCAGGGGCTCAGCACATCAAACGACGCCGCAGCAGCCACGTGGACAGGCTCAACGCCACCAAACCGTAAGCGGCCACCACACTCAGATGCAGCAGCACATTCACCGGCCATTCGCCGATCATCAGCGGCCGAACCACCTCCACCACATGCACCAGCGGCAGCAGATGGGCCAGGATCACGATCACGTCCGGCAACTGATCCAGCGGAAAAAACACCCCCGATAGCAGCAACATGGGCGTGATCGCCAGGGTGAAGTAGTACAGGAAGAAATCATAACTGCGTGATAGGGCCGTGACGATCATGGCGCAGGCCGCAAAGGCAAACCCCGCCAGCAGGATCACCGGCAGCGCCAGCAGTGCCCGCAGGTCGCTGACCAGCCCCAGCAGAGCCGCCACCACCAGGATGGCCGTGGCGCTCATCAGGGCCTTGGTGGCTGCCCACATGATCTCCCCCAGGACAATGTCATCCAGGTTCAATGGCGCACCCAGCAGCCCGTCCCAGGTCTTTTGTTCGGACATGCGCGTGTACGCGGAATACATGCCCTCGAAACTGGCCGTGTACATGGCGCTGGAACAGATGATGCCCGAGGCCAGGAAGACCATGTAGGGCAGGTCTCCCAGGTCTCCCACCAATTGGCCGAATCCATAGCCGAAGGCCAGCAGATACAGCACTGGCTCACCGAAGTTGCCCAGCACGGACGGCACCATGATCTTGCGCCACACCAGAAGATTGCGGCGCCACACGGGAATGAACCGCAGACTCAGCTGCGGCATCAGGGAGGTCATCATGGTTCAGTCCCTCAACTCGTGTCCGGTGAGTTTCATGAAGACATCTTCCAGATTGGCCGGACGATGCAGGTAGCGCAGCCCGGCCCGCTCCAGGCGCTCCAGCACGGGGGCCGCCTCACGGCAGTACAGCAGGGCCATATCCCCCACCCGGTGGGCCCGCGCTGGCAGGTCGTCCGTCTGACCGTCCAGCCAGCGCATGGCCGCGTTGCCATTGATCTCCAGCACATAGGGATCAATGTGCTCGGCGATCAGGGCATTGGGGCTGTCCTGGGCAACGATCCGCCCCCGGTCCATGATGGCCAGCCGATCACAAAGACGTTCCGCCTCCTCCATGTAATGGGTGGTGAGGATCAGCGTTGTACCCTGCTGCTTGAGGCCTCGCAGGCACTGCCAGATATGATGGCGCGCCTGGGGATCCAGCCCGGTGGTGGGCTCATCCAGCACCACCAGTTCCGGGCGATTGATCAGCGCCCGCGCCAGAGTGAGGCGGCGCTTCATCCCTCCGGAGAGGGAATCAATGCCCATGTTTTCCCGTTGCCCCAGGTTGGCAAAGGCAATGAGTTCGTCCACGCGACGGCGACGCGCATCGCCCTTGAGGCCGAAGTATCCGGCATAGGTCGTCAGGTTCTCCCGTACGGTGAAATCCGGATCGAGATTATCGAACTGAGGCACGATACCCAGCCGTACTCGAGCCTCACGCGCCCTGGCGGGAATGGGCTCGCCCAGCACATGCAAGGTGCCGCCGTCAGGAGGGGTCAGCCCCAGCATCATGCGCAGGGTGGTGGTCTTGCCTGCCCCGTTGGGCCCGAGCAACCCGAAACATTCCCCCGGGCGTACCTCCAGATCAATGTGATCCACCACCGTCTGGCCGTCGTAGCGCTTGAGCAGCCGGCAGGCCCGCGCAATGTGCGGTCCATCCGCAGTCTGCGCAGTGGTGAAATCGTCGGTTAAAGCAACTGTATCCATGCAACGTCCTTTGAGTTGACCGATCATGTTACTAAGTGGCGGGCCGGCGACGCCAGCAACCCGACCTTTTGCCGGGTGTTGCCCCTTGCCAAACGCGCCGCCTTGAAATACTGTCTATAGATATAGAAGCGAGGACCGGTATGGAAAAGCTCACCCCCAGGCAGGCGGAAATCCTGGCATTCATCCGCGACTACATGCAGACCAGCGGCATGCCGCCCACCCGGGAGGACATCATGCGTGCCTTTGGTTTCAAGTCCCCCAACGCGGCGGAGTGCCATCTGCGCACCCTGGCCCGCAAGGGCGCCATCGATATCCTGGCGGGCACTTCCCGCGGGATTCGTCTGCGCGAACCCCTGGGGCTGCCCCTGGTGGGCCGGGTGGCCGCCGGGGCACCCGTCCTGGCCGAGGAGCATATTGAAGATCACTACCGGCTGGACCCACGCCTGTTCAATCCCCGGCCGGATTACCTGCTGCGGGTGCAGGGGCTCAGCATGATCGGTGCAGGCATCATGGACGGAGATCTGCTGGCCGTCCATCGCACCCCCGAGGTGCGTAACGGCCAGATCGCCGTGTTCCGCCTGGAGGACGAGGTCACCGTGAAGCGTTTCCAGCAGGAGGGGCACACGGTCCGGCTGTTGCCGGAAAACCCGGACTTTGAACCCATTGTCGTGGATTTGCGCCAGGAGGCACTGAACGTGGAGGGCGTCAGCGTCGGCATCATCCGTAATCAGGATGCCTGACCCGCAGGCCCCCAGCGACGCCACTCCAACCCTGGAGAGCCTGCTGCAGCGCCCGGACATCTGGCGTGGCGGCGGCCAGGATGGCCATCACAGGCAGACCCTGTCCAGTGGTGATGCAGCCCTGGATCAACGCCTGGGCGGCGGCTGGCCACAGGGGGCCCTAGTGGAACTGCTGCTGGACCAACACGGCATCGGAGAGGTTTCCCTGCTGCTACCGGCCCTGGCCGCCCTCACCCAGGGCGGGCGCGCCGTGGCCCTGGTGGCTCCGCCCTATGTTCCCTATGCACCGGCCCTTCGGCAGGCAGGCATCCACCTTCGACACCTGCTGTGGATCACGCCCCGGGATGACACGGAGATCCTCTGGGCCATGGAGCAGATCCTGCGTGCCGGCCCCGTGGGTGCGGCACTGGTCTGGCCTCAACGATTGACCTCCCGGCAGTTGCGCCGACTGCAACTGGCAGCGGAGCAGGGTCGCGCCACCGGTTTCATCTATCGTCCCACGCAACATATCCGGGAGCCCTCCCCTGCCGCACTCAGGCTGCGCCTGCACGCCGACAGGGAGGGGTCGCCAAGGCTGGAGATCATCAAGCAGCGGGGACCTAAAACCACTCCACAACCGCTTCCAGAACAGCATCAGGACATTCCTCCTGGGGCACATGACCGCACCCGGGAATAGTCGCCACCGTGGCGTGGGGCAGTGCCTGCGCTGCGCGCCTGGAATCCTCGGGGGGTACAACCCGATCCTCCTCCCCGATGATCACCAGGCTTGGCTGCGTCAGCTCCCCCAGATGAGCACTCACATCCACCGGACTGGCCATGGCGCGCACAAAAAGCTCACCCCAGGCCAGATCCCAGTTTTCCACGCGGGTGTGAATCATGGTGAGCGCGCGCCGCTCATCACTGATGGCCTGCGGATCATGATAGGACAGATCCAGCAGGGTTCCACGGGAGCCCAGTTGCCGGGCCAGCAACAGGTTCAGACGCCGGATCTGGGGCAATTGGGTCACCGCGTCCGGGAAGCTGGGCCGATCCACATACACCCACGGGTTGATCAGGACCAGGCCGCTGACCCGCTCCGGGGCCTCCAGGGCCGCCTCCATGGCCAGGGTGGCCCCGGAGGAGTTGCCCACCAGGATGGCCTGATCGATTCCCCTGGCATCCAGGAAGGCCAGCAGGTGCGTCAAGGCCGCCTCCTTGGTGAAGGGGTTGGGCCCCGACCACTCATCACGGGTGGGCTTGGCACTCAGCCCGTAGGGCACCTGGTCATGGGCCACCACCCGCCCGTGCTCGGCCAGGCCAGGCAGGAGTTCATTCCAGGTATAGGCATTGAAGGTGAAACCGTGAAGCAGAACGAACGTGGGCGCATCTGCCTCGCTGCCCCCATCGGCCTCCAGATAATGCAGTTTCAATCCATCGGTCCCCGCAAAGGGAATGGTCACGAACCGGCTCTCTTCGGTCGCGACCGCCTGGGCCGATTCGAGCCCCTTCAGGGGTTGGCTGGAGATCAGAAATGGGCCCAGCAGCAGAACCAGAAGTCCCAGGGTGAACAGACTACCGAGGATGATCAAGAGCCATCTAAGCATGAGATTCCTTACAAGGTTTACTTTATAATCCGCCGTTTTTCATGCGCTTTAAAGGCATGGATACACGCCATGCCCGCCTCTGGCGCCATTCACTTTACCGTCTCGACCGACCACCAGCCAGTCTGCCAGGCCGCCTGAACGGCCCGAGGCCCGCGGGCTGGCCCGGTTGGCGCAGACCAGTACGCGCCTTATAGTGACCACGCCATGGACAAGCCAGCCCGAACCCAGCCAGACGTTCCCAGCAAGCCCCTTTTCCGACAGCGCCTCGTTGCCGAGGCGGTGCGCATCCACGAGGATCGCGAGGGCCGTGTCATTGATGACGCCATGGCCTGGAAGGTGGGCCGCGAGACGTCTGGTGATCTGGAGGCCCGGGTACTGGCCCGGGCCGCAGCCACCCGCCTGGGGGCACGGGTCGAGGATGCCCTGCAGGGGGTGAGCCGCCTGGGTACCTGGATGGGCATACTGGCATTGCTGCTGGCCGGCCTGTTGGGCGTGGGCGCTGCCGGTGCTTCTCTGGGCGCGCCACTGATGGACGATGCCTCACGCATCAACATCTTCTGGGCCCTGGGCAGCCTGCTGGGCGTACAAACCCTGCTGCTGCTGCTGTGGCTGCTGGTCATGCTGTTGTTGCCTCGAGCCGGCGGTGGACTCCTGGGACATGGGGTGCTGGGGGCCGGTGGTGGCCTGGCGCGTTGGCTGTCCCGCGCCCAGGCCCATGAACTGGCGGTGCGCGCCCTCCTCAATCTGCTGGGCCGGGGCGGACTGGCCCGATGGTCGGCAGGTACCGTGACCCACCTGCTATGGGCCGCCTTTGGCGCCGGGGCCCTGCTCATGTGCATCTGGAGCCTGAGCGTGCGCCAGTATGATTTCGCCTGGGGAACCACCCTGCTCAGCGAAGCCCACTTCATCACCCTGATTCATACCCTGGGCGCCCTGCCCGCCTGGGTGGGCATCCCGGTACCCGATGAGGAACTCATCCGCGCCAGCCGCCTGGGCGTCAGTGAGGGTGCCGACGGTCGCATTGCCTGGTCGGGCTTCTTGCTGGGCAGTCTGCTCTTTTACGGGCTGTTGCCCCGCGTGTCGCTCGGCCTGCTGTGTCTTGGTCTGGCGCGCCGTTCAGCAGCCCGCACCCACGTGGATCTCAGCGCCCCCGGATATGCCCGCCTGGCCCCGCGCCTGCAGCCCGACCACCATCGCCTTGGCGTGATTGATCCACCACCCGCCCCACCCCCGCCAGGGCATGCCCCCCAGGAGCGTCGAGACACACGAGACACCAGCACCCCCATGGCCCTGGTGGGCTTTGAACTGGAGCATGCCCGGGATCACTGGATCCAGAACACGCGTCACCCCCGGTGCATCCCCCTGGGCCAGGTGGACGATCGCCATACCCGCCGCGACATCCTGGCGGCGCTGGCGGCACAGGACCCCGCACCCTCGGTGGTGGTGGTGGTCTGCTCCCTGGCCCGCACCCCGGATCGCAGCACCGAAGGCTTCCTGGCAGATCTCCGTTCCCGCACCACCGCACCCGTCTGGCTGCTGCTGGACGAGGCGCGCATTGCCCGGGAGCGGGAGGTCGACCTGGCGGCCCGGTATCGCGCCTGGCAAGCGCTGTCGGAACGGGCCAGTCTGGATCGCCTCTTGCCCGATGACCCGGGCCAGGCCGATCATCGGGATGCCCGAATCCTGCTGGATGCCTTCGACCCTACCAAGGATCACGCGTCATGAGTCCGCTATTGCAGGTGGCCGTGGTCGGCCACACCAACACAGGCAAGACCTCCCTGCTGCGCACCTTGTCCCGCGACACGGATTTTGGCGAGGTGTGCGACGCCCCGGCCACCACCCGGCACGTGGAGGGCACGGAGATTCTGGTAGACGGCGGGCCGGTCATGGCCCTGTTTGACACCCCGGGCCTTGAGGATGCCTCCGGCATCCTGGACTGGCTGGAGACCGGTCAACAGGATCGCCACGCCGGGGCCGAAGCGCTGGAGCGGTTTCTGCAGGCCCCCGAAGCCAGTGGACGCTTTGAGCAGGAGAGCAAGGTACTGCGCCAGCTGCGCAGCAGCGATGTGGGCCTGTACGTCATTGATGCCCGCGAGCCGGTGCTGGGCAAATACCGGGATGAACTGGCCGTACTGGGCATGTGTGCAAGACCGCTGATCCCCGTGCTGAACTTCGTCGCCTCCCAGGACAACCGTGAGCCACAGTGGCGGGAGACCCTGGCCAACCTGGGCCTGCATGCCGTGATCACCTTCGACTCGGTGGTCTATGACCTGCAGGGGGAACTGCGCCTGCACGAAAAGCTGCGCAGTCTGCTGGACGCCTACAGAGAACCCCTGGGCCGCCTCATGGAGGCCCGCACCCGGGAGGCCCAGTGGCTGGAGAGATCCGCGGCAGAGAGTGTCGCCGACATGCTGCTGGACATCGCCGCCTGCACGCTGCTTGTGCCGCGTGAACCCGCGGCCACAGAGGCCGGCATGGAAGAATTGCAGCGTCTCGTCCGCAGACGGGAGCAGGATTGCGTGGATGCCCTGCTCAGCCTGTATCGCTTTCGCGCCAGCGATTATCTGGCCACCCAGATACCACTGGAGGATGGTCAGTGGGGCATGGATCTGTTCACCACCGACGCCTTGCGTCACTACGGGTTGCGTACCAGTGAGGGCGCAGCGGTCGGCGGCGCCATCGGGCTGGCCATCGACGTGATGGCCCTGGGCACCACCCTGGGTGCGGGTACCGCCGCGGGTGCCACCGCCGGTGCACTCATGGGCAATGGCGTCGGCCTGGGTCGGCGCCTGGGTCAGCGCATGCGAGGACAACGGGAACTGAGGGTCAATGACACCACACTGCGTCTGCTGGCCCTGCGCCAGCGGCAGCTGGCCCGGGCCCTGTCGCGTCGCGGCCATGGCGCCGAAAAGGCCCTGGAACTCAATACTCCTACGGATAACACCTGGCGCCGGGGCAAGTTGCCTGCCCCGGTCCGCAAGGCGCGGCTCCACCCCCGCTGGTCGCGTTTGAATGAGCGAGCTGATGGCGTGGAGTCGAAGCCACGCGCTCAGGCGTTGGAGGCGTTAACCGAGCAGTTGCTGGACGAAGGAAGCCGTGTGTAGCCCCCCTCGACCCTACACCTGATAACCCGACACCCGATTCTGCAAATCCGCTGCCAGTCGCGCCAGTTGTTCGCTGGCGGCAGCGATTTCCTGGGCGCCATTGGAAGTCTGATCCACCGAGTGGGAGATGGTGCTGATGTTGCGGTTGATCTCCTCGGCCACGGCGGACTGCTCCTCGGCGGCGCTGGCGATCTGCGCATTCATGTCGTTGATGCTGACGATGGAGTTGTTGATGGAGTCCAGTGACTGACCGGCCTTGGCGGCCTTGGATACACTATCCTGGGCCTTGGTACGACCCTGTTCCATCACGCGCACCGCCCCGCTGGCACCACTTTGCAACCGCTCGATCATGTCCTGGATCTCGGTGGTGGAACTCTGGGTACGACTGGCGAGTGTGCGCACTTCATCGGCCACCACGGCAAAACCCCGCCCCTGCTCACCGGCGCGAGCCGCCTCGATGGCGGCATTCAGGGCCAGCAGGTTGGTCTGCTCGGCAATGCCCCGGATCACATCCAGCACCTTGCCGATCTCGTCACTGTCGGCGGACAGGCGGGTAATCACCTCAGAGGCGTTCTCCACTTCATGGGCCAGTTCCTCGATGGAGGCAATGGTTTCCTTCACCACCTGACTCCCCGTGGAGGTCTCCTGCTGGGTGTCCTGGGCTGACTGGGCCGCATGAGAGGCATTGCGGGCCACCTCCTGCACCGTCGCCGTCATCTCGTTCATGGCCGTGGCCACCTGATCCGTCTCCGAGTGCTGCCGCTTCACCTGCTCGCGAGTCTCCTCCGACGTGGTGGAGAGCTGTTCTGCCGCCGAGGAAAGCTGGGCCGTGGCCGAACCCACCTGGCGCACCAGTTCATGCACCCGGTCGGCAAACCGGTTGAACCCATCTGCCAGGTCGGCCACCTCGTTTCTGCCCTTCACGACGAGTCGCCGCGTCAGATCCCCACCGCCATCGCCGATGTCACGCAGGGTATGTGCCGCCTCGCGGATGGGTCCGACGATCATGCGGGCGAAGAACACCGCCCCCACGATGCCAACGACCACAACCACCAACAAGGCCATGAGCATCCCGCCAACCAGCTCGGTGACACCGCGGGCGACGATGGAATCGGCCTGTTCCTTGGGGATACCCAGCCCCATGATGCCGATGACCTGATTGCGTTCGTTGAACAGGGGTTCGTAAGACGTCAGATGGGGTACCCCCACGATCTCGGAAACCCCGGTGTAGCGCTCACCCTGAATCACCGACGCGTAGGCGGCCGTGTCACGGCCCAAGGGTGTGCCCACGGCGCGCCTGCCATCCGGCCGGGTCACGCTGGTGATCACCCGGGGAAACTGGTTGCCGTCGCGAGCAAAGATGGTGAACACGATCCCCAGATCGCGACTGATGGCATCGGCCATCTCGTGACGCCCTTCCAGCGGTTCACCATCCGCATCCACCAGTCGTCCGTTGGAAACCCCAACGCTGCCGTAATACTGCGTCAGATACACCCGGGCGGCCCGCAGGTCCCCCTCCGCCTTCACCAGCAGACTGTGATCCACCAACTGACGGGAGGTATTGGCCATGCTGTGATAGGACACCAGCAGGAATACCAGCCCCACCACCGTCAGCCCAACTACCGCGAACAGAATCAGCCTTGCCTGGATCGTTATATTATTCAGCATGTTGACGTCTCTTGTTGAAGCCCTGGGTCATCCGGTATCGGCCAGCGGTCATTCTTCTTATCGGCCGCCAGCGGGCATTCCTTAATCCCCCGCCCTTAATCCCCCGCGCCGTGATCACCCTGCCGGCCCGCGCAACAGGCTCATCATGGCGCTGGCCTTGTGCAGGGTCTCCTGGTACTCATCCTCGCCATCTGAGCCTGAGGTGATGCCCCCGCCGGCCCAGAATCGGACCTGCCCATGACTGTTCACCAGGGTGCGGATGGCAATGCTGGTATCCATGTCGCCATCAAAGCCCACATAGCCGATGGCCCCGCAGTACACCCCGCGCCGATGCGGTTCCAGGGTCTCGATGATCTCCATGGCCCGCAGCTTGGGCGCGCCGGTGATGGACCCCCCGGGAAAACATCCCCGCAAGAGGTCCAGCGCATCACGACCCGCTGCCAGGCGCCCGCTCACTGCGCTCACCAGGTGGTGCACCGTGGCATAGCTCTCCACGCTGAAAAGCTCCGGCACATTCACGCTGCCAATGGCGCAGGTCTTGCCCAGGTCGTTGCGCAGCAGATCCACGATCATCACGTTCTCGGCCCGATCCTTGGTGCTGGAGACCAGTTGCGCCCGTTGCGCCTGATCGGCGCTCCGGTTGGCACCCCGGGGACGGGTCCCCTTGATGGGGCGGGTGCTCACCTCGCCGGCACGCACCTCCAGAAAACGCTCCGGTGAGTTGCTCAGGATGCTGGCCTCGGGCAACTTGAGAAAGGCCCCGAAGGGCGCCGGGCTGATGCCCCTGAGGCGCTGGTAGCTGCCCCAGGCATCCCCCTGAGCCAGGGCGCTGAAGCGTTGCGCCAGGTTCACCTGATAACAGTCTCCGTCACGGATGAAGGCCTGCACCCTGGCGAAGCGGGCCTGATAGTCTTCCCGTGACATATTGGACTGTATACCGCCACGCAGCCTGAATCCCGATCGCATCCGCCCCCGGCCGGCCTTGGATAGCATGCGCAGCAACTCCGGCCAGATCCGGGCCGTATGGGGATCCAGTCCGCGCCCCACCAGCCAGGCCACTTGTTCCTGATGGTCCACCACCACCGCCCAGTCATGAATGCCCACCGCCATCTCCGGCAGGTTCTCGCCGTCCTGGGCCAACGAAGGCAGGCGTTCGAACCGACGTGCCAGGTCATAGCCAAAATAACCCAGCGCGCCCCCTGAAAAGGGCAGGCCATTCACGGGCGGCAATCGCGGCCCCAGGCAGGTCGCCACCAGGCGCAGCGGATCGTCCCCGCTTTCGCGCACGCCACTGCGTTCCTGGATGCGCGTCACGCCCCCCCGGGTGACCACTGTGACGAAGGGGTCGGCGGCCAGGATATCGTAGCGACCACGCTGGCCGGCAGTGCCGCCGCTGTCCAGGAAGACCGCCCAGGGTCGATCCGCCAGCACCTGAAACAGCCGCGCCCCATCCCCGGGATAGGGCAGACGCTCAAGCCGGAAACCGGTGGAACGGGCGGTCATGGTGGCGGGACAAACCTCGTGGATGACGTCGAAACAGGCAGCGGGAGCGCGGATTCTACTATGATGCCGGTGGCAATGGGGGCCGGGCCGGATGGCATCTGCTGGTCTGGACTGAGTATACTGCGCCCGCTGCATGACAAACGCCGCCCGCGTGGCCGGTGCATGAAACCCGCGCCCACCGATGGTGTCTATCCGCAGGGCAGATCACCGCAACTACCCTGTCGGCGAATCCGCTGTCAACGCATGACAGCGTCATGCGTTTACCCCTCATCCAGGCCTTTGCGGCTGCCACCCGGCGTGGCATCCCTGGCCTGAATCAGCCACCGTTCAAGCCCACACGACCCCGCCCTTCCGGCCATGGACAAGACCCGATGAAACGACTCCCGATCCTGATCGCCCCGGTATTGATCCTGGTGGCGGTGCTCATCTGGTGGGGAACCGGATCCGATTCAGACACCGGGCCGGGCCCGGGTGCCGGCCAGGGCGCCGTGGCCGTGAGCGTGGATACCGTCACGCGCGCAGATCTGACGGACCGTGCGTTCTTCACCGGCTCCCTGGTGGCTGCTCACCGGGTGGAAGTGGCCACACGCGTGGCCGGGCGTCTGAAGCGCCTGCATGTGGACATTGGCGATCAGGTGGAGCCGGGACATTTGCTGGCAGAACTGGACGATGACGAATTCCAGCAGGACCTGGAGCAGGCCCGTGCCGAACTGGCGGTATCCAATGCCAACCTGATCGAGGCCCAGGCGGCGCTGACCTCGGCACAGCGCGCCCTGGACCGCACCCGGGACCTGCGCGAACAGCGGGTGGCCTCCCAGTCCGAACTGGAATCGGCGGAAACCGACGTGGAGGCCCGCCAGGCGGGTGTCACCCTGGCCCGTTCCCAGATCGCCCAGCGCCAGGCGGCCCTGCGCAATGCCCAGATCCGTCTGGACTTCACCCGTATTCAGGCGGAACTGGATAACGGTGAAGGCCAGTGGCTGGTGGCCGACCGCATGGTGGATCAGGGCAGCATCCTGCAGGCCAACACCCCCATCCTGGCGCTGGTGAATCTGCAACCCCTGCGGGCCCGGGTATTTGTCACCGAGCGGGATTACGCCCGCCTGGCGCCCGGCCAGTCGGCCCAGCTTTCCACCGTCGCTCATCCCGGCGAGACCTTTGAAGGTGAGGTGATCCGCGTCGCTCCCGAGTTCCGTGAGGCTTCCCGCCAGGCTCGGGTGGAAATCCAGGTGCCCAACCTCGACCAACGCCTGCGCCCGGGCATGTTCGTGGAGGCCAGGATCAGCACCCGCACTGTGGAAGATGTGACCGTGGTGCCCATTGATGCGGTGCTCGAACGGGACGGCCAGCGCGGCGTCTTCCAGGTGGAAGAAGCGGACAATGGCCCCATTGCCCGGTTCGTGGCCGTGAGCACCGGCATTGAGGAAGCCGGGAAGGTGCAAATCACCGAACCCGAGATCAGTGGTCGGGTGGTCACCCTGGGACAGCACCTGCTCAGTGACGGTGTGCGGTTGCGTATTGCCGACGAGGGCGAGGCCCGTGCCGAGGGCGCGCGCTGATGAATCCCGCTCGCTTTACCGTCCCTCGCCCCATATTCACCTCCATGGTGACGGCCATCGTGGTCACCCTGGGGCTCATGTCCCTTTTCCGCCTGCCCATCGATCTGATGCCGGACATCACCTTTCCCACCATTTCGGTGATGACCACCTACGAAAATGCCGGCCCGGAGGAAATTGAACAACTGATCACCCGCCCCGTGGAGGAAGCCGTCTCGGCCGTCCCTGGCGTGGAGGAAGTCACATCCACCTCATCCGAGGGTTCCAGCACCGTCAGGATCTCCTTTACCTGGGGCACCAACCTGGACGACGCCACCAACGAGGTGCGCGACCGGCTTGATCGTATCGTCAATGCCCTTCCCGAGGAGGCCGACCGACCCAGGGTGCGTCGCTTCGACAGTTCGGACCTGCCGGTGATGCTCATCGGCGTGGCCGCCGAGCTGGACCCCATCGAATTGCGCCAACTCATCGATGACCGTATCCGCACCCGCCTGGAGCGGGTGCCCGGCGTGGCGGCCGTGGACGTCTGGGGCGGCCTGGAACGGGAGATCCGGGTGGAAGTGGATCAGGACAGGCTGCAATCCCTGCAACTGGGCCTGGAGGATATCCGTCAGGCACTGCGTGAGGCCAATGTCACGGTGCCGGCGGGCGAGATCGTGCGAGGCCGCATGGACCTGCGCCTGCAGGTTCCCGGGGAGTTCGAGACTCTGGATCAGGTCCGCGGTACCGTCGTCGCCACCCGGGAGGGCTCTCCCATCTTCCTGCATCAGGTGGCTCAGGTACGGGACACCCACCAGCGCATCACCCGCCTGATCCGCATCAACGACACCCCCGGGGTGCGCCTGGCCGTGCGCAAGCAGGCCGATGCCAATACCGTGCAGGTGGCCGAAGCGGTGCGCGCAGAGATCGCGCGCCTCAACCGGGAGAATCCTCAGCTCGATATCGTCGCGGCCATCGACAGCTCCCGCTTCATTGAACGCTCCATCGCCAACGTGGGCCGCTCCATCCTCTATGGCGGCAGTCTGGCCGTTCTGGTACTGCTGTTCTTCCTGCGCCATCTGCGTTTCACCCTGGTGGCCGCCACGGCCATCCCGGTCTCGGTGATCGCCACCTTCGGCCTGATCTACTTCGGCGGCTTCACCCTCAACCTGATGACCCTCGGCGGTCTGGCCCTGGGGGTTGGCCTGATGGTGGATAATGCCATCGTGGTGATCGAAAACATCGCCCGACGCCGCACCGAGGACGGACTGCCCGCCGCACAGGCCGCCACCGAAGGTACATCCGATGTGGCCGCGGCCATCACCGCCAGTACCCTGACCACCCTGGCCATCTTCCTGCCCATGTTCTTTGCCCAGGAGATGGCCGGCGTGCTGTTCAAGCAGCTGGCCTTCGTGGTGGCCTTCGCCCTGTTCTGCTCCTTGCTGGTGGCCCTGACCCTGGTACCCATGCTCATGGGGCGCAAGGGCACGGTGAGCGAACGCCCGGGCAACCCGCTGACCCAACGTGCCGCCGCCATGGCCGGTGGCATCGTCCGGCGCGTGGAAACGGGTTATCTGCGACTTCTGGATGCCGTGCTGGCCCATCGCTGGACGGTGATCGTGCTGGCACTGAGCCTGTTCGTGCTGGCATTGGCCCTCATCCCGCGCCTGGGCACCGAATTCATGCCCGCCACCGATGAGGGGGAACTGCGGGTCAGCATCGAGATGGAGCCCGGCACCCGTCTGGAGATCCTGGACCAGGCCGTACGCCGCATGGAAGATGTCCTGAAAACGCATGTTCCGGAGGTGGAGAACCTGGTCACCAGCGTGGGGGGCTCCACATTCCGTTCCACCTCGCCTTCCACTGCCTCGCTGCGTATCTCCCTGGTGCCCCAGGATCAGCGCAGCCGCAGCACCGACCAGATCGCGGCCGACCTGCGCCGCCAGCTGGGCGACATGCCCGGCGCCACCATTCGGGTGCGCCCCAGCCGCGGCATGATGATGGGCCGTATCGGCGGCGGGGGTAATGACGAGAGCCTGAGCCTGGAGGTACGCGGATTCGACCTGGAAACCATCGATCAGGTGGCCGCCGAACTGGAGACGCGACTGGCGCGGATCGAAGGCATCACCGACGTGCGACTGGGTCGCGAGGAAGGCCGCGAACAACAGCTGGTGCGCATCAACCGCACCCGCGCCGCCGACCTGGGCGTGAGCGTTTCCCAGGTGGCCCGCACCCTGGAGACTGCCCTGAGCGGCGGTAGCGCCGGTCAGTTCAGGGATCGCAGCACGGAGACCCGCATCTGGGTACAACTGCGGGATGCCGAGCACATGACCCTTCAGGAGGTGCTCAATATCACCGTGCCTGGCCGCGACGGCGAGCCGGTGAGCCTGCGCCACCTGGTGGACCTGGAGCCGTCGATCGCCCCCTTGCAGATCGAACGCAAGGAACAGCAGCGCATCAACGAGGTGTTTGCCAATACGGCCGGTCGGGACCTGGGTTCCATCGTCGCCGACGTGCGGGCCGAACTGGCGGATATGCCCCTGCCCCGCAACGTGGACATCACCTTCGGGGGGGACGTGGAGGAACAGCAACGGGCATTCGCGGAGCTGGGTCTGGCTCTGCTCATGGCCGTGGCCCTGGTGTACATGGTGATGGCCAGCCTGTATGAATCCCTGCGGGATCCTTTCATCGTGATGTTCTCCGTGCCCCTGGCCCTGATCGGCGTGGTGGCGATGCTGCTGGCCACGGGCACCACCCTGAACGCCCAGTCCCTGATTGGTATCATCATGCTGGTGGGCATCTCGGTCAATAACGCCATCCTGCTGGTGGACCAGAGCGCCAGACTGCATCGCAACCAGGGTATGACGCCCCATGCTGCCGTGCGTGAGGCCGCCCGCCGGCGCCTGCGACCCATTTTGATGACCTCGCTGACCACCATCCTGGCCTTGATCCCCCTGGCCATCGGCATCGGTGAGGGTGGCGAGGCCCAGGCGCCCATGGCGCGGGCGGTGATCGGCGGGTTGTTCAGTTCCACCCTGATCACGCTGCTACTGATGCCGGTGCTCTACACGCTGTTCCATCGAGAAGATGCGGGGGCTCCCGCTGCCAACCCGATCAGGTCGACATGATGTCCCCAAACCGAACCCTGCGCCCCACCCTTCTGGCCCTGGCCCTCTCCGGTCTGATGTTGCTGCCTGCCACCCAGGCTCAGGCCGATGATCTGCCCACCCCGCCCTGGCTGGAGGAACGCCTGGATGCCTGGGGTCCGGCGCCCCATACGCTTCCCGAAGGAGCCCCCGAGCCCGGTGCGCCAGCGGCCTGGTCCCCCGATCCGGGGCAGGTGTCATCCGGGCAGTTGGAGTTGTCGGTGGAAAACGCCGTCTTCATGGCCCTGCAGAACAATCGCTCCCTGGCCATGGAGCAATTGCAGCCGCTGATCACGGGCACCTTCGAGGCGGTGGAACGGGCGGTGTTCGATCCGGTGCTGTTCGCGGAGATGAGCCTGTCCGAGGATGAGACGGTGCGGCAGTTCGATCAGGCCCAGATACCCGATCAGGTCACCCGCTCCCAGCGGGATCGTGCCGAAGCCGGACTGCGTCAGAGCCTGCCCACCGGCACCGACATCGAGCTTTCCCTGCGCACCGTGCGCAGTGAGTCGACACGAACCGACGAGCAATTCACCTCCCGTGCCGGCCTCACTCTCACCCAGGCCCTGCTGCGCGGCGCCCGCATCGATTCCAACCTGGCCAGTCTGAGGCAGGCCCGGGTGGACACACAGAGTTCCCTGTACGAGTTCCGGGGCTTTACCGAATCCCTGGTGGCCGATGTGGAAACCGCCTACTGGGACTACGTCCTGGCCAGTCGCCGCACCCAGATCTTCGAAGAATCCCTGGCGGTGGCGAGTCAGCAACTGGAAGAAACCCGTCAGCGCATCCGCGTGGGTGATCGGCCCGAGAGCGAGGAGATCTCCGCCCGTGCCGAGGAGGCCCTGCGCCGTCAGGGCCTGATCGATGCGCGCTCGCAGCGGGCTCAGACCCGCATCCGCCTGTTGCAGCTCATCAACCCGTCCGTGGCCCATTGGGGCACCCAGGTCACCCCCCTGGACGCACCTGACCCACAGGTACCCGCTCTGGAACCGGTGGGCGACCATATGCAACTGGCCCGTGAATTGCGCCCTGCACTCAATGAAGCGCGCCTGCGCGTACAGCGCGGCGAACTGGAACTGATCCGCACCCGCCAGGGCCTGCTGCCGCGCCTGGATCTGTTCGTCACCCTGGGCCAGAGCGGCTATGCCTCCGCCTTCGGCGATGCCTGGCGCGAGGTGGACGGCCCGGGCTACGACTACAGCGTGGGCCTGCAACTGGAATATCCCATCGGCAACCGGGCCGCCCGGGCCGATGCCGAACGGGCCGGCCTGAGCCGCCAGCAGGCCCTGGAAGCGCTGGGCAATCTGCAACAACTCACCGCCCTGGATGTGCAGAACGCCTGGTTCGAGGCCAACCGCACCCGCGAACAGATCCAGGCCACGCAACTCACCCGGGAGCTTCAGGAAGAGGTGCTGCGTGGCGAGCAGGCCCGCTTCCGCGTGGGCACCGGCACAGCCCTGGCCTTGTCCCAGGCGCAGCGGGATCTGCTGGAGAGCCAGCTGGAGGAAGCCGAGGCCATCATCCGTCATCGTCAGGCCCTCACCGAACTCTATCGTCAGAGTGGCACGCTGCTGCTGCGCCGCGGGATCGAGGCCCCGGGAGATCAGGCGGTTGAGGTGAGTTTCTAAGGGGCGATCCATGCCGCTGCCCCGTGGCGGTACATTGCCGATATCCTTGCCTCATGACCACACTGCAGATCCTCATCCCCACCTTTGCCCTGATCGTTCTGGGCTTCCTGCTGAAACGACACGCCGGCTTCAACCAGGGCTTCTGGTCCGACCTGGAATGGCTGATCTACTACATCCTCTTCCCGGCGTTGTTGTTTGGCTCCCTGGCCCGGCATCCGCTGGAGATCCAGAGCGCCGCCGGGATGATCTATACCGGGTTCATCTTCATGCTGGGGGGCATGGCCCTGGGCTATCTGGGGCAGCGATGGATGCGGCTGGGGGAGCGTGAATTCGCCTCGGCTTTCCAGTGCGCCTTTCGTTTCAACTCGTATATCGGCTTTGCCATTCTCGGCGGACTTCATGGGGCTGAGGGTGTGGCCGTGTTCGCCATCCTGACCGGCTTCATGGTACCCCTGGCCAATGTAGGTGCCGTGTGGGCCCTGGCCCGGCATGGCAACCACGGCCTGCTGCGGGAGCTGTCCCGCAACCCCCTGGTGCTCTCCACCTTTGCCGGTCTGGCCTGGTCCATCACTGGCTGGCCTTTGCCCACGATGATCGACACCACCCTGGGCTTTCTGGGTGAGGCCGCCCTGCCCCTGGGGCTGATTGCCGTGGGGGCCGGCCTGCGCCTGGCGGGGGTGGGCCGGCATGCCCCGGCCATTGCCTACCTGACCGTGGTCAAGCTCATCGCCGTGCCGGCCATCGCCCTGGGCGCCGCCATGCTCCTGGGGGTGAGTGGCGTCTATCTGGCGGCCGCGCTGGTGCTGGCCGCCCTGCCCACGGCCTCCTCGGCCTATATCCTGGCCGTGCGCATGGGCGGCGACGGACAGATCGTGGCCGCCCTGATCGCCACGCACACCCTGGCAGCGGCCATCACCTTGCCCTTGTGGCTGTTATTGATCGGCTGAGGATGAGGTTGCGGTTACTCAAGCCCGCCGGATCGGGTTACACTCCGGTATAACCTTATGACCCAACCCACACCCATAGCGCCCACTCCAGCCTCCGTCACCGGCGTCATCCTGGCCGGTGGCCGGGGCGAGCGTATGGGCGGGCGCGACAAGGGCCTGGTGGATCTTGCCGGGCAACCCATGGTGCGTTGGGTCATGGACAGGCTTTCGCCTCAGGTGGACAGGCTCATCATCAGTGCCAATCGCCATGCAGATGCCTACGCAAGCTTCGGTGCCCCCGTGGTGGCCGACACACAGCCCGGCTTTGCCGGCCCCCTGGCGGGCATCGCCGCGGCGCTGAGCGCCACCACCACACCCTGGATACTCACCACCCCCTGCGATTGCCCACAACTCCCCGATGACCTGCTGCAACGACTGTCTCGGGCCCTCCAGGCTCAGGGCGGGAGGCTGGCCATCGCCCATGATGGTGAACGCCCGCAGCCCGTCTTCGCCCTGTTGCACCAGTCGCTGCTGCCCGACCTTGAGGCCTTTATCAGCGCCGGTGAACGCAAGGCCTGGATCTGGTGCCAGCGCCATCATGCGGCCGTGGCCGATTTCTCTCACTGCGCCCGGGCCTTCACCAACATCAATACACCCCAAGAGCATCGCCTGTTGGCTGCCACGCTCCCCACCGGCCAATTACCCGGGATGCCCACGCCGCCGGAGGACCGCGCCTCATGAGTCCAACACCCCCGCCCGCCCTCGTAGACCGGTTTGGACGCCGCGTGAACTACCTGCGGATTTCCATTACCGATCGCTGCGATTTTCGCTGCGTGTACTGCATGAGCGAAGACATGCAGTTCCTGCCCCGAAATCAGGTACTCACCCTGGAAGAGATCCAGCAGATCGCCCAGGCCTTTGTGGCGCTGGGAGTGGACAAGATCCGCATCACCGGTGGCGAACCCCTGATACGGCGGGGCGTGACCGGGCTGTTCCGGGGGCTGGGCAGCCTCCCCGGCCTTGAGGAACTCACCCTGACCACCAATGGCTCCCAGCTCGCCCGTCACGCCCCGGCGCTGCGGGCCGCAGGCGTCCGCCGCATCAATATCAGCCTGGATAGCCTGCGACCAGAGCGCTTTCGACGCATCACCCGGGTGGGCGACCTGCACAGGGTACTGGATGGCATTGAAGCAGCCCGCGAGGCGGGCATGGAGCGGGTCAAGATCAACAGCGTGATCCTCAAGGGCCGTAATGAGGACGAGATCATCGACCTGGTGGACTTCTGTCGTGACCGGGGCATGGATATCAGCTTTATCGAGGAAATGCCCCTGGGCGTGAATCCGGATCACGACCGGGCTGAGGTGTTCTATTCCAGCGATCGGGTACGGTCCGATATCGAGGCCCACTACCCCCTGATCCCCACCACCGAATCCACGGGCGGCCCGTCCCGCTATTTCCGTCTGGGCGATGGCCCCACCCGGGTGGGCTTCATCTCGCCCCATAGCCACAACTTCTGTGGTGACTGCAACCGGGTGCGGCTTACCGCCGAGGGGCGCCTGCTGCTTTGTCTGGGCCAGGAGCACTCGGTGGACCTGCGCCGTGTGGTGCGCGAGCACCCCGGGGATTCCTGGGCGCTGACCCAGGCCATCATCGACGCGATGCAGATCAAGCCGCAGGGACATGCCTTCGATCTGAGCGTCAAGCCGGTGATCCTGCGGCACATGAGCGTGACCGGTGGATGACCGCCTCAAAACTCACCACCCAACCCGGGGTTCAGACCATGACTGAAGCCAACACCCGTGCCGCCTCGCACTGCCACGATGACCACGACCCGGACTCCATGACGCTGCACCAGGCCCGGCAACGGATGCTCGAGTCCGTGAACCCGGTGACCGGTCACGAACGGCTTGGCTTGCGGGCCGCCCTGCACCGGGTGCTGGCCGAGCCGGTCCTGGCCCCCATTGCCGTGCCCGGCCACGACAACGCCGCCATGGACGGCTACGCCCTTCGCGGCGCCGACCTGCCCGGGCAGGGATCGGTGCGACTGGAACTGATGGGCACTGCCTGGGCCGGCAAGCCCTACACCGGCTCAGTGGGGCCAGGCGAATGCGTGCGCATCATGACCGGTGCCATGGTGCCGGAAGACTGCGACACCGTGATCATGCAGGAGAAGGTCACGCGCGAAAGCGATCAGATCATCATCCCCGCCGGGCCGCGTGCCGGCGAGAACATCCGACGAGCCGGCGAGGACGTCCAACAGGGTCAGACGGTGCTGGACACCGGAGCGGCGATCACCCCGGCGCGCCTGGGCCTCCTGGCCTCCCTGGGGCTGGTGGAAGTCACCGTGCGTCGCCGCCCGAGAGTGGCCTTTTTTTCCACGGGCGACGAGCTCACGCCCCTGGGTCAGCCCCTGCCACCCGGAGGCATCTACGACAGCAATCGCCACACCCTCTTTGGCATGCTCACCGCATTGGGCATGGACGTGCTGGACATGGGGGTGATCCCCGATGCCCGCGAGAGCCTGACGGCGGCCTTCGAGGATGCGTCGACCTGCGCTGATGTGGTGATCAGCACCGGTGGTGTCTCGGTGGGAGAAGCAGACTATATCCGCGACATCCTGGGTCAGGTGGGCCAGGTGGACTTCTGGAAAGTGGCCATCAAGCCCGGGCGTCCGCTGGCCTTTGGTCGCGTGGGGGAGGCCGTTTTCGTGGGCCTGCCGGGCAATCCGGTCTCGGCGGTGGTCACCTTTTATCAACTGGTTCAGCCCATGCTGCAACGGATGATGGGGATTGCCGAACCCGGGCTGCCCCCGCTGTTCCCGGCGATCTGCCAGAGCACGCTGAAAAAGCGTCCGGGGCGGACCGAGTTTCAGCGCGGGGTACTGGAGCGGGATGAGGCGGGGCAGATGCAGGTCCGGGCCACCCCGTCCCAGAGCTCCGGCGTGCTCAGTTCCATGAGCGAGGCCAATTGTTTCATTGTGCTGGAGATGGAGCAGAACCAGGTGGCGCCGGGCGAAACGGTGCAGGTGCAACCGTTCTGGGGCGTGCTGCCCTGAGGGACACCCACCGGACCTACATGGTCGGAATCACCGCCTCCAGGAGACGACGCACGTTCACCATGGCCTCGCTGACATTCTTCTCCACATCCTCCATGGAAATCTCCCCGGCGCCTTCGCCACGACCAGCGGCCCAGTTGGCCACCACGGCGCAGGTGGCATAACCCAGCCCCAGTTCCCGGGCCAGGCCCGCCTCGGGCATGCCAGTCATGCCCACCACGTCGCAGCCATCCCGCTCCAGTCGGTCCACTTCGGCGCGGGTCTCCAGGCGTGGGCCCTGAGTGGCGGCGTAAGTCCCGCCATCATGGGCATCGAGCCCGATGGACCGGGCGCTGGCCAGCAGGCACTGACGCAATTCAGAACAATAGGGCTCGGTGAAGTCCACATGGGTCACATGACTCAGGTCTTCCTCGAACAGGGTGTGCCCCCGGGACCAGGTGTAGTCGATGATCTGATCGGGAAAGACGATCCGGGGCGGATACATCTCGGCGGTGATCCCCCCCACGGCAGCCACCGCCACCACACGACTGATGCCGGCATTCTTCAATGCCCAGAGGTTGGCCCGGTAGTTGATGCGGTGCGGGGGGATGGTATGCCCATAGCCGTGGCGTGCCAGGAACATCACTTCCCGCCCGGCCAGCACCCCATGGGTGATGGGCCCGGAGGGCTCGCCATAGGGGGTGTGCATCACCTCGCGCCGGGTGATTTCCAGGCCATTGAGGGAGGTCAGGCCGGTGCCACCGATGATGGCAATGGTGCTGTCAGTCATGGATCTCTCGTACTTTGGGAAAATTCGGGCCGCCCGCTGGCGGCGAGGATACAGTCAGGACACCCCGCTCAACATCCTTTCACGGCGTAGATGCCGTTGGCGTTGCGCAGGTATTCCTTGTAGTCCATGCCATAACCGAAGACATAGCGGTCTTCCACTTCCACACCCACGTAGTCGGCCTCCAGACCGGGCACGCGGCGATCATGATGCTTGAGGACCAGGGCCGCGCTGTGAACCGCGCGGGCCCCCTGCCGACGGCAATACTCCAGGAGGCCGGCCAGGGTATGGCCCTCATCCAGGATGTCGTCCAGGACCAGGACGGTGCGATCCTTGAGTTCTATCTGGGGTTCCATGATCCAGTGCAGGGTGTCGCCCCCCTTGAGTTCGCCTCGATAACGGGTGGCATGCACATAATCCACCTGCAGCGGAAAATGCAGGCGGGTCAGCAAGTGACCGGTGAAGACCACCCCACCAGTCATCACGCAGAGCAGCAAAGGGTTCTGATCCTTCATGTCCCGGGTGATCGCCTCGGCCATGCGGTCGATCGCCGCCTCCACCTGTTGCTTCGAGACCAGACAATCGGCTTCGGCGTAGACCTGCGCGACGTGCTCCGGGGTAACGGACATGACAACCCTTTGTGTTTGCTGCGTGTTTGCTGCGTGAAGTGATCGATCAAGCCATGATCTCCTCTCCCGGGTGAGAGAGGAGACCCGCAAGACAACTCAGTAGGTGAAAGTCACCGTATCATCATCCATGGCCTCGCCGATGACATAGGCCCCACCCACGGTCTCGTCCACTTCGGGGATCATATCATCACCCCAGAGATCCAGCGTGGGCGTGCACACCTTGAACGTAACGCCCGCCTCGTGGGCATCCTTGATGAAATCGTAAACGGACTTGGGGCTGCCTTCCTGCACGAACAGGTTCTCGGCCACCCCCTTCTTGGCCAGCTCCCCGGCACGGCCGGTCATGACCACTTCCACGTCATATTCCATGGCCGCTGCCACGGTGGCCTGGAAGAAGGGAGCCCCCAGCTCAGAAGGGTTCTTGGGATCGGTGTTGACCATGATAATTAGTAATTTGTCGGCCATTCTCTTAACTCCTTTGGTGGTTCAGGCGGCATTATAGGCAGGCTATTCCACTCCCGCCAATGCATAAGCCCGGCTTATTCACGGATCAGCCAAGCCCTTGTCACACCGGCAATTCCATGTTTGACGAGTCGTCCATGGACCCCGCCAGGGCCACGGCGGCCTCCCAGTCCGGATCCTTGCGAAGCGCTTCCCAGGTCGGCGCCCGCCGACCGTGCATCCTGGCCAGCCTGGCCATGGCCACAGGTGCCTCGTGACCCGCCAGGGCATCCAGCGCCTGGGCCGCACCCTCGGGATGATTGCATACCAGCATCATGTCGCAACCGGCAGCCTGGGCCTTGAGCGCCCGCTCGCCGTAGTCCCCGAAGGTCTCGGTGGCCGCCATGCTCAGATCATCGCTGAAGATCGCTCCCTGGAAACGCAGCTGCCCACGCAATATGTCCCTTAACCAGTAGCGCGAGAACCCCGCCGGCAGCCCATCAGCCCGGTAGTACACCACATGGGCAGGCATGAGCCCGGCGATGCCCTGCTCGATCAGCCGCTCGAAGGGCAGCATGTCATCAGTGAGGATATCCCGCTGCGGTCGCTCGTCCACCGGCAATTCCAGGTGGGAATCGGCGCGTACGCCGCCATGGCCGGGGAAGTGCTTGCCCACTGCCTCCATGCCCGCCGAGCGCATCCCCCGCATCCACTGCACGGCCAGATCGGCCACCACATGGGGCGAGCGATGAAAGGCGCGATCCCCGATCACACCGCTGCAGCCGTGGGCCAGATCCAGCACCGGTGCAAAGCTGAAGTCCACACCCGCGGCGCGCAACTCCGCGGCCATCAGCCAGCCCAGCAGGCGGGATCTGCGCCGTGCCTCAGCGGGGTTCCTGTCGTACACTTCACCCAGGCGGGCCATGGGGGGCAGCTTCGTGAAACCTTCACGGAAACGCTGTACCCTGCCCCCCTCATGATCCACCGCCACCAGCAGATGCGGATCCCGCAGGGCATGGATCCGGGTCACCAGTTCGGTGAGTTGCTCCACCGACTGGAAATTACGGGTGAACAGGATCACCCCACCCGCCATGGGATGGCATAACAGGCGTTGCTCGGCGGCGGTGAGGGTGGTCCCCTCAAGATCCAGCATCACGGGCCCCAGGGGCATGGCAGCTTACTCTTGCACTCGGGATCGAGACCCGCGATTGTAACGGATAGCGCTCCAAGGGCCACACAACCCAGAAGGATCGGATGCCGATGGCAGATCAAAGCACCCCAACCGCCCACCCGGTTCATGACCTGGGACCCGCCGAAAGGCGACCCCGGGTGGCACTGGTCAACCCGGGGGGCGAGGCCAACATCAACGGCCAGTTCGTGCTGGGGCGCCTCAGCGCCTTTCTCAAGAGTCTTGAAACGGGTGAATCCGCACGGGGCCGTCTGCGCAAGCGGATCCTCATCGCCCCCTGCCCGGATGCCGATCAGGCCGAAGCCGTGGCCCAACAGACCCGGCAGGCCTTCTACCGGGTGGAGGTGGGGCACGGGGCGGACGGTATGGATGCCCTGCCCCAGGTGTCGCTCATGAACCCCAGCGACGACGAACGCGCCTCTGCCTGCCTGTTCGGCCTGGCCGCAGTGATTGAGCACTCGGGACACAAGAACGACGACTCTCCCTGGCTGCCCGCCTGGCAGGAGGCCGGCGGTGAAAACCTCTACCTCAAGGCCGGACGCGCAGGTGAATTGCAGCCGGCCCTGTGCGAGCGCCTGTTTCGTGCCCTGGTCAACTTCCTCACCCATGCTGAGGTGATCCAGGAGATCAGCCTCGCAGAGGAAGAAGACGATCTGCACTACTTCGGCCACAACCAGATCTTTGAACTGACCAGCGACGCCCGCGGCCTGTTCGTCTTCCGGCAGGATCCGGGGCACTGGCTGCACGGGGGTGATCTCATCGGCTATCTCTACGACCGCGGCACCGGTGCCCTCATCAAGGAATTCAAAACACCCGTGAGCGGCCTGTTGACCTCGATCCGGCGCAATCCGCTGGTGGAGGCCGGCTCGCCCGTGGCAACGGTCAGCCGCCTGGAACGCGAGGACTGACGCGCCCACAAAAAAACGGGGTATCCGAAGATACCCCGCAAGCAGGAGGAGTGAACGAGATGACCGACAAGGCGGTGATGCATATCTTGCCAGACACTCAAGGATGAGCAACCGGCGTGCCAAATCATAACTCACTGATTCAAAAGGACTCATCGATTCCTTTGGAGCATCAGCTCGCACCAAAAGGGTGCAACCATTCAGGGATTCGCGCAGCAATGATGCACCGCGGAATTTCCGGTTTTGTGAACGACTTACAAGAGTGATGACCCGGCAGTATTGATATTCCACTTGACCTGTTACACTCAAGTGGCGTGAATTTTTTCAGAATTCAGTCCGATGGAGTCATGGCCACCGCGCCTTGGGGCACCCCCGGGCTGGAGCCATACATGCCCCGAAAAACAACGATCCTTTGTAATGGAGGTTACGATGCGTAAAGGTATGATCAGATTTGCCGCAGTTCCTGCAGCCGCTTTCGCTCTGGTGCTGAGCACCGGCTGTGCCACCACCCAGAACATGGAAGAACATCGGCAGTTGATCGACGACACCAGTGTCACGGCCGACCGCGCCCTGCGCACCGCCGAGGGGGCCCAGTCCAGTGCCGACAGTGCCCAGCGCACCGCGAACGAGGCCAACCAGAAGGCCGACCGCGCCCTGGAAGAGAATGCCCGCCTGCGGGAGATGATGCAGCGCATGGAGCGCACCATGGAGCGCAGCAAGTAAGCACGCCCCAGGCGTGTCATGATTGACTGACACGCAAAACAGACCGGGCCCGCCAAGTAAATGGCGGGCCCGGTTTTTTTATGCCTGATCAGTGATCCAGGTTAGGGTACGGAGAGCCTGGCCCCCGCCCCCTGCACTTTGGATTCAATGCTCAGAAGCGGTACTTCGCGCCGAGTTCAAAGCTGCGCTCCGGTCCCACATAGATGCCCTGCCGCAGGCCCGAGATATAACGCTCATCGGTCAGGTTCTTGATGGCACCAAAGACACTGAACTGCTGATTGACCGCATACTGCCCAGTCAGGTCGACCGTGTAGTAACTGGAAAGCAGTCCATCCCGATGATTCTCAGGATCGATCTCCTTACGGTTGCGGGCCTCGCCATAAACTTCCCCTGTGTAGTTCACAAGCAAAGCCGCCTCCAGAGGGCCTGTGTAATAAGCCAGCGTCAGATTACCCATCCACTCCGGGGAATAAGACAGTCGGTTTCCAGCATCTACTCCCTTCTCTGGAATACCGGATCGAAATTCAGCAGTCGGGATCCAGGTGAAATTACCGTCCAGCATGAATCCATTTCCGAAATCATACCCGACAGCACCCTCTACGCCTCTGATCCGAGCATCACCTTCTTTAGGATCGGCGATGGCCGATATGCCGGGTTCAACATAGTTCGAGAAATCCATGTTAAAGGCAGCGACTTCGTAACGCATGGAACCGGTGGCGCCACGAACTCCGATCTCTATATTGGTGGATTTTTCGGGATCCGAAACGAGATCCGGATCCAGGGCATTGGCTACCTGCGGGGGTGCCATCGCCCGGTGAATGCCACCGAACAACTGTGCCGACGGATTCAGCCGATAGGTTGCACCAATACCCGGAAGGAAATGGGAGTCAGAAAAGGAACCGTCATTGTCGGCTCGCTTTCTATCCTCTCGCTCTACCTTATACCGTTCTGTGCGCAATCCTGCGGTGATGGAGAGGTCCGAGGTCACGTCAAAACGGTTTTGTGCAAAAAGCCCAACATTGGAGGCACTGAGGGTGCGATCCTCCCTCAACTCTGATTGATGGGTGGTGTCGTAACGCAATGCAAAAGGAGTCTTTCTTGCGTCGATATCAAGCATCTCCTCTTCCATGTACCGGATACCAAACTCGGCCTCATTATTAATGCCAAACGCTTCGTGATTCAACGTCAAGCGCGAATCGACACCGATACGCTCGAACTCACGGACAGCACCGCGAAACGTGTCTTCAAGATTCCAGACTGTCACTCCATCAACCCGCTTGGTGTCGTTACCCTCTTGCCGCCAATAGCCACGATCCATCTCGCTCCAATAAACCAGCGTTCTCAACTCGGCATCCCGGTTGATCTGCCATTCATGGTTCACATCAAACGATGTTCGACTGGTGAGATAATAGTCATCCGGTGCGGGGTTGAATGTCTTGCCCGCCTTGTAGGCATCCTCAAAGAGTCCACGGTACGAGATATTGGCCTCATTGTCGTAGTAGACAAATTTCGCACTGATGTACTGGTCTTCACCAATGGCCGTGCCTGCCCTGACCATCACATCAGTCATGGTGTAGCCCTTATCCATCCAGCCATCACTTTCGGCGCGGGTGGCGATGATGCCGAAGCGGGAATCGCCACTGGGGGAACTGCCACCGAGCTCCGCGACCACCTCCTGGGTATTCCAGGAGCCCACCTTGCCGCGGACGGACACACCATCCTCAGGCATTCTGGTCTGGAAGTTGATGACACCACCGATATTGTTGGGTCCATAACGCAGGGAGGAGGCGCCCTTCAGGACTTCAACCCCTTCCATGCGCTGCACCCGGGGATTGTAGTACCTGGAGTTACCGATAAATATCCCGGGCTGGACCGGCACACCGTCCTCCAGCACCAGGGTCTTGAAATCGCCGGCGGGGATGCCGCGCACACCAAAATTGGTCACTACCGCAGACTCTTCCTCGCCCTTGATATAGACACCCGGCACCCTGCGCAGCAGATCCTCGGTGGAGCGAGGCTGGATGCGATCCACATCCTCCTGGGTCAACACATTCACCGCGGCTGGAATCCTGGCCCGCTCGGCTTCGGTTTGTCCGACGACATCGATGCGGGGCAGCTGGAATGCCCTTTCCTGAGCCATGGCCGTGCTCACGCTCCCCATCGTGCCGAGTGCCACGGCCACCGCCGTGACCAGTGAGGTATTTTTGAGTTGCACCGTTAAGACTCCAGTCGTTTCTGTTGTTGTCAAATGTTTGGCTGCTTGGTGATCACTGCCCGGGACACGACTTCCACCTCCCCCGGACAGCGGATCATTTCGTCAGAATCAGTTTTCCCTTACTGGTGACACGCAGGGTGTAGATCTCCCCCATGTGCTCGATCTGCAACTGCCGCCTGCCCTGCAACAAGCGCTGGCTGGACAGCAGATCCCTGCCGCCGGAGGACAACCCGGAATGGCCGGCTCCCTCCTGCGTGCGGAGGGCATCGGGCATCGCCGGATGCTTGGCCGGATGCTTGGCCGGACGCTTGGGATTGTGCTGGTTCATCGGATGATCTCGCGGACGTCTTGGCAGCGCCCGGCGCCCGGCGGGCACCCACCGCAGCCAGACACCTCCAGGGCAGTGGCGCTATTGTTGTTGATAATCAATCCTATTGTCAAACCCTATCGGGACGCATTCGGGAACTTTTCACGGAGAGATCAATACAGGACGCCCGCCGAAGGCCAGTCAGCAAGGGGAAATCAGGGAAGGAGCCCCTCTCCCGCTCGCGGGAGAGGGGTTGGGGTGAGGGCCAGGCCGCTCAGTTCCGCCGCCGTGGCACCGCACTGGCAGGGTGCAGATCACACCGCAATTGCCCGCGCAGGAATCGATGCCCCTCGATCCGCTCACTCAGCCCCCGGCGGTAATCACTGGTGGTGCCCACCACCTGGGCACAGGCGGCGGCATGGGTCTGATACTGCCCCGAGCGGGGGCACAGGGTGAGGCGCGTGCCATCGAAATGGGCATACCCCGTGCCGCGACGACGCACCCGTCCGTCTTCCACGGCCTGCATCTCGAACCCCCATTCCATGCCCTGCACCACATCCAGGGCCAGGGGCTGCACGCTGCGCCAACTGCCGCCCAGATAGGCTTCGGCCTCCCTCAGCACACATTGAACCCGTTCACCGAACCCCGCCTCCTGACGCCGCACCTCCAGCTCCGCCCGCTGCCTGGCGGCCTCCTCCTCACGGGCCCGGGCCTCGGCGGCCCGCTGCTCCGCGCGAGCCTGATCCAGAGCCGCCTGCTGCTGACGGGCCTGCAAACGTTGCTCCGCTGTCATGGCCTCCCATTGTTCCTCGGGGATGTCCAGGGGATAGCGGGTGGCGCACCCCAGCAGGAGCACGACGATCGACAGGGTGATCAGCAGAGCGGGTATGGTTTTCATCAGTTGCCTCATTGGTGGGAACGGGTGCGTGGCACGGCTGCGATAACCCCACAGATTAAATCGTGTAATTTCCATGATAAATCCATATTATTCCGCATGATAAGCCCGCCTGGCCGCCCAAGGGCACCGAAGAAGCGGGTGATGACAAACAGCCACCTTGAGGAAGAGAACCCATGCGTCTGCGTGCCCTCACAGCACTGATCACCACCTCTGCCCTCCCCGTCACGCTCCTGGCGGAGACCTCCGTCACCCTCCCGCCCATGACGGTCACGGCCAAGGGCTATGAAGCCGCCATCACGGAGACCGCCGCCGCGGTGAACGTGATCGAAGGGGATGCCGTGCGGTGGCGCCAGGCGCGCACCCTGGGCGATGTGCTCCGGGGAGAGCCGGGGTTGTCGGTGGCAGTGGACGGCTCGGTGGGCGTGGACCCCATCATTCGGGGCCTCAAGCGTGACCAGGTGCTGGTGCTGGTGGACGGCGTTCGCATCAATGCCATGCAGCCCCCGGCCCGGGGATCGCTGGCCTCGTACGTGAACATGGACCTGGTGGAACGCATCGAGGTGATCCGGGGACCCAGCTCGGTGCTGTATGGCGCCGGTGCCATGGGGGGCGTGATCAACATCATCACCCGCGGTGGCGGCATGACTGCGGAGCCCGAGACCCGGGGCTGGACGAGCCTGGGCTACTCCTCGGTGAACACCAGCATTCGCGGCTCCCTTGGGGCCTCGGTCTCGGGACCGCGCAGTGTGCTGGATGTATCCGCCGCCTATCTGGATACGGATGACTATCGCACTGGCGAGGGGGAAAGGCTTCGCGACAGCGGCACTGAACAGCAGGCGATGCATCTGCGTTACCGGGTGCGGGTGACCGACGGCCACGAACTGCAGTTCCGGGCGCAGCGGGATCGGCGGGAGGATGTGTGGTATCTGGCGTCGCGGCGTTTTCTGGAAGAGGCATTCGAGCCGCCGGCAGGACAAGGCTTGCCCCAGCCCCAGGGCTTGAACACTCACTACACGCCCCGACAGACCCGGGATCTGCTGGAACTCAGCTACGACGCAGACCTGGGAGGCGCATGGGGCAACCAGCTATCCGCCTCGGTCTACCGCCAGGAACTCACACGAGGTAATTATGACTGGAACCGGGAACGACGGACCGACTACCGAACCTCCGACACGGATTTCACCACGGATGGCGTCAGGATTCAGTGGGAGTCCTCCCCCCTGCCTCGGCACGTGCTACTGGTCGGCGCGGAAGCCTGGCGGCTGCAGGCCAGCCCGGTCTCCTATATCGGCTTCCCTCCGGATTATGATCCCGTCAATGAATTCCAGCTGATCGACCAGGGCCGTCTGGAATCGCGAGGCCTGTTCATCCAGGACGATATCCACCTGGACAACGTCACCATCTCGCTGGGTGCCCGCTACGATGAGGTGCAGGGTCGTGCCCGGGAGGCCTTCAATGTGGAAGGCCCTCTAGACAGCACCGACTACAACCTGTCCTGGTCCACGGGCATCACCTGGTATGTCGACGACGCCTTCACACCCTATGCCAGTCTCTCGGAAGGCTATCGCTCAGCCGGCCTGCTGGAACGTTACCTCACCTATGCCTACAGTGATGGCTTCACCTGGCTGAGCAATCCCCAACTCGACCCCGAACGCAACCGCACCCTGGAGATCGGCGCCCGCGGCGAGCTGGGCAACACCCGCTACACCGTGGCAGTGTATGAGAGCCGAATCAAGGATCACATTGGTGGCCAGGTGGTCAGCCCCGGCCTGAAACAAACCGTCAACCTGGACGAAGCCCGCATCCGTGGCGCCGAGTTCAGCCTGGAGCACGACCTCACCGACCGGCTCACGGCACTGGCCAGCGGCACCTGGCTGCGCGGGGACAACCGGGATTCCCGGTTTGACGAACCCCTTTACCAGATGCCCCCATCGGAACTCACCCTGGGCCTGCTCAGTGGTGCACCCCGGGGCTGGCAATGGGAGGCGCGACTGCGGGCCGTGGCCTCACAGGATCGGGTGGCGGAACGCTTCAGCAACAGCAGCGAACGCGAGACCGGCGGCTTCACCACCGCCGATGTCCGGGTGGGTTACCGCTTCGGGCCCGGGGGCGGCTTCCGGGAACAGGCACTCACCCTGGCGGTGACCAACCTGGCGGACCGGAATTATCGGGAACACGTCAACGAGATGACGGATGAGCGCCTGGCCAGTGGGCCGGGAGTGCAGGAATTGCGGGCACCGGGCCGCAGCCTGGGCGTGACCTGGGTGGGAGAATTCTGATCAAGCTCAGTTGCGCTCCTGCGCCCCCGAGTTTGACTCCGCGACCGGGGTGGCCACCACCCTGTTGCGGCCCGACTCCTTGGCCTGATACAGGGCATTATCTGCCTCGTGAAGCATCTGTTCCAGGCTGCTTCCCAGGCGGGTGGTCACTCCCACACTCAAGGTCAGCTTGACGCACTCGCTGTCCAGACAGAACTCCATGCTGGCCACCGCCTGACGCAGGGTCTCGGCCAGCGCGATGGCCGCCTTGTGATCAACGTCCTGCGCCACCAGACAGAACTCCTCGCCACCGTAACGCACCAGGATATCCGAGGCACGCGCCCGAGCCTTGAGCGCCTTGGCCACCTGGGTGAGCACCTCGTCTCCCCCGAAGTGACCGAAACGATCATTGATGTGCTTGAAGAAATCCAGATCCATCAGGATCACGCCCAGACCACGCCCACCCCTGCGGGCTGCCTCGTGCAGCATCTGTCCGGCATCGGCCAGATATCGGCGATTGAACAGGCTGGTCAGCGGATCATGGTTGGCGGCGTTTTCCATCTCCTGGATCAGTTCGATCAGGGCCACGTTCTGATTGACCCGCACGAAGAACTCCTCTTCCAGGAAGGGCCGTGTAATGAAGTCGTTGGCCCCGGCCTTGAGCTGACGGGCTGAAAGGATGCCCGAGCCATGATTGGACATGCCGATGATGCACAGCCGGGTGCGGCAATAATGTTGGCGAACCCGGGTGATCAGGGTGATGCCATCCATGCCGGGCATGTGCTGATCGCACAGCATCAGGTGAATCTGATCGCCCCGCTCTTCCAGCAGTTTCAGTGCGCTCTGCCCATCCTTTGCCTCCAGCAGCCGGTAGCCGTAGCGATGCAGCAGAGCCATGAGGTAGGCTCGAGCGGAGGTGGAATCATCCACCACCAGCACGCCAATGTTGCGATTACGATGGATACGCTCCACCGAGCGCACCACATGGTCGATCTCGGAGAGATTGTCCTTATTGATGTAATCGATAATGCCCAGATCAATGAGCCTGTCCCGCTCATCGTCGCTGACACCTGCCGTGAGGACCAGAACCGGAATGCCCTGATCAAGCACCCAGGGAACCACTTCCCCGTCCGGCGCATCCGGCAGATTCAGGTCCAGCACGGCGAGGAAGAACTGCTCGGCACCTTCTTCAAGTGCCGCCTTGGCCTGGGCCAGGGAGCCGGCCACTCTTACCTGAAGATCGGGCAACTCAGCGATCTTGTTGGCCAGCAGACCGGCCACCGAGCGGCTGTCCTCGACTACAAGGACATGATGGCCGGTTTCTCTGTAGATCTGTGGCATGTCGAGGGAGCCCGTGTCGGGGCGATAGACTGGTATCATGGTAAAGAATTGTAGCGAATATAACACCCCGGCCCCATCGGATCACCGGTTCGGGTGGCCAAGATGGCAGCCCTCCGCGTGGGGATACACTGACACTTATCCGTGATTCACAGCGTCAAGCCAAACATACTCATGGTCTACCTGGTGGCGGGCCTCAGTTGCCTGCTGCTCACGACCACCTTCTATCTGGGCGGCTTCAAGCCCCTGGCGGATCGTCTGCGGTCGGGACATGAAGCAGAGATCGAGTTCTCCATGCGTGCTTCCCAATGGCTCGTACAGGGGGTTCTCGACCGTCACTTTGCCCTGGCACGTCAGACCGCCAGCCGGACCGCCATCCGCCAGCGACAGGTGGAGCACCTGCAAGGACGTATCTCCCTGGAAACCCTGCGTGGTTTCAGCAACCCGAAGCTGGCCGACGCCCTCATTGCCAATGACGAGCTGCTGGGCATTGAGCGCCTCGGGCCGTCGGGGGAGCGGTTTCTGCAGGTCGGCCTGTTGCCAAACGAAAGTCCCGCCGAGGCCTGCCTGGCACGAGAGGACTCCGGTATCCATTTGCTTGAACCCATGCCGCTGGGTGAGTACCAGGCACTGGTTTACTGCTCCCCCATCATCGACCCTGCCGCCGGCTGGGTGGGCTCGGATCTACTCTACGTGAACGCCAGCGCCCTGAACGCGGTCATCGAAAGACCCCAGGAACGCGATCTGCGAACCATGACCTTTGGCCTGGCCGGCCCGACCGGGGAGATTCTCTTCTGGCCACGAACCCAGGCACCGATGGACTCATTGGAGGCGTTCGAGCGCTTTCGGCAGGGGCAAGAACAGACATCCGGCCATCTCGTCCGCGTCCTGGAGCTTGAGGGCACGAACTGGCAATTGTTCGCCGTGGTGAACGAGCAGCGTTTCTTCGCGGAGACCAACGAACAGCTGGGTCGCCTCACCCTGATACTCGGGCTTTTGGTCCTGGTGATCTTCGCCCTGACTGTCGCCACTCTGCGGCCCATCATCCGAACACTGGTCGAAGCCCACGACCTGGCGGACCGGGCTCAGCGGGATGGCATGACCGGCCTGTTCAACCATGCCCATATGCAGGAACTGGTGGAACGGGAAATTCAGCGCAGCCGCCGCTATCGCAACGCCTTCTCCCTGCTCATGCTGGACATTGATCATTTCAAACAGGTGAACGACACCCATGGACATCCGGTGGGTGACGAGGTTTTGAGCCATATCGCCCAGATTCTCACCGATCTGGCCCGACAACCGGACCTGGCTGCCCGCTACGGGGGCGAGGAGTTCCTGCTCGTCATGCCGGAAACGGGTCCGGAAGGGGCGCTGATGGTGGCCGAGCGCCTGCGCCAGGAGATCAAGGACAATCCCGTGGAGGTCGGCGGCACGCACATCCCGATCACCGTGAGCATCGGCGTGGCCAGTTGCCCGGCTCACACGCCGCCGCCTTCCCGGCAGTCCATGATCCGCATTGCCGACGAGGCCCTGTATGCCAGCAAGCGCAATGGGCGGGATCGGGTGACCCAGCAGGTAATCGACGGCAAGACATCACGTTCGCTGCGGCGCGTGGAGGGGCCTCATCCGGATGGGCGGAAAAAAGAGGGTTCCTGAATACCCCCTGTCCCCGGCCGGTAGCCACGCATGCAACCTTGTCCGCACAGAAATGAGGGGTATTCTTGAGCCAGCGCTTGGGGCAAAATAATGCCCTTTCGGATCATCCTTCCCTTGACAATCGGCCCATCGCCCTGAGCCGCAAACATCCATTGAGAGACACCATGCCCGCAAGAACACGCATCATCCTCCTGAGCATCGCCGCTTTGATCACCATCGTCTTTCTGCAACCGCTGCTCACCTTGCTTGGCGGCCTGATGGTGCTCGCCCTGGTCGGAACCCTGATCTTCCGCGATCTGCCGCTGGACACCCAGGACGCCATCGAAGAATACGTGAACGCCTGGCTACAACGTGCCCGGGATGGCTTCTGGCCTTCCAGCCAGTCCCGTCACGATGATGATCCGGTCCTGATGGTGGAAGAAGAATACGAGGAGAAGCCCGCACCCAAGCCCCGCGCACGTCGCAGCCGGGCGCGGAGCAAGAGCACCTCCGGGAGCAGCACCACTTCCTGAAACAACGGGGCACCCGCCCCCGCATCCCCGGCCGCGGCGGGCTCTCAGCCTGCCGAGCGCCGGCGGCTCACCGACTGCGGTGGCGGCAGTCGCTTCTGCCCATTGCCACCACCATGGCCATTCGTGCCACCGCCGCCATCCCCTTCGGCCATCGCAAACAGGCTGGCATTGCCGCCCACTGCGGCGGTATTCATCGTCACCACCCGCTCGGTGGCAAACTTCAACAGGTAATGGGGGCCACCGGCCTTGAAGCCGGTCCCTGAAAGCCCTTCGCCACCGAAGGGCTGGGTGCCGACCACCGCCCCCACCATATCCCGGTTCACATAGGCGTTGCCCACCCGTGCCCTTCGCGTCACGGCCTCGGCATGGGCATCGATCCGGCTGTGGATGCCCAGGGTCAGACCAAACCCCAGATCGTTGATCTGATCCACCAGGGAATCCAGTTCCCGGGCACGCCAGGTCACCACGTGCAACATGGGGCCAAACACCTCGGCCATCAACTCATCAATGCTCTCCAGGCGGTACAGAGAGGGCGCCATGAAGAAACCCTGCTCGCAGTCCCCTCCCAGCGGCGCCCGGTGCAGAACACGGCCGTGCTCCTCCATGGTCTGATGATGGGCCTCGAGCCGCTCCAGGGCCTCGGCATCAATCACCGGGCCCACGTCCGTCACCAGCCAGCGGGGATCTCCCACCACCAGGGAGTCCATGGCGCCCTTGAGCATCTTCAAAAGCGGCTTGACGATATCCGCCTGCACGCAAAGCAGCCGCAGGGCCGAGCAACGCTGACCCGCACTGAGGAAGGCCGAACGCACGATGTCCATCACTACCTGCTCATGCAGGGCAGTGGAATCCACGATCATGGCATTGATGCCGCCGGTCTCCGCGATCAAGGGAACAATGGGACCCTCACGCTCGGCCAGACCCTGGTTGATCAGGCGCGCCGTCTCATTCGAGCCGGTGAAGGCCACGCCTTTGATGCGAGGATCGCTCACCAGCAACGGCCCGATCTCACCACCGGGCCCGGGGAGGCAGTGCAGCACGTTGACGGGAATACCGGCCTGATGCATGAGCGTCACGGCCCGGGTGGCCACCAGACTGGTCTGCTCCGCGGGCTTGGCCACCACGGCATTACCGGCTGCCAGCGCAGCGGTGACCTGCCCGGTAAAGATGGCCAGGGGGAAATTCCAGGGGCTGATGCACAGAAAGGTGCCTCGACCACGCAGACTCAACTCGTTTCGCTCTCCGGTGGGCCCCGGCAATACGGCAGACCGTGAGAACAGGCGGCGGGCCTGGGCGGCATAATACCGGCAGAAATCCACCGCCTCGCGCACCTCGGCGTGGGCATCACGCAGGCTCTTGCCCGCCTCCTCCACACACAGACTCATGAGTTCGGCCTGGTGCTTTTCGTAAAGATCAGCGACCTTTTTCAGGATTTGGGCTCGATCCTCGGCGGGTGTGGCCTCCCAATCCGGCCAGGCGGCATCCGCCGCTTCCAGTGCCGCCTTCACATCCCGCTCACCGGCCCAGGTCATCTTGCCCGGCTGGCACTGGGCATCCGCTGGAGATATGACGGCCTGGGCCTGATCCGTACGCATCGTCCCGGCCACCAGCGGCCCGCCACGCCAGCCCTTCCCGGCGAGTTGCGTCATCTGAGCGGACAGCTTCAACAGCAAGGAGCGATCCGAAAAGTCCAGCCCCGCACTGTTACGCCGCGCCTTGCCATAGATGTCCTTGGGGAGGGCGATACGCGGGTTGCGCAACGGCTCGCAGATGCGCAACTGTGCTGCGGGATCGGCAATCAGATGCTCCAGATCATCCTCGTGGATGCGATGCACGAACGAAGAATTGGCACCGTTCTCCAGCAAACGGCGCACCAGATAGGCCAGCAGGTGTTCATGGCTGCCCACCGGCGCATAGATGCGGCAGGGCACCTTGGGGGTATCACGCCCCACCAACTGATCAAAAAGCGCCTCACCCATGCCATGGAGACGCTGCAGCTCGAACTCCTTGCCCTGAGCCATTTCCATGACGGCGGCCACCGTATGGGCATTATGGGTGGCGAACTGCGGATACAGGTGCGGGCAGTCGTGCAGCAGGTGGCGGGCACAGGCCAGGTAGGAAACATCCGTGGCCGCCTTGCGAGTGAACACCGGATAGTCGGACAGGCCCTGAACCTGTGAGTCCTTGATTTCCGTGTCCCAGTAGGCTCCCTTGACCAGGCGCACCATGAGTTGGCGACGCTTCAGGGCGGCCTTGTTCTCCAGCCACCCCAGCACCTCCCAGGCCCTCTTCTGATAGGCCTGCACGGCAACCCCCAGACCTTCCCAGTTCTCCAGGCTGGACTCATCCAGCAGGCGTTCCACCACATCCAGCGACAGGTCCAGGCGCCAGGACTCCTCGGCATCGATGCACAGGGGGATGTAATAGTCCCGGGCCAGTTGGCACAGTTCCAGGATGCGCGGCATCAGCCTGCGGTGCACCCGCTCTTCATGTCCGGGCTCGTAACGGTTATCCAGGGCCGAGAGCTTCACCGAGATGCCCGGGCGCTCCCGCATGGTGATGCGCGGGTCCACCGACTTGCCGATGCGCACGATGGCATCCTTGTAGGCCTGAAAATAGGCCTGGGCGTCCTCCTCGGTGCGGGCCGCCTCGCCCAGCATGTCGTAGGAATACAGATAGCCATGCTTTTCGTTTCGACGCGCCCGCTTCATGGCCTCGTCGATGGTTCGACCCAGGACGAAACCGTCTCCCAGCATGCCCATGGTGCGGCGCACCGCCGTACGGATCACCGGGCTGCCAATACGGGCCAGCATGCGATGCACCACCCTGGACAACCAGCGTCGGCGATCATCCGTATCAATGATGCGCTCACTCAACCACAGGCTCCAGGTGGCGGCATTCACCAGGAATGGCCGATCACGCCCCAGGTGGGCATCCCAATGGGAGGCAGTGAGCTTGTCGTGAATCAGCCGGTCCGCCGTGGCCTTGTCCGGCACCCTGAGCAGGGCCTCTGCCAGGCACATGAGGGCGATGCCCTCATCGCTGGAGAGATCATATTCCTGCATCAGCGCCGCCATGCCGGACTGGCGCTTCTGCGCCTGGATCATCCCCTTGACGAGCCCCCGGGCCAGGTACCGGGTGCGGGTGCCACTCTCCTCGTCCTGGGGCAGGCGTTCGAGCAGCATCCTCGCCGCCACGGCCTCATCGGCCCGATACAGTTTGCTGATGGACTGTCGATCGCGGTGCGGCAGAGAGTCGGGATCGGCGTAGACAAATCGGCTCATGCTGTTGTCCTGTCTTCCTGGCAATCGCATGAGGATAGCCTCAACAGCCTCATGGAATCCATGGATGCGGAGACCAACACCATCCCCTGGGCCTCACGCTCCCTGGGCCTCACGACGGTGAATGGGCCCGGCAGCGGGCCCGCAGGATGGCCGGAATCTCCTCGGCCGGCACCGGCCGGCTGAATAGATAGCCTTGTGCCCGGTGACACCCCATGTCCAGCAGGGCCTCCTGATGCTCGGTGGTTTCCACACCCTCGGCGAGCACCTCCATACCCAGGTGGGCGCCCAGGGTATTCACCGCACGGGCGATGGCCATGTCCCGCTGGTTTTCCGGCAGCCCCCGAATGAAGCTCTGATCGATCTTGAGCACATCAAAAGGCAGATCCTTGAGATACGAGAGAGAGGAGTACCCGGTGCCGAAATCGTCCACCGCCAGTTGCACCCCCATGGCCTTGAGTTCCCCGAGGAAAGCCGAAGGCCCCTGACGACGGTCCATCACGAAGCTCTCGGTCACTTCCAGTTCCAGCAGCGAAGAATCCAGACCGCTTTCCTGCAGCGCATCCGCCACCGTTTGCACCATGTCGCTGCGCTGCACTTGAATGCCCGAGACGTTGACCGCAATGGTGCCGAACTCAAGTCCCTGCGCCGCCCAGTGTCGGGCCTGCAGACAAGCCTGACGTAACACCCAACGACCCAACGGCAGTATCAGACCGGTCTCCTCGGCTATGGGGATGAACCGATTGGGTGGAATCATGCCCTGCTCCGGGTGACGCCAGCGCACGAGCGCCTCCAGCCCCACCACCGAGCCATCGATCAGATCCACCTGAGGCTGGAAATGCAGCAGGAGTTGATTCGAATCCAGGGCATGACGCAGTTCCGAGGACAGCGTCACCCGATCTCGAGCGTGGTCGGTGAGGTCCTCCGTGTAATGAAAATACACGTTGCCACCCTGCTCCTTGGCATGATGCATGGCGGCATCACTGAATTGCATCAACTCCTCGGCGTCATGGGCATCCCTGGGAAAACTGGCGATCCCGATGCTGGTGGTGATGAAGATATCTCGATCCGCAATCCGGACCGGCGCCTCCACCACCTGGCGGATGGCCTCCGCCACCAGGTCAGCGCGACACTGCTGTCCGTTTTCCCCCGGCACCATCACGGCAAATTCGTCACTGCCCAGGCGCGCCAGCACCTCGTCATCCTTGATGACCGAACTGAATCGTTCCGCCACTTCGTAAAGCAACTCATCCCCCACGCGAATGCCCAGGCTGTCGTTGATGTGCTTGAAGCCATCCAGATCCACCAGCAGCACCGACAGCCCTCCGGACTGACCGCGTTTGGCGGATGCCAGGGCCTGCTCCAGGCGGGTACGGAACAGCAGACGATTGGGCAGGTTGGTGAGCGGATCCCGATGTGCCAGGCGTTCGATCTGATCCTGAGAGTCCTTGAGATCCGAGACGTCGGAAAACACCCCGATAAAGTGGCTGAGCACGCCGCTGTCGTCGCGTACCGCATTGATCACCGTCCATTGGGGATAAATCGCGCCGCTCTTGCGTCGATTCCACAGTTCACCGCGCCAAAAACCCGACAGGCTGATGGCATCCCATAGGCGTCGGTAAAACAAGGGTTGATGACGCCCTGACTTCAGCACACGCGGGTTCTTCCCGGTCACCTCGTGCTGCTCATAACCCGTGATGTGGGTGAAGGCTTGATTGACGGCCAGAATCTCCCCTTTCGCATCCGTGATCATCACCCCTTCGCTGGTGGCCCGAAATACCGTGGACCACTGCCGCAGGCTCTCCTCAGCGCGCTTGCGATCCGTGATGTCCTGAAACGCCCCCTGGACATGCGTGATGCGCCCCCCCTCACCCTGCACGGCGACCCCCATGGCCCGCACCCAGATTTCCCTGCCCCCGGCGGTGCGTATCCGCATTTCCTCGTCGAAGGGCTCGCCCATGTTCGCACAGCGACGAAACACCTCCTCCATGCGGCCCCGATCCCCCGGCATGTAAAAGGCCAACGCCTGTTCGATGCTCACCCCGCTGCCCGGCTCCAGGTCATGGATCCGGCAGACCTCGTCGGACCATTCCACTGTTCCGCTGCCCAGATCAGCCATCCAGCCGCCCATGCGCGCCAGGGTGCCAGCCATCTGCATCAGGCGTTCACTGTGGCGCAGTTTGCGCTCGGCCTCGATGCGTTGAGTGACGTCGTGAATGATGGAATACAGCAGGGTCTGCCCCTGGAACTGGATGGGACCGCTGTAGACCTCCACGTGGCGGATGCTGCCGTCGGCCAATCGGTGCGGAAAGAGAAAGAACTTGATTGACCTCTCACGGGCGCTGGCCATTTCGGCCTTGACCTGTTCCGCTTCCAGTTGATTGATGTCCATGATGCGCATGGCGCACAGGGTGTCCCGATCCCAGCCATAAAAATCGCAGGCGGCAGGGTTGGCATCCACGATGTGGCCATCCTCCGGTTTGATGAGCAGCATCACCGAGTGATTGTTCTGGAACAGGGCCCGATACCGCCCTTCGCTTTCCTGCAAGGCGTCGGCGGCCGCCTGCTCGCTGGCCACCCGTTGGGCCCGCAAGGCCAGGCGCTGCAGGCGCCCCTGCTGACGCCACACCCACATCAGGGCGGCCGCGATCACCGCCACGGCGCCCAAGGTGATGGCACTGACCCAAAAGACAAGAACCTGAAGCGATGCAAAGATCTCGTCCCGCGGACTCCGCGCCAACAACAGCCAATCAGTGCCAGGCACCTCCTGGCTCGCCCACAGCCAGGTATCGTTACCTACCAGATCATGGAGCCCCGGGATCGGCTGTGGCGGGGCTTCATGCCGGGGCGGGTAGACGACACGCCAGCCGTCATCGTCATGGGCCTGCAGCAGCAACATGTCTCCGGACTGGCTGGCGGAGGACCACACGCCCAGCAGCGGCGAAAGAAAACGATCCACCTCGGCACGCATCACCAGAAAACCCACATGCTCGACGCCCTCATCATGGGACTTGAGAATGGGCGTGACCAGATCCAGGTACTGCGGCGATGCCATGCCATCGATCCTCGTCAGGCCCTGCACCATCTGGCCTTGCCGAACCGCCTGTTCCAGGAGCTGCGCGTCCACCTGGGGCGGGGTCGCCATGCGGCCCAGTTGCAACACCCCTTCACCCTCTTCACTCAGGATGGCAATGCCCGCGTAGCGATAGTGTTCGCGTACGCCGGCAAGGCGGTTGGTGACATCCTCGAGGCGCGCAGGCTGCTGCACCGCCTGCTCCGGCGACTGCAGTTGCGCCACCTGATCGACAAACGCCTCGTGTGTCGTGAGTGTGAGTGCATCAGCACGCCGCTCATCCAGCCACTGCTGAACCTGTCGCAGCTTGAGCTGGGTAATGGCCTGGAGAGTGTCCCGCGCTTCCCTCTCCAGTTGCGGGCCGTGGATCTTCTTCACCACAATACCCATGAGCGGGGCCAGGAGCACCAGCGTCATGATCACGGCGATCAGACCCGCGGTGGCCGGTCGTCTGACCTCATGCTCCCAGGTCTGACTGTCCGCCCCCTCGGGTTCCAACTGTCGCTCCTGCCATGAGCGCAGGAGCACATAGAGCAGCGTGGAGGTCACGAGAACGAACACCAGCCCCTTGAACAGCTCCATGCGGACGATGACGTCGGGATCGGTCAGAACGAGGTCGAGAAGGAAACCCGAGGCAAAGATCCACACACCGGCAAAGACGGCGTAGAGCAGCGAGGCGCGCAGTGCCAAGGAGACTGATCGATCCATCATCAGAACGGCCTTTGACCAATGGTGGTCAGGATCCCGGGATCCTGGGCTGGGGGCGGGCATGCCCTTCCTTTTTGCATGACCTTATGCTTTTCTGTCAAGCACCTCCACGACCATGGGAATGGATGAATGCGCGGACGGACAGGGCACTACGGGAGTTGATTCATGGGTTGGATGCGGGCCGTTCGGGGGCAAACGGCCGGGCGGGATGATGCAAGGTCATGCACTGGAAATACCCCACCCCTGCCGGGATTTGCAGGGGCGAGGTAACAACTCAGTATTCAGCGAGCGATCTTGTTGGCCACATCCAGATACTTGCGGCCTTCTTCGCGAATTCTCTCCACATCGTTGACTTCAGATGCAAGGTGCACCTCTTCCAGCGTGTCGGCCAGGTCGGCCAGATCCTGGTTCATGCGCTCCAGCGCGTTTTCCAGGGTGTAGGTGAGTTCATGGATGTGAGCCACGGCCTCTGGCGTCAATTCACCCTCGGCCAGCGCCGTTTCCAGTTTGCGGTTGTATTCCACGAAGTTTTCCAGCGCCTGCTCCAGGGTATCAGCAGACTTGCCTTTGAAATGGTCAACCCGATCCGCCCATGCGGCGCCGGAGGACAGGGTCATCCCTGCCGTGAGGGCAGCGATCATCAGGTATTTCTTCACAGGGGACTCCTTTGGGAATGGAGGATGTAAATGGGTCCGGGGCTGAATCCCCGGGGGCCGTGTTCAGGCTCAATTCTAACGCAACCACCCCCTGACGCAATCAATAATAATTCTTATTGACTTGACCTGCCCAGACCATTTCAGGGCCTTGACCCGGGTCAAGTTCAAACCCATCAGCGGTTGGGTAACGTGTCCATGTTCCCGCCATTTTTCCATCCACAGGCTACCACCATGCAAACGATCCAGGACTTCTTCACCCATGACCACCGCGACTGTGACCATCGCCTTGCCGATCTGGAAACCAGTGTCGCCGACAAGGATTGGGCTACCGCCGAAAACGCCTGTGTGCAGTTCCAACACGACCTGGAGCGTCACCTGCAGCGGGAGGAAACCCTGCTCTTTCCCGCCATCGAGACCTTCACCGGCAGCAGCGGCGGCCCCACCGAGGTCATGCGCCGGGAGCACGATCAGATGCGTGCCCTGCTGGCTGATGTACGGGACACCCTGGCACGACAAGAGGTGGATGCCTGCCTGGGCAATATCGAAACGCTCATGACCCTCATCCAGCTGCACAACGTGAAGGAGGAGCAGATCCTCTACCCCATGGCGGACAAGCACCTGAGCGGCCAGCGCGATGGCCTGATGGACCAGGTCCGGACCCTGGAGCCGGCCTGAGCCCATGGGCACCACCCATGTGCTGGATGTGTGCGACCTGCCACCCCCGGAGCCCATGCAGCAGGTACTGGACAGGCTGCCCGACCTGGCCCCGGGGGATGTGGTGCGGATGAGACACCGCCGCGAACCCTTTCCCCTCTACCCGATGCTGGCCGACATGGGTTTTACCTATCGGGTACTCACTCCGCCGGATGTGCCCTTCGAGATCCTCATCTGGCGTGCGGACGGGCCGGAGCCCAGCGCATGATCAACCTTTCCCGTCTGTCCCTGGACCGCACACCCCCTCTGTGGGTACCCCTGCAGTTCATGATCACGGCACCGCTGTTCGCCGTGCTCTTCGCGTTGCTGATGCTCTGGCTGGGCCCGCAGACCCTGCTCTCCCGATGGATGCCGGGCCTGATCGGCGCCACCCACGTACTGGTGCTGGGTTATCTGGCCATGGTCATGTTCGGGGCCATGCAGCAACTGCTGCCGGTGGTGGCTGGCTCGCCCCTGCCCCGGGATCTGCTTACCAGTCGCGTCACCCATGGATTGCTGGCGCTGGGTACGCCTTTTCTGGGGATCGGTCTGGCCACCACGCAGCCCTGGGCGGTGCAGGTGGGTGGTGTGATGGTGCTGGGCGCCATGATGATCTTCATCATCGGTGCCCTGATCAGCCTGGCCCGCAGCCGGGCCCGCGGGCCGACACCCACGGGGCTCTGGCTGGCGGTGATCTCGTTGCTGATGGCCATGGTGCTGGGCGGCTGGCTCGCCAGTGGTCATCTGGGCCAGGGCTGGCCCCTGCCCCGCTACATGACGGATATTCACCTGATCTGGGCCTTTTTCGGATGGATTGCCCTGCTGATTGCCGCCGTGGCCTACCAGGTGGTGCCCATGTTCCAGATGACACCGGAATATCCCCGGCTCTTCGCCCGTGGCTACGCGCCGCTGGTCTTCACCCTGCTGATCCTGCTGACCCTGCCCATCTGGCTGCCCGTGCCGGGCTGGCTTGCACCGCTGGCCGGCGCCACCCTGGCGGCGGCCCTGGCAGCCTTCGCCGCGATCACCCTGTGGTTGCAGTCACGCCGACGCCGGCGCAATGCCGACGTCACCGTCCATTTCTGGCGCACGGGGCTGATCGCCCTGCTGGCCGCCATCGGCCTCTGGGCCCTGGCACACTTGCTGCCGGGCTGGAACCCGCGCGGCCCCCTGTCGCTCCTGCCCGCCTGGCTGTTCCTGGCCGGGTTTGCCATGTCCATCATCAACGGCATGCTCTACAAGATCGTCCCGTTCCTGGTGTGGCTGCACCTGAACAACCAGCGCCTGAGCACCGGTAATCTGCGCGCCCCCATCCCCAACATGCACGAGGTCATCCCGCTCAGGCTCACCCGCTGGCAACTTTACCTGCACTGGCTGGCCCTGGCAGGCACCGTGGGCGCCCTGTTCTGGTCAGTGCTGTTTACCCCGGCCCTGCTCCTGCTGGCCGCCTCCAACGGCCTGCTCACCTGGAACCTTGCCCACGGTGCCCGTCAGTTCCGCCGCTGGCACCGGATACTGACCACCCCGAACCCCGCGCTCAACGCGAACCGAACTTCGTGATGGCCTCCATCAGGGTGGCCACATCAGTAGGGGCCGCGCAGCAGGTCGGCGACCGACCAGATAAAGTTGGCGAGTTGTTGAAAGCCGGCGTTCATGCGTAGGTCCTGGAATTCAAGGGATTCTGTTCTGCCGCTATTGACCATGCCGCACCTGCGATGATCGATATAAGGCTTTGATTTGTTTGATCTGCGCCAGCGTATCGCCCACTTTCTATCGCCCGACTGCTGCCGATAGGGCGGGCTTTGTCCGATAGGCTACTCATGACACTGCCCAGTAGCGCCGCCAGCGCTTGTCACCCGCAAAGCGCACCTCGCCCTTCTCGATCAGACCATCCAGCGCACGCTTGACCTGCTTTGGGTGGATTTCGCTACCGATGCGCTGGCGGATATCGCCGATCGCGGATTCGGGGTAGCGCTTGAGGTCTTCCAGAATCAGGGCCGCTAGGCGGTGCGGTTCGATCCGCTTCAGGGTCGTTTCCCCGGCAAAATCGAGATGGCGTAGCAGTCCCGGATCGACGAAATAGCGCGTGGCTTGGGTGCGCCCAGCGCTCTGGATCAGGTCCCACTCCAGCAGCCGTTTGATCCAGGGTTGCAGCGCTTCGACGGAAGGCAGTTCCAGTACGTTGGCCAGTTCGCGGGCGGTCATGGCGTCGTGCTGCGCCAATAGGCCCAGGGCGATGCGTTCGCGCTGGGTGAGCTGGTAGGTCTGGTCCGCCTTGGCAATGAAGTCGATGACTTCGGGCTTGAGGATGCGGCGGCGTACCGTGACTTGCACGCGGTCGTGCGTTTCGATCAGATCCGGCGCCGGGCGGCCCTGCGACAACAGTACCTCGAAGATCTTATCGAAGCCGCTGCCTTCACGCTCCATCAGTTTCAGGTCATGAAACAGGCGGGCCAGGTGCTCGTTGCGACGCACGGTGGTGTGCAGCACGTTCTGCGGCGTCACGCCCAGCGGTAGCGGACCCGGGTTGACCACTTCCAGCCGGTCCGGGTGCAAGTTCAGGAAGATGTCGCCGCGCTGGGTGTAGGGGCGATGCACCAGGGCGTTGACCAAAAGCTCGCGCACCACCACCTCGTCGAAGGCGGGCACGTTCTGTCGGTACAGGCCATCCGGCAGTTCGTAGTGCTCCCGAAAGTCGGGCACCCCCAACCAGACAGCCTCGATCAGTTCCATCGGACTCAAGGTGTGGTCGTCCCACACCAGCTTGTTGACCTTCTGGCCGCGCTCGTCGTACTTGATGAACTGGATTACCGGTGCTGTGGTCAGCTGCGCACGCTGATGCTGCTGCCCCAGGCACAGGATGCCCAACTGGGCTAGGTAGCCACCTTGTGCGAGCTGGTAATGGTCGAGCAACTCGTCATCGGACTTTTCCTTGACGGATGGCTTGACGCGGTCCGATGCCCTCAGCGCATTCACCAGCTTGCCGAGCTTGTCAGGATCGGTGGCTGATCTGGGCACCTGCAGCGTGGTCTGGGTTTCCCAGGGCAGCGCCGCACGCTCCGCCGCCAACCGGAGTACATCGTCACCGGTGACAGGTTTACTCTGGTCGGCCACGCGCAGGAAGTAGCGGCCATCAGTGGTCGATGCCACCGCGATGGCCCGGGGAACAGCGAGGTTGATGTATTGACCGCCATTGGCTGCGGTGACCACATCCGGAAGCACGGCCACGTTGACGCTGCGCTCGGCAATCTTACGCCGGATGGTGTCCGTAAGATCGGTGGGAATCTGTTGGCCCGCGGGTGGCGCGTCCTGACCGTCCTCGATGCCGAGCAACAGGCGACCGCCCGTCGCGTTGGCGAAAGCGATGCAATCCTTGACCAGCTCGTTCCAGTCGGCGCTCTTGCCGATCACGGACCGCAAGGACTTTTGGTCGAGGAGTTGGCCTTCCTGGCTCAAACGGCGCACTCCTGCAAGCTTGTATTCATTGTGCGCATGCTTCGATGTCCCCGATGTGGCCTCGGGATGCTATCAGACGCGGATACTGTCTGTCGCTGGGAGTGATCTTCTGGGCTCACGGGAAATGGGGTAGCGGCGGCCATGATTCCCCCATTGTTCTCAGGATTACCCCGCAGTCAACGCGGACCGAACTTCGTGATGACCTCCAGCCGTGGGGCCATGTCTTCCACCTCACCGCTCCAACCCCTCATGTACCTGCCAGCGAGACCGCCAACCACAGCACGCGACAAGAAGACGGACCGCCACCCGGTCGAAGAAAACCATCCACTGTGCTCATCTCGGTCCCTGCTTGATCAGGTGTCAGTTGCAACCCCCCTGACGAGGCAAGTTGGTGCGCCAGTTGCCTGGGGAGGGAGACTGGGACTGATTGCAGAAGCGGCTCACGATCTCGTCATAGGAGCGAGGGCCGGTGATTTCGCTGGCATTTCGGTTCTGGAGGATGCCGCGCCCGGTGAGGGCCGCCGTGTTGCAGGCCACGTGGTAATCGCCATTGGGGAGTTTTCCCCAGTAACAATTGCTGGAATCCAGGGCGTGAGCGGGTGAGGCCATCAGAAAGCCGGCGCCGAAAAACATCAGGATCAGAAGATATCGAGACATGGGAATCACCTGTAAGGTCTTGGCATGGAACACGGTCGGGTTCTACCCGAACCACGTGCCCAGCTTTGTGCAGGACCCGGCAGATGACAAGTCGACCAGTTGTCGACCGAGGGACAAACGGCACTCAGGGAGAACGGACGGTCTGACTCCGATACCGACCGACCGCCCGGTTCAGAAGAGTCGCACCGCCAGAAACAGGGCCACCATGGCAAGCCCCAGGGCCACCTTGGCTGCCGTGCCCAGAATGAGGCCCAGGGTGGCCCCCCAACCTGCCCGGCCCGCCGCCAATAGGTCCCGACGGGCAGAAAGCTCCCCCAATACGGCGCCAATGAAAGGCCCCAGCAGAAGGCCGATCAGACCGAAGAACAGGCCCACCACGGCACCGATCGTGGCCCCGGCCACGGAGCGCGCCGAGGCTCCGTAACGATGTGCCCCGAATGCGCCGGCCACGAAATCGGCCAGGGAGGCCAGAGCGGCCATGGCACCCAGCACCAGCAAGGTACCCAGCCCCACGTACGCAAAGCCCTCGGCCCAGGCCGCCGCCCATAGGCCAAGAAACAACAACAATGGCCCCGGGATGGCGGGGAGCACTAACCCCGCGACACCCGCACCAACCAGCAAGACACAGAGAACCCAGGCGAGAATTTCCATGGGGGGAGAGTCTAGCAGTGGAAGACTTCAGCCTTGTAACGGTCGGCGGCCATCACTCCCCCGATTGAACACGCCAGCGCGACCAGACCGGTTGCCCCCTCACCTCCAGGCCCAGATCCCGCAACCACTCGGCCACCATCCCATTGGAATTGGAGCTCAGGCTGTAATCCCGGGGGTGCTCCACGAACTCCAGGTCGAATCGGGCGTTGTAAAGGCGGGTGGACAGTTGCTCTTCGTACACTGCGTCCAGTGCCTGTTGCAGAGAACGCGCCTCGCGGGAAGCCACCTCCAGGGGGATGATCTCGGCGATTCCCACGCGCACGCGGGAGCGCACCGTTGTCTCATCCGGTGGGCCTTCCAGCACACGACGCCCCAAGGTCGCCTGGGTGGGCCACATCAATGCCCTGAACCCACTCTTCCAACCCATGTCGGCCTCGGCATAGTAAGACCAGTCACCGTAGGAATACCGCGTCATGGCGGTGTCATCGGGCCCCGGCAGGACCAGGCTGGAGTGGCGCCCATGGTCCAGGAGCAGCACCGTGACCGGGTCCTCGGGCGGTGAATCCGGCTTGACAATGGTGGCGCCGCAGCCTGTCAGCAGAGCCACCATACCGCACAGGATCATCGCCTTTGCCGCGAACGCCCCCACTGGCCGCCCAGCCTTCCACGGCTCAAGGTTCATGCCTGCCGCCATTGATTCCCTACCTCGTGATGAAACATGGCCACCAGCCTGCACCAGCCCCACACCCCGTGACAACGCAGGGGGTGAACGCCGCAAAAGGCTCAGGTAGTTCGCGATCCACGGAACCCACCCCCCGCACCTCTGTCCATTCATTCAGCTTTGATGATAACATTCTGAATGAATGCGATTTTTAATAACAACAAATACTAAATGGCCAATTTCGCAACGCATGTAAGTGTCGCGGGGATGTTCGCGGCAGGCCTGGCCGGCGCCACTCTGGCCACGGGGAATCTGGATGGCTGGGAATCCCTGGGATTGATGCTCTTCCTGGTGGCCGGCACCCTTCTGCCCGACATTGATGTGGATGGCGGGCGGCCCCAGCGGGCCCTGTTCGGGGCACTCTCGCTGGTGGCTGCCACCGCAGTGGTGGCAATACTGCCCGCTTCCTACAACCATCGGGTGGACTGGCTTCCCCAGATCGAGCCCATTGGATGCGAGATCTTCGCCCTGGCCCTGCTGGCCTGGTTTGTGGTGCGCTACCCCCTGGCGATGCTGTTTCAGCGCCTCAGCCGACACCGCGGGCTGTGCCACAGCCTGGTCGTCGGCCTGTGCTGGAGCCTGGGGTGGGTTTACGTGGGTCTGCAGTGTCTGACGGCGGACGTGCTGGTGATCTGGCTGCAGGGCGTCGCCATCTTCCTGGGGTTCCTGATCCACCTGGTGTTGGACGAGTTGTACAGCGTCGACATCAACAACGCCCGCATCCGACGCTCCTTCGGTTCCGCCCTCAAGATCCTGCAACCGGACTTCCCACTGGGCTCCATTGCCGCTTGCATCCTCCTGGGGGTGCTGATCTGGCTGCTGCCTTACCCCGAGGAACTGCTGCAATGGTTGGTCGCGCTCTGAGGGAACCGTCGAGGCTGTTTCTGATAAACACCGTCATTGCGTTCGCGGTGAACCGCCAGGCCCAAAACGAGCGCGGTCGGGACTGGTGATCGAGTCTGCGCTGAGCGCGTCTAGTGGCATAGGACACTCGTTTCCTCCCACGAGCCAACTGTGGGGCGGTCTGGCGCCGAAATGGGTGTAGGTGCGTGCCTTCTGCCTGCCCGCCCGGAAAGACCATCTTATTTCGGATATTTCGATTATTCGTTTATTTCGCTTACACTCTGCCTCATGACGCTGTCAAAAGCTCCCAGGAGGCTGCCATGACCACACTCTCTCCCACCCATTCGTTGCCGACAGCCGAAGAAGTTGCCATCGCCCGCGAGAGCGGCCGAGCGTTGTCCGCCTTCCTGCAGACACGCGCGGAAACGCAGCAGATCGAGATCCTCGACGACAAAGGCGCGTCGCATCCAGTCCGCGTCCCGGTGTCGGCGCTGCGGCTGCTCGTCGACGTCCTGACCGAAATCGGTGAGGGCAACGCGGTCAGCATCATCCCGATTCACGCCGAACTGACGACCCAGGACGCAGCGGACGTGCTCAACGTCTCGCGGCCCTTCCTCGTGCAGTTACTGGAGCGCGGAGAGATCCCGTTCCACAAGATCGGAACGCACCGGCGCGTCCGCTACCAGGATGTGGTCGCGTACAAGGAGCGGATCGACGCTGAGCGCAGCAAGGCCCTCGATGCACTAGCCGAGCAGGCCCAGGCGCTCAAGATGGGGTACGAATGAATGAGTTCGCACTTCACCGTCATCTACGACGCGTGCGTGCTCTACCCGGCACCGCTGCGCGACCTGCTGATGCGCCTGGCACTGACCGATCTGTACCGGGCGCGCTGGACGGAGAGGATCCACGACGAGTGGACGCGTAACGTTCTGAAGAAACGGCCGGACCTGAAGGCGGAAGACCTGGAGCGGACACGGTCGCTGATGAATGCCCACGTCCGCGACAGCCTGGTCACCAGCTTTGAGCATTTGACTGCATCCGTCGAGTTGCCGGACGCCAATGACCGGCATGTGGTGGCCGCCGCCATTCACAGCGGCGCCAGCCTGATCGTGACCTTCAACCTGAAGGATTTCCCGCCGGATCAGCTCAAGCGTTACAACCTGACCGCCCAACACCCGGACGACTTCATCTTTGATCTACTGGATCTGCACGCCGCCCAAGTGTGTGAGGCGGCTGCCAACCATCGCCGATCGCTGAAGAACCCGCCCAAGACGGTTGACGAGTATCTGGACACGCTGCTCAAGCAGGGGCTGACACAGACCGTCGGCCAGTTACGGGACTGGAAGGTGGCGATCTGACGGATGCGGGGTCGATTCCGGTTTCGGGAATCTGGTCGCATACGTTGAAATCCATCTCAGGATCAAGGTTTCCGTGCGTCGGCAGAATGTCGGTGAAGGGTCGTTCGTGGGCGGCGCCTGAGTGCCCGCTTCGGGTCGCCAAGAGACGACTGATGACCGCTGTTGGCAGTGGTCGGCCCTGAGCTGCCGTGCGGCCACCTCTCGGCCCAGACCAGCCACCCAGTCTTCCGGTAACAATGGCTGCAATGACCCAGGCTGCGGACACGCATCCCCTACTGAGACGGCTGTGGTGGCACGTTGGGCACGGAGAACTCCCCGGCAGTTCCCCCGAAGGCTCCGTGCAAGCTAACTGCCTTCGAGCGCCTGTTCCAGATCGGTGATCAGATCCTCCACATCCTCCAGGCCCACCGACAGTCTCAGCATGGCATCGCTGATGCCTCGGCGGGTGCGTTCCTCGGGTGATAACCCATGATGGGTGGTGGTGCACGGCTGGGTCACCAGACTCTCGGCACCCCCGAGGCTCGGGGCCAGGGCGAAAAGCTGCAGACGATCCGCCACCCGGGTGGCGGCCTCCCCGCCGCCCTTCACCTCAATGGTGAGCATGCCCCCAAAACCCTGCATCTGCCGGGCCGCCAGGTCGTGGCCCGGGAAATCGGGCAGGCCCGGATACAGCACCCGCTCCACACGGGGATGGCGAAGCATGGCTTCGGCAATGGCCTGAGCCGAGGCATTCTGCCGCTGCACGCGCACCGACAGGGTGCGCAGGCTGCGTGCCAGCAATGCGGCTGTTTCCGGGGCGATCATGGATCCCAGGTTCTTGCGCCAGTTCCACACGGGCATGAGCAACTCGCTGGAGCCCATGAGAGCGCCGGCGGTGAGATCGCTGTGGCCACCCAGGTACTTGGTGGCACTGTGCACCACCAGGTCCGCGCCCAGGTCCAGAGGCTGCTGGTTCACCGGGGAGGCAAAGGTGTTGTCGATGGCCACCAGTGCACCCTGGGCATGGGCCCGCTCGGCAATGGCCTGGATGTCGAACAGTTCCAGGGCCGGATTGGTGGGGGTCTCGAAGAAGACCAGTCTGGCCCCATCGGCGAGCAATGCATCCAGGCGGTCCAGTTCGTGCCCGAGGATCAGGTGTGTCTTGATACCCAGCAGGGGCAACTGGCTCTCCAGCAACTCCAGGGTGCCGCCGTAGGCATCCCCCATGCAGATGATGCCTTCGCGACCGTGGGTCAGGAACAAGGCGGTCTCGGCCGCCATCCCCGAGCAAAACGCCCAGGCCATCTCGGCCCCTTCCAGACCGGCCAGGGTTTCCTCCAGGGCGAAGATGGTGGGGTTCATGCCATAGCGGGTGTACAGACTGCCGGGCCTATTGCCGTCCACCACCTCCAGCAGATCGGCGGTGGACTCGAATCCGAACGTGGTCGTGTTGTAGATGGGGGTGTGTGGACTCCCCTGAGGATCCCGGCTGGATACTCCATGAATGGCGCGGGTGGCCATGCCTTGGCGAGATGAGGTGGACATGTGGGCTCCTTAGATTTTCAGAACGGACTAGCGGTCACTCATGTGCGCGTGATCATTGGATGAAACCGCAGCCGGGGATTCCAGCGGCAGTCCGGCTGCCTGCCATTCGCAGACGCCATCGCTGAGCTTTTGGGCCTGATATCCCCGGCGCCGCAGCAAGGCCACGGCCTCGTCGGACAGCACACAGAACGGCCCCCGGCAGTAGGCCACGATCTCCCGATCCGTCGGCAGTTCAGCCAGTCGGGCCTCGATCTCCGCCAGCGGCAGTGAGCGGGCAAAGGGCAGATGAGCCGTCTGATACTCCTCCGGCGGACGCACGTCGATCACCACCACCTCCCCCTGGCGCGCCCGGGCCAGCAGATCAGCCCGGCTCCGGGCATCCAGCGTCTCGATGTCACCCGACATCCGTTCCAGGGTGGCCCGCAGTTCCAGCAGGTGCTCCTCGGCCACGCAGCGCACCATCACGTTCAGGGAGGCCACGTCCTCGCCGGACAGGCGATAAAAGATGAAACGCCCCTGTCGGCGCGTCATGACCAGTCGGCCTTCCTTGAGCACCCGCAGGTGGGCGCTGGCCAGCTTGATATCGATACCCGCCTCTTCCGCCAGGCGATCCACCGACTTCTCCCCCTGAGCCAGGAGATCCAGGATCTCCAGACGCTTGGGGCTGGACAGCGCCTTGCCGATGCGGGCCACCTGCTCATAGAGCAGATCCTGAAGGGTGCGATGGGTCTGGGTCATGGCAAAGGGTTGCGGCACTCAAATTGTCTGTAGCACACTCTAACGACCGTTAGATATTAAACCTTGACATCCATCAATAGAAACACGCAGGAGACGAATATGCCCAAAGACTGGAATCAGACCGCGAAGCAACTGGGTGGGCTCATGCAGGAAATGGGCAGTGGCATCCCGGAGGTCGCCAAGGCCTTTGGTGCGATGGACAAGGCCGCGTGCCACGAGGGAGCGGTGTCCGCCAAGCATAAGGAACTCATGGCCCTGGCCATCGGCATCGCCCTGCGCTGCGAGGGCTGTATTGCCTTCCATACCAAGGCGGCCATCAAGCACGGCGCCACCCGCGAGGAGGTCATGGAAACCATCGGCCTGTCCATCTACATGGGCGGCGGCCCGTCCTATGTCTATGGGGCCCAGGCTCTGGAAGCCTTCGATCAGATGAGTGGGTGAGTGGGCGCACAGGCACTGATGCGCGGTGCCAATGCGGCTGTCGTCGGCATCCTGGGTCCCCAGGAGTTTGCCCTGGCGCTCACAGGCTTTCTCTTGCTCAGCGTCTGGAAATTGCCCGCCTGGGCAGTGGTGATCATCCTGGCCGCTGGCGGCATCGTCATCACCCTGTAGCGGGCATCTCCATGCCCGAAAATCCGGCTCACCGAACGCCCGGTGGGAATGCATGCCATGGCCATGCTTGATTTCCTGCAAAGCCATCGAATAGGGTCAGGGCATCGGTGGATATTGCCTTTGATCAAGGAGATCCCATGAAACACCAGCCGCTTCACCTGCCGGGTACGGTACTCACTGTCCTGGCGATGACCGTGACGGGGTCGGCCCTGGCCGCCGAGCCGGAGTTCGTCGACGAAGCACGCAACGTGTACATCCCCGCCCAGGAGGAACGTCTGCGCACCCTGCGGGTGGGCGCGGTCTACAACGACGAGCACATCCAGATCCGTTACGAGTTCGAGACCGACAATCCCAGTTGGTATCACCAGTACTGGATCTTCGAGGACGGTGAATGGGTCCGTTACGGACGCGGATCTCCAGGGCCGGATCCCCATGGGCTGTACGAGGACCGGATCTCCATGATGCTGGACGACGGATCGGTGCCCCACTTTGGCGAGCATGGCGCCTACATGACCGTCCATGAAGGTATGCGCACCCTCACCGATGCCGCGGATGGCGAGGCAGTGCGCGCGCATCCCGTCCTGGGCGAGGAAATGGGCCGCTCCGACGTGCGCAAGTACCTGCCCGGCAGTCGCGACGCAGCTGATGATGAAGTCTCCTGGGACAAGCTCAAATCCGACGAAGAGATACAGGCCCTGCGAGAACAGGGATACTTCCTGGACCTGTGGCAATGGCGCGCCCATCGCAGCCACCCGGTAGGGCATGCGGACAACAACTACGTGCTGCACTATCGCCTGAACAGCGAGGGCCAGGGGCCCTTCACCGACAACTGGGACGACAAGGCGGAGCGACCCGCCTGGATGTTCAACCCCGGCATCACCGGCTTCAAGGCCATGGATCGGCAACGCCTCATGGACCGTGACTACGGACAGGATGACTGGTACTACCTGTCCGAAGAAATCGCTGTCCCCTTCGACCCGAATCACGACTGGCAGGAGGGCGATGTCCTGCCCCAGCGCTTCCTGAGACAGCCCACCGGGAGCCGAGGCGCCATCGCCGCCTCGGGCGGCTATGAGGAGGGCGCCTGGCGCATTCACCTGACCCGTACTCTGGAAGCCCCCAACCCGCTGGACAGCAAGTCACTGGAGGATGGCGGAAGCTATCAGGTGGCCTTTGCCGTTCATACCGATGCCTCCGGCGCCCGCTGGCACCTGGTCTCGCACCCGCAGACCCTGGGCCTGGGCGTGGACGACGCCGACATCGTGGCCCAGCGTGTGGAGGGCGACCTGGACACCGCCGAGGTGGAATGGACCGAATTGCAGGTGTATTACCCGGGCCAGATCACCTGGCAGTGGCTCAACCGCGACGATCACCCGGGCCGCGAGGCCATCGAGGAAGGGGACATCGGCATACGCGAGATCCACCTCACCCTGGAAGAGATCGCCGCCTTCTCGGTGGCCTTCGAACGCCAGAAGCTGGGGGTCCAACCCGAGGACGATGACCGGGAAGAGCACAGGGACTGAGGGGCACGGCGCCGCATGGGGTGATCCCCCGGGTCAGCCGGTCTGGTCCTGCATCGCCACCAACAATCCGAAACACGCACGGGAGGTACCATGGAAACCACGCCACTGAAAGGCAGCCCTTTCGAGGCCTCGCGCATTGCCCTGGGCACCTGGGCCATCGGTGGCTGGATGTGGGGTGGTACGGATGACGAGACTTCCATCCGCACCATCCATGCCGCCCTGGACCAGGGCATCAACCTCATTGATACCGCGCCCGTTTACGGGTTCGGCAAGTCCGAGGAACTGGTTGGCGAGGCCATCCGCCGCCGTGGCGGCCGTGACCGCGTCCTCATCGCCACCAAGGTGGGCCTGGAATGGACCGCCGAAGAAGCGGTGCTGCGTAACGCCAGCGCCGATCGCATCCGGGCCGAGGTGGAAGATTCCCTGCGCCGTCTGCAGACCGACTACATCGACCTCTACCAGGTCCACTGGCCCGACCCGGTAACGCCCATGGAGGAGACCGCCGAGGCCATGGGCCGATTGCTGCGGGAAGGCAAGATACGCGCCGTCGGTGTCAGCAACTTCAGTCCCGCGCAGATGGACACCTTCCGCAAGATCGGTCCCCTGCACGCCTGCCAGCCCCCCTATAACCTCTTCGAACGGGGCATCGAAGCGGATGTCCTGCCCTACTGCCGGGAAAACGGCATCACGATCCTGGCTTACGGCGCACTCTGCCGGGGCCTGCTCAGCGGTCGCATGGGGCCCGACACACGCTTCGACGGCGATGATCTGCGCCAGTCCGATCCGAAGTTCCAGTCGCCCCGGTTTGACCAGTATCTTGCGGCCGTCCAGGCCCTGGACCACTTCGCCCGGGAGCGTTTCGAAAGCGATGTCCTGCATCTGGCGGTGCGCTGGCTGCTGGACCAAGGCGCCGACATTGCCCTGTGGGGTGCACGCCGCCCCGAGCAGGTCGCCACCGTCCATCGGGTCATGGACATCGGGCTGACCGGGGAAGACCGCGATCAGATCGACCGCATCCTCGACACCCACATCACCGACCCGGTAGGGCCTGAGTTCATGGCACCGCCGGCACGCAACGGGTGATTCTTTACAGTCTCAGGTCGTTACGGATTCATCTATCCCAGCGCAAGGGATACCGAGGGCGGTCAGTGTGCGGGGGACCGGTAAGTACCGCGCCGGAGACGAGGATCGTGTCTCCTGCTCCGGCGCGGGTCTGGCAAAAGACCTCGGAACATTGTCCGAGGCATGCTTCAGGCCGATTGACCTACACGATACTCAGGCGGCTTTTTTCTGCTCGAACCAGTCCTGGGTGCCGCCCTCATAGTCAAGGACATCAGTGAAGCCGGTATTGTCGAGCTTCGCTGCGGCCTTGCGGGAGGCATCGCAGTCAAAGTTGGCGCAATAGACCACGATCTTGCGATCCTTGCCCCCGACGACGCGATCCACCTGCTCGGCAAAGTCATCGGATCCCACGGGGATATTGATGGAAGTCCGGATGTGTCGTTTATTGAAGACCTCCCGGGGAAGCACGTTGATGAGTACGAAATCCTCATGATGCTCTTCATTCATTCGCTTGAGTTGTTCACGATCGATGGTTTTCATGTCTGAACTCCTCATATCGATGCAGGTTCGGTGCATGTCAGTCGAGCGGAATCCATTCCGCAGGCAGCGGTCCTGCAGGCCGTCGGAGGTTCAAGCGGCGTCCGCAATCCTCTCTGCGGCCCGCTCGGCGGCTGCTTCGTCCCCATGGCGGCGAATATCACCCACGGTGATGATGCCGCTCAGGCGCTTGGATTCCGGGCTGTCCAGGACGACCAGCCGATAGACCTGTTGATCGGCCATGCTTTGCGCGGCAGCATCCAGCTCGTCGTTGGCAAAGCAGTACAGCACCTTCTCGCTCATGGCTTCCTGGACCGGGGTATGGGAAGGATCCTTGCCCTCGGCGAGACAACGAATGACCATGTCCCGGTCAGTCGTGACACCGATCAACCGTTCCTGATCAGCATCGGTGACCGGCAGAAAACCAGTCCCCATATCCCGCATTTTCCTGGCTGCGTCCGTGATCGATGATCCACCGGTGATGGTGTCGATACTCTTTGTCATTGCGTCGGCGATCTTCATGACTGCCTCCTTTTTCTGGTGGCTTACATGGATTGGGACAGCAGTGACCACATGAGTTCCTGGAGCAAGGTAGCGGCCCGTGCTGGGCAGCTGCACATATAGCCCCGGGAGAGAATACCCCGGTTGATCTTATGCCAATGAGCACTACACTCAGCTAAAAGCCAACCATGGATCAACCTGGGAGGCCTGGATGCCGGGTCTTATCCAAGGAGACATGACTCATGAGCGAGCACAAAGGGCGTCGACCCAAACCAGAAGAAATAAAAAGGATCGAGCGAATCTACGACACGGACTACGAAGTCGGGCAGGACAACATCAAAGCCATGGGGATGGACATTCACAATCCTGTGTTTGTCATCAGCGCGACATTGATCCTGGTGTTTGTTGTTCTGTCCCTGATCCTCCCCGAAGTGTCGAAAGAGGCCCTGGAGTCGACTCGGGTCTGGATTGGAGAGCAGTTCGACTGGCTGTTTCTGACAGCCGGCAACCTGTTCGTTCTGTTTTGCCTGGCCCTGATCATCTTGCCGGTGGGAAAAGTCCGACTGGGTGGCCAGGATGCCAAACCCGAGTTCGGCTATCTGTCATGGTTCGCGATGTTGTTCGCCGCTGGCATGGGGATCGGCCTGATGTTCTGGGCGGTGGCCGAGCCCGTGGGTTACTTCACGGAATGGTTCGGCACTCCGCTCAATGTGGGCGGCGGTGATGCAACGGCTTCCCTGGGGGCCACCATGTACCACTGGGGCCTGCATCCCTGGGCGATTTACGGCGTCGTGGCCTTGTCGCTGGCCTTTTTCGCCTACAACAAGGGCATGCCACTGACCATTCGCTCGACGTTCTACCCGCTGCTCGGCGACCGGGTCTGGGGCTGGTTCGGCCATGTCATTGATACACTCGCCGTTCTGGCCACACTGTTCGGTCTGGCGACGTCGCTGGGCCTGGGAGCGCAGCAGGCGGCCAGCGGCATGGCGTTTCTATTCGGCGTCGATGGTGGCCTGATGACGCAGATTGCGATCATCATCGGGATCACCGCCATAGCCGTGATCTCGGTGATCCGGGGCATTCACGGCGGTGTTCGCCTGTTGAGTAACATCAATATGCTCGTCGCCCTGGCATTGCTGATTTTCGTCATGATTGCCGGGGGCCTGATTGCCTTCGCCGCCAATGCGGGCACGACTGTCTGGGGTTACGTCCAGTACATACTGCCCTTGGGCAATCCGGTCGGCCGTGAGGACACCACCTTCTATCATTCCTGGACCGTCTTCTTCTGGGCCTGGTGGATTTCCTGGAGCCCGTTCGTCGGCATGTTCATCGCCCGTGTTTCGAAAGGTCGTACCGTACGCGAATTCATGACCGCTGTTCTGATCCTGCCCATGCTCGTGACGGTGGTGTGGATGAGCGCCTTTGGTGGCGGCGGCATTGATCAGGTCAGGGAGGGCGTGGGTGAACTGGCCAGCGGCATCGGCGAGTCGTCGCTGGCCCTGTTCCAGATGCTCAATGAAATGCCGTTCACGAGCATCACCTCCTTCCTGGCCATCGTGCTGGTCCTCGTGTTCTTCATCACATCCTCTGATTCCGGCTCGCTGGTCATCGACAGCATCACCTCGGGTGGCAAGCTGGACGCGCCTACGCCACAGCGTATCTTCTGGGCTGTGCTCGAGGGCACGGTGGCCGGCATGCTGCTCGCCATCGGTGGCGATGCGGCCCTCAATGCGCTTCAGGCCGGCGCGATCAGCACCGGCTTGCCATTCACCATAGTGCTGCTGTTCATGTGTGTGAGCTTGGGCATAGCGCTCTATCAGGAGTTGAAACTGATCAAGCACGGCTATGCCTGACCGGCAATCCACTCGATGCACGGGGAAGCGGCCCCAGTACCGAAAGGTTGCGGGGCCGCTTCCCCCGCCGGAAGGTGCACGCCCCGGCTACCGTCATGGGGCTTGGCGTTCAGTCAAGTGAGGAATGATCTGCAGGAACATTTTGATCCACCTGAGCAGTCAATCAGGCGCTGTGCCGAGCGACCGCTCGGCACAGCGTTCAAACGGTGATCCACCCGGTCAGTATCCCGACGCCCACGACTGCCGCCATCACGGGGCCGACCCGGCCCCCCAGTTTCAGCCCGCCAATGCCCGGCGACAGTCCTGCCTTGACAGCAGTTGTTACGTCCCACCCCATCAGAGGCCTCCCATCACGCCCTCTCTGAGGCGAAATAAAGAGCTCGCCCCGCATGAGCCTCACCAAAACATGGGAATAACCTGTCCGGTCCAGAGCGGCACTGGAGTCACTGGTCAGTGCAGGCCCTATGCCCGCCTTGGGTCTAACCGCCCCCCAAAAGTACCCATCTGTACCGCCCTCAGTTTGATCGGTCGGGGTAGATACACTGCCGTGCAGTGCAGACCCAGTGAGTGCCATGGGGGCTGGAGCAATATTCGGACGAGCATCTCAGGAAATCGACTCCGTCGAGCCCCGCTCCAAAAGAGACTGTCATTCACAACCCCAAATAATATACTAAAATACTAGGCAATAAGACTGGCTTTCATGCTGGTCACCGCGGGGACGTACAAGGGGTGATCCATCATGCAACACGGACGCTCACACATGCTGCAGGCCTGTTCCCGGGAACGGTCGGTGCCGTCCCTGCGGGAGTCTCGTATGGCGCCGGATCGTGGGTTCAGCATGATGGAGGGCGCCCTAGATGCCGGCGAATTCTCCACGCCGGCCGTCAGCGACCTGATGCTGAGCCAGTCGGTTGGTCCTGCTTTCCACTATGTCTGCGACATCGGGGCCGGTCGATTTTCGGGACAGACCCAGCCGATGGACTTTGTTGCGGTTGCTCCCAACGTTGATACCTATTGCAGCGTTGCCGGCCCAGCCCGCCTGCGTTTTTTGGGTATTCCCGGTAAGTTTGCACGCGCCTGCCTGGAGCGTGATGCCAGTGACCCTCTGGATTTCGGCGCCATCCACACACGCCATCACCGCGACCCGTTGATCATCCAGGGCCTGACCCTTCTGTGGCAGGAGATAGAAAGGGAAGACCCGGCCGCGCGGATCTTTGTGGACGGCATAACGGCCGCCCTGGTGGTCCGTCTGAGCCGTCTGTCCCAACAAGTCGCCAAGGCGGAGGACTGTCGAGGGGGCCTGGCTCCACACCACTCGGCACGGGTGATCGAGTACATGCAGGATCATCTGGATCAGCGTGTCACCCTGGCCGAGCTCGCGTCGCTGTGTCACTTGTCGCCATGGCACTTTTCCCGCGCCTTTACACACTCCCATGGGGACCCGCCCCATCGTTATCTGACGCGCTTGCGCCTGCAAAGGGCCCGGGAGCTGCTGGAAACCACCTCCTTACCCATCTGCGCGGTCGCATCGGCCACGGGCTATTCGCATCAGCAATTGGCGCGCCATTTTCGTCTGACCACCGGCATACCTCCCGGCACCTACCGTCAGCAGTTTCGTGACTAGACCCCGGTCCTGGCCCGATCGGATGCCTGAAGGCATATTACTTCCTACCCTATCCACATGTTCCACGCCATTCGGCCACCTGTCCCACGGTGATTCGGCTGAAGTGGCCGGACACTCATTCTGCGCACGTGTCCACAATAAACCCGCAAGATCCGTCGCCCATGCGCAAGATTATGCAAACGCTTGTCCAATCTGACTCCTAGGCTCATCACCAAGGTTGCCAGTCGGGTATCCCATGTCGGGAATCCACTGCGCTGGCCACCCTGGCAAGAGTGAAGGCTCCTCTCGTGCTCACCCACCCCGAGATCGGAGCCGGGAGGTCGATGATGACAAGAGTTTCAGTGATTCTACTCACCGCGATGCTCGCCCCAGCGGTTGCAGCCCAGCATGACCGACAGACCGACACATCGGTCAGTGACGATCAGCAGATCGGCACCGTCGCGTTCGGTGCGGACTGCGTCGATGACGCCCAGCAGGCATTTGATCATGCCCTGGGGCTGATGCACCACATGATGTACGTTCAGGCCCGCGACGAGTTCGACGCCATCGCCCAGGCCCACCCCGATTGCGCCATGGCCCACTGGGGCGTGGCGACCACACTGTTCCAACCGCTGTGGGCCACGACGCCAAGCGATGCCAAGATCGCCCGTGGCCGAGAGGCCATTGAGCAGGCGCGTGCGACGGAGGATTCAGCAGCAGAAAGCATCCGCGAGGCCGCATTCGACCAGCATCCCCACCAGGGGACGTTTCCCGGCGCCTTCCACCTCGCCGCAATTCCGGCACGGCTGGCGGTGGAGCAGCGCGACTGGGCGGACCGGCTGCTCGAGATCGCACCGGACGCTGAGCGCGACAGCATCGACCCAATCAAGACCCTGGCTCAGCGCGATTGAGCCGGCGAAAGGAGCGTACCCATGTCCCAATCAACCGAATCTGCCTATCAACTCGATGGTACCTTGCTGGAAATCTGTTCTTGCGGAGTGCCTTGCCCCTGCTTCATCGGCGAGGATCCTGATGGGGGCGAATGCCTTGGTGTCATCGCCTTTCATCTGCATAAGGGAATGATCGGAGACCAGGATGTCTCCGGACTCACGGTTGTCAATGTGGCGCACATCCCGGGCAATGCCCTGGCCGGCGGTTGGCGCAGCGTACTGATCATCGATGATCAAGCAACCGACCACCAGCACAATGCCCTGGTGTCCGCCTTTTCAGGCCAATTAGGCGGCAGCCTCGCGGATCTGGCGGGACTGGTGGGGGAACTGGTGGCCGTCGAGCGTGCCCCGGTGATCCACGAGGTGAACGAGGCGAACGGTCAGTTCCGGATCCCGGGCATTGTCGAGGCGCAGATTACGCCCATCCAGTCGTCTCCGGATGGCACCACGGCAACGCTGCGTGACAGTGCCTTTTCGACCGTCAAGGATGCACCGGCCTATATCGGCAAGTCGACCAGCTATAGAGTAACCCTGCCGAATCATGACATGACCTGGTCTTTCGAGGGACGTAATTCCATTCAGACCGCCTGGCACATGGAGCATCAGCCGTGAATACGATGGCCGACATCCCCGCGCGACGCGTATGGAGCGCGTCGCCGCTGGTGCTGACAGCCATTCTGTTGGCTTGGGCGTTGGCTTTGGCCTCGGAATTCACCGGCGTCCCGGGTTGGGTCCATCATCATCACCTGCTGAGTCCGGACATGGCGGCCTGGGCGAGCATTGGAGTGTTTCTGGCCGCCTGGCAGATCCACATCGCCGCCATGATGCTGCCGTCCACATTGCCCATGATCGGCCATTTTCGTCATATGGCTGCGGCGCAACCCCGCCCTGTCGCGGCCAGATCTGCGTTCCTGATGGGATATCTGATCGTATGGACCGGCTTTGGCATCGCGGCATCCCTGACGTACCTGGGCGTTCACGCAGTGATCGAACACTGGCACTGGCTGGCATCGCGGCCGCAGGTGGGTGTGGGTGGCGTACTGATACTGGCGGGGGCCTTCCAGTTCTCGGGTCTGAAGGATCGCTGCATGGAAAAGTGCCGCCATCCCGTTGCCTTCCTGATGGCCCATTACCAGCGTGGCGTGCCCGCAGCACTGAAGCTGGGTCTCAGGCACGGCCTATTCTGCCTGGGATGCTGCTGGGCCCTCATGCTGGTGATGTTCGCCGTGGGCATCGCAAACCTTGCCTGGATGGCGCCTCTGGCACTGCTGATGCTTTACGAGAAGACAGGAAGTGCCGGCGATAAGATCGTCCGCCCGGTGGGCGTGGTGCTTATCCTGATCGGATTGGGCATGATGATGTTCGCGGGCCCGATGTCCATCGAACATCATCACGGTTGATCCAGCAGCCCGCCGATGTCAGCTGAGATCCTTGCCGCGCAGACCCCCCTTGTTACGTCCCGCCCTACCCGAGGCCTCCCATCCCGCCCTCTCTGAGGTGTTCTGGTCAAGTCGCAGCGGACACGGATTAAGCAGCAACCGCTAGAAAATGTTGCTGTGGGGTGATGTACCCCAGGGACGAGTGGAGCCGGTCGCTGTTGTACTCCGTCTCGATGTACTGAACGATGTCCTGCCGGGCCTGCTCACGGTTGAGGTAACGCTGGCCGGCCAGCCACTCGCTTTTCAGTGAACCAAAGAAGCGCTCCATGACAGCATTGTCCCAGCAGTCACCTTTCCTGCTCATGGAGGCCACCATCTGGTACTTCTCCAGGCGCTGCCGGTACACACGCGATGCGTACTGGCTACCCCTGTCGGCGGTTACACATCCTGCCCGATGTCGCTTATGTCTGCGACTCACCCGCGCTCGGCCTTATTCGTCCTTTGATAGGCTGCGCTGCAGGGCAAAGAAGCCCAGCGCGATGTCGTCCGGGTCGGCGCCGGGCCGGATCTCCAGCCGGGCCCGGACCGCTTGGGGGTCGACGTGGCTGGCCGCGACGTCCTTGGCTGGCAGGTAGTGCAGCCACCAGGCGAGCGCCGCCTGGGTCGGTACCTCGATCCACTGATCGAGTTCGTCCCCCAGCCGTTAGGCATGGGCGCCCAGATCCTCGTTGAAGAACGCCTTGAGGCGGTCGAGCCGGCCTTGCGGGTCGAGGTCCGCGGCAGCGGTGTCGGCCAGGTCGAGTCATTCCTCGTCGCCGAAGATGCGCGCCCCGGCGGCCAGCGCCGCGATGGCCTGGCCTGAGGTGTGGGCGTAGGTGGTGCGGTCGATCCGCGACATCGCCGGAGCACGGAACTGGATCGGTCAATTCGTGGCGATGGCCTCATCGGCTGGCACCGCTTGATCAGGATCAAGGGGGCAATGGCCACACACTCGCGACAATCCCCCCATGTATCTGACCATCAAACACCTGCACGTCGCGCTGGCGCTGATCTCCATCTCCGGGTTCATCGCTCGTGGCCTGCTGCACCTGCGTCACTCGCCCAGGGTCAGGCACCGGTTCGTGCGCATTGCCCCTCATGTGGTGGACACTTGTCTTCTGCTCACCGGGCTTTGGCTGGCCTGGATGTGGCAGATGCACGTGGTGCTTCAGCCCTGGCTGATGGCCAAGCTCACCGCCCTGCTGGCGTATATCGTGCTGGGAATGGTCGCTTTCCGCTTCGCCCGACATGATGCCAGTCGGGCCACCGCCTGGTTGCTGGCCATCCTCGCGTTCGGCTGCATGCTGCTGGTGGCTCATACCAAACAGGCCTTCCCCTTCTGATTTCCCCGCCCACGGTACCCCTATGCTTAACCTGGCGACAAAGACCTGGAATCAGTACAGCGCCGCACCCCATCGACTCATGTTCCTGCCCGGCATGATCCAGTTGCTGCTGATCATGATCCACTGGGGCATCGAACTGACCGGGCGGTACACCATGTTGTGGTCACCCCTCACGCTGAACGTACCGGGCTTTGCCCTTCATCCATTCCTGATGCTCTATGGGGTCTTTCCGTTCTTCATGTTCGGTTTTCTCATGACCACCTATCCCCGCTGGATGAACACGACCGAGATCCCCCGGTCCCGCTATGTGCCGGCCTGGGCAGGCCTCACCGTCGGCATGGGCCTGTTCTACCTGGGCCTGTTCACTCAGCCCATCTGGGTCACCCTGGGGCTTGTGCTGTTTCTGGCCGGCTGGGCCTGGGCGCTGGCGGCACTGTGGGCCGTGTATCGTGGCGCCCCCGCCGCCGACCGTTACTACGAAACCTGGCTCAACGCAGCCCTGGTAATGGGATGGCTGGGCGCGGCAGCCTGGCTCGGGTGGCGGCTGGGCGCTCCCACCGTCTGGTATGCGTTCTCCCTGAAGGCCGGATTCTGGTTGTTCCTGATCCCGATGCTGGTGATCGTCGCTCACCGGATGATCCCGTTCTTCTCCAGTTGCGTGCTTCGCCCCTACACCCCGGTGCAACCACGCTGGTCGATACCACTGATGGCGGTCGCCGTGACCGGTCATGTGGTGCTGTCCTTGACGGGGCATTGGCAATGGCGATTCATCGCCGACTTTGCCCTCGCCTTTCTGGCGCTGCATCACGCCTGGCACTGGGGCTTTCGCCGCGCCCTCGCCCACCGTCTGCTGGCCGTGTTGCACATCGCCTGGGCCTGGTTTGCCGTGGGCATGCTCCTGCACGGAGTGCAGAGCCTGATCCTGATGACGACCGGACACGGGTGGTTCGCTCACGCACCTCAGCATGTCCTTGCCCTGGGCTTCATCACCACCATGACCCTGGGCATGGCCACCCGGGTCACGCTGGGGCACTCAGGACGTGCCCTTCAGGTCAACGGGTTCACCTGGGCCTGCTTCCTATCACTCTCTGGAGCCACCCTCACTCGCGTGGCGGCCGATGCGCCCTGGCTACCGGGGGGATACACGGGACCATTGAACCTGACCACCGCACTGATCTGGCTGACCTTCATCACCCCCTGGGTGCTCTACTACGGCCCCATGCTATGGCGTCCCCGTGCCGATGGTCGGCCAGGGTAAACAACCTAGGAGGCGACTGACCTCACCAGTCCCAGCTCAGCGGCACAGGTCAGGCCCGATTCTGGTCTACCTGGGCACTGGATTCAGAATCTGCCGTCTGATTCCGTGTCTCACAGTGTCTCCAGTAGGGCTGTCAGATACAGGTCATAGCCGCCGCTACCGCCCGGGCGGTTGGATGATGTTACGTCCCGCTCTATCCGAGGCCTCCCATCCCCCCCTCTCTAAGGCGAGACAAAGATGTTGTCCCGAACTGAGTCCCCCAAAGGTGGGAATAACCTGTCCGGTTCAGAGCGGTTTGGGGTCGCTGGTCAGTGCAGGCCACATGCCCGGTTTGGGTCGCGTCGAGACAACTGATGCCTGCCCCGCTGGCGATCGGGCTGCTCATGTCCGATTCGTGAGAGGCGTCACCCTGCCCGCAAGTATTGTTCAAAAGCGATGGCGGAGACCGAAAGTGACGAAATTCGAACCCGACGCCTTGCTGACAATGTCATAGGCTCCGGAAGGGTGATGGATTCGGATGAAGCCCTCCCACGCGGTGTAAGATGCCTTTGGCGGTGCGAATGCCAACTCCGTCATCATAAACACCAGCACGCGACTCGCGCGTTGGTCCCCGCGTGACTCGACGGGCGGCCGTTCGAATGCATACGATGGACCAAGACCGTGGGCAAAGGACGTATCCAGGTAATGATCCCAGGGGAAGGTGCGCCAGCGCAGGCTGGCGGCCGCATTGATTTCAAGGTGGTGCTGTTTCCCCCAGTGCTGTGCCGCGTTGATCTCGCCTTCCAGGTCCAGGTGCTCGCTGAATCCGTGCAAGACGCCTGATAATCCGGCCGCCACCAGGTAAGAACTGCGGAAGTTGGTGCGTGTGGTCAGGATTTCGCCAAGGCGGTTGTCGCTCCATTGGCCCGCATACACGAACACGCTATGACTGGGCGAATCACCCCCAAGAGGTGCTGACGCAGGTTCCGGCGTGGAGTGCGCCCCGCCCCTGCCGTCCGCGGCCACGGGTGTTGCAAGCACGGCCATCAAGGGCAGCGCGCGGGCCGGGAGGCGAAACCGAGCGAAGCCGTGGTATTTCATTCGAGAACCCATGCATCGGAGTGTGGAACAAGAGTCACGAAGCGTTCTCACGCACCACTCAGGATACGGCTCACGATTCCCTGGCCTGCCTGCTGCTGGCCGATGCCACACGTGCCCTGATGAACGCCGGCCCGGCCCGAGGCTGAATGCACCCAGGGCAGGAGATCTGCCCGAAGGATCATGCGCTGATCATCGGCCCGGGTCTTCACGGTCCTCCTTGACCGTGTCGCCAGGCCCGGTACCTGAATCGGGCGCAATGATGGTTCGTTGACGAAACGGTGCCAGCAGCAATCGCCCGATGGCCCGCCCGGGTGTCAGCCAGCGGATGCGGCTACCATGGCGACGATCGTTCAGCACGCGTTCGGCGAGCCCTGGGGCGACGGTATCAACAGTGTCACCAAAGATGTTGATAAAGCGACGTATTTGCCGGGCCTTGCCGTCGTGGATACTCAATGCGAGCAGATCGGTCGGCACCACCCCGGGGTTGATACTGCCCAGCCGGACGGGCGTGCCTTGCAGCTCATCAGCAAGGGAACGGGTGAAATAACGCAGTGCGGCCTTGCTGGTACCGTATAGCGTACTGCCGCGGCGACGCTCGTTGCTGCTTCCCCAGCCCTCGAGGGTGTAAATCCGGCCATGACCCTGGGCGAGCATGCCGCGTGCCGCAATGTGGCAGCCGTGCAGGGTGCCGAGCAGATTGATGCGTATCAACTGCTCGATTGTGGCTGGGTCATGCTCCCAGAAATCCACTTCATGCGAGTTGACGGCGGCATTATTGATCCAGATATCCACGCCGCCGAAATGCTCGACCGCAGCATCCCAGAGCCTCTGCAAAGCTGAGGGGTCGGCGACATCGCAGGTCTGCCCCTGTAACCGGGCCTCATCGGCAGCGGTTGCGTCTCGCAGTCGCCACAAGCCTTGCGCCAGTTGTTCGGCATCGCGACCGCAGGTCATCACCCTGCATTGGCGTTGCAGAAAGGCACGCACCAGACCATAGCCGATGCCACGGGTGCCACCGGTAATCACGACGACCGGCTGTTTCAAGTCTTTGCTCCTCCCGGGCTGCGGAGTGGCATGACAGCGCTTCAAGAGCCTAGTCGATACCACGGCGCGCCATCAAATCCGCGAGCCCAATGTTTCCAAATCAGGACTCCAGGGCGTTGCCAGCGCCACCGGCCGTCCCCTGGTGATCCGGACTGCCCGAATGCGCGCCGCGATGACCCCATCCATCAAAGCTCGTCACGTTTACACTCGCGACAAGGATTTAACGGTGGCGGCGGGCTGGTACCTCCTGGCGCTGGGAGCCGTCGGTGAGCCTCAATCACCCTGGGGGGGGGCATGCTCAGCATACGCCTCGTCGGCCGGCGAAACGCAAACGCGCTGACCGCATCTGCATTGGTCGCCAGAAGACCACCACCTTCCGCACGTGCCAGTCTCTGACCGTCTGCCCCCTCACATCCAGGACCCACGTCTCGCAGGGAACATCGCCCTGCATGGGGCATGCATTGCGCCCAGACCTACCTTCCTTGATGGGACTACGTCCAGGAGAACAATCGCCACCTTTTAAGCCCGGAATGGCCATCCGCCAGATATTGGCCGGCTCGAAATCATGGTCTTACGGATACGAGCCTACAGCATGTCCGCAGTGTGAGAGGGAACGGACCTCGCCACATCTACCTCTGCCGTCCGCTTCGGGTCGGCTTGCGACAACTGATGAATGCTGTTGGCAGTGGCCGGCCCAGACCGGGCATTTGCCCTGCACTGACCAGCGGCCGCAAACCGCTCCGAACCCGACAGGTTATTCCCACCTTTTGGGGAACTCAGTGTGGGACGACCTCTTTATTTCGCCTCAGCGAGGGCGGGAGGCCAGGATGAGGCAGGGGTAACAATGCTCCGCCCAGTACCCATGGGCGAACAGCGTCACTTTTCCAGGCCACATTGCCACGCCTTGCACAGGCTGTCGCAAGCACCAACTCCTTCTTCGCCAAAGACGCGGGCGTTTGGTCGACAATCAGTCGACTTGCCCAAGTGCCATTGGCACATGACACTGATCGCATGAAATGGAACATTGATCCATCTTCGCGAGAACGGTTTTGTCTTCGGGGCTGCATAAATGAACCAGGGTCCGCTTTCAACTTGGGCCTGGTCAACCGTGCAGGCCCGCCTATGGAAAGTTGCCATGGCACCAAGGCAATAACGGGATGGGCCCGCTTGCTGCCAGTTCTTCTCATTCTTTGCCCGGCTGCCACGGGCTGTGTGCTGGATTACGGCCTGGACAACCGTCTGGAGATGACGCCGGGCATTCACTCGATCGAAGGTCTCAATACCCCCTATGATGATTTCAATGTGGCTGCCCCACCTCCGCCACTACACTATGTGATTCCCCTGGCCTTCGCCAGCAATGCACACCAACACGGTGCGGAATTTGATATTGTCGAAGGCCACCTGGAGATCCTTCAAAGCCCCTATCACCAGCGCCGCGACCAGGGGCCCGGGCCACCGATGATCCAGGCCCGGCGACAGGGCCGCTTCCCCTCGATTCCAGAACTTCCGGGTAACCAGCGGGGGCCGACTGCCTTGCTGACCGAAAGGACAGCGGCAGTCTCCTACGTCCTGCGCATTGGTCTCTTCCATCCAGACCGCAGGGGCCGACCGCTGGGTCAGCGCGATTGCGTGCGGATCAGTATGTTTCCGTGGTGGGACGTAGGGTGGGTATTCGACTCCGATCACGAAGGAAATCGAAACCTTTACTTTGTGGATGAAAAGGGTGAGGCACGACCGTTTTTTGCCAACACAGCGAAGTCTGATGAGGCCTACCTCACCTACGATTATCGTCGCCACCAACTCTACTTCAGTTCCAACCGCTCGGGACGGTATCGCATCTATCGGTTTGACAATCCCGATGGCAACACCGACTTCCGCGCATGGCTGGGCGACAAGACGCTCGCCGGGCTCATCGAGCCCGTCGATGAGTGGGCCGAGCACGGTGACACCCTGGCGCCTCATGTGGCCGGCGATCTGCTGGTCTTTGCTTCCGACCGCCACGGGCAGTTCGATCTGTTCGTGACGCGCTTTCGCGGTGACCGTTGGCAATCACCCCGGAATCTGCAGCAGTTCCTGCCCGAAGGCGTCTCGCTCAACACCAAGGCTGACGAGTTCCGACCGCTCCTTCTGAAACGATGGTTCTTCGACCAGGGAGAACTCTACTATCCCTGGCGACTCCTGCTGTTTTCATCCAATCGCCCGGGTGGCAGCGGAGGCTACGACCTGTACCTGACAGCCCTGCCGGAGACACTGTGAGATCTAATCAGACGGCAAATCCTGAATTCAGTGCCCTGGCAGACATGATCGTACCCTTGTCGGAGAGCTCAAGCATGCCTCAGACGCCCCGCACGATTCATCACTACAGCCGGACTGGTTCAATCCAGCCGGGCACTCAGGCGGATTGGGTCCACGTCACGTGGCCCAATACGGGGACAGCCACCAATCCTGTTCATGAGATCGCTCGATGCCTGGTCATGATGCTGACGGTAATCGTCCTGCTTGGCGGCGGCCTCTTGAAAGATGCTCGGGCCTCGGAGTTCATGTTATTGGCCCAGCAGGATTCGGGACTCGCACCGGATGCCACGTCTGAACTGGAGCAGGCCTATGCCGAGTACCGGCGCGCATACGAGCGCTACACATCGCTTGTCACCGGAGGCGGTGGAGACGAGCCTGATCTGGGACGAGCTCAACAGGAAGCACTCACCGAATACCGGAACGCCTATCAACGTTACCAGCGGCTGAAGGCACAGCAGCCGCAACCCGCTGCCAGGCCCAGCCCGCCTTCATTGACCTCCTTACCCGAGTCCGGCCTCGCTCCCACCGCTGAAGGAGACCGGGTCGAACATGCCTCCGGCACCGTGCTGATCTCCCCGGAGGGAGCCTTGCATCAAGATGTCACGCTGGATCTGCGGGAGATACCCAACCCGCCTTCCACGGCGCCGTTCGAGCAAAAAGGGACCGCCATCGCCGTGGACGGGGTGATGCCGGCCCCCCCCGGCAAGCCCGTTGAGATTCAGTTGCCGGCCTCGGGAGAGAATCCGGCCGTCATGTTCTTTTCCTTGGGTGAGTGGATTCGGTTGCCGGCCAGGAACGTGACCCTGCCCAATGGTGACCCGGGGCTCGCGGTCAACCTCGAACGTGTTCCGATGCCCTGGCTATTGACGGTGGCCGACGCGCCCGAGGCGGGCGAACCGGAACTCGCAGGCGCGGAGCATCCGCTTGCCCGAATGGCACACCTCGAACAACTCCGCCTCACCGACCAGGCCGCCTTCCTGGCGGCGTTTCAACGGGATTCCCAGGCGGGGCTGTACCCTCCACCCACCTCACCGCGCTGGCTGGGTCTGCTTGTCCGTTCGGCCACCGCGAGAAGTAGCCATGGGGGCGGCATTGTCCCGGAACTGCCCTGTTGTATGGAAGACAGCCAAGAAGACAGCCAAAACGCCGACCTTGATGCCGCCCGGGAATTGCTATGTGCCCGCCTCATGTTCCTGCGGGCTGATGCCGCCATGCGCCTCGGACATGAGCAAGGAGCGAGGACGGCCAGCCGACGCTATCTTGACGGCTTGCATCACCTGGATCGTGCTGCCCGGGCGGTCCGTGCACTCGATCAGGATGGCCAGGACCAAGGATTCGCCGACCAGACTGGAACAGATTCACGACTCGCAGGTTTTTCAAGGGATCACGTTTATGGGGGTGAGCTCTCCCTGCGGGACATGACCGAATACTACCTGGGCACCTTCGCACCCTGGGGGTTGCGTCTGACAAAGGCCATACTGGAAGGCGAGGATCAGGTGCTGCTGCCGGGTTTTGATGTACGTGTATTGCCTTTCTTCGGCCACCAGCCCCACCTGGACCTCCAGATTCCGGGCGATTATGTCATCAGCCCCGCTGCGTATCCTCATCAGCCGACCATAGACTATTTCCAGCAGGCGCTGCTGGACTACCTGCAAATCGAACCCGGCCGGCACAAGACCCACGTCACGCTCCGGCTCTATTCCCCCAGGATCTACGAGTACAGCACCCACGAATACTACTCCATGCTGAAAAATGCCGTGGGCGGCGCAAGCTATCTCCTGGGCCTTGGCAAGCTGGCCTTTGGCGCGCCGGTTGCAGGCACGGGTGCCGCCCTGTATTCCGGGTATTCGGTGGTGGCCCCCATCATCGAACGTGCATTCGTCGAGCCACAGGCCCAGCGGCTTTCCGACGCAGGGATCGCCTCCGTATCGAGCACCCTCACGCTTTACAGCGGCAACAAATTGCTGGGCAAGGTGGTTCTGGACGGCGCCCCAGAAGCCTTGCTGTCGTTGGACACCCTGGAATACGCCGGCATGCTCACTGACATGGTCATGAGCTATTACATTGACCACGCCGAATTGCAGAGCATTGAATCACTACGCAGCGAAGGGAGCACCACTGGATACCGGAACGCCAGTGCATGGTTCTGGCAACATGACCGATTCCACCGGCCACCGATGGCCTTCGTTGTCAACATGGATGGGTTCACGAATCACCGCCCGGAACAGGCAAGTGGATCCTATACGGTGAGCGGCCACGGTCGATTCAAGTTGTTCGTGGATTACGACAAACTCGATGTGCTCATACGTGCGGAAGACCTGTCGAGGCAGTTCGTGGTGCGCGAATTCAGTCCGGAGACTGAGCGCCGCATCGGTAATGGCATCGTGTTTGGATCACCCGAGGGTGGAGGTTCCATGCGCCGGGATGACCTGTTGGGTATTCCCGTACGCCGTCCGAACGGATTCATCGGGGCTCAAGATGTCACCGCCTGGGCCGAGGTGAACTTTCATGACAATGCCCCCTCCGGCAAGTTGCTGCAGTTCACGTTGGAAGAGGAACTGCTGGGGCACTGGCGTGATGCAACGGAGCATTCCAGCATCGAAGAATGGATGGAACGTGTCGAGGTGGAACTGGTACCCGAGACTGGCCGACCTGTTTACGTGTACATGGGCGACAACAACCTTCTGGGTCTGCATCAGGCTTTTGACTCCCGCGGGGGAATACATCGCTTCGGGCTGGGAATTACCGAAAGCCCACCCGAGATAGACACCCTCCACAATAGGCTGACTCTTCTCAATGCGACCGATCGAGATTCCACCGGTGACTACTCGACGTGGGTATGGGCCTTTCCCATTGGGAACCCGTCTCAGCTTTCACTGAGATACAAGGTCAACCTCACATACGAAGGCACCACACTGGCCTCATTCGATGTCAATTACGAAGGCCTGGGCCCAGAAGTGGTCAAGAAAACGATTGAGCCAACCGGTCGTCTGAGGAGAGATCTGGTTCGCACATTGCACAGCGTCACCTATGAACTCCCTTGGCAGGACCCCTGTATCAATCGGGTATTCGAGCTTCAGGATGACTATAGGCAGCAGGGCTTCATGCTGGTCAGCCGAGCCTGGATAGATCAACTGCCCGCACCTGAGCGGCAACAGCTTTTCCGAAATCTCTCGGCGTATATGGGCGGGGCCACGGGATATCATGTCGAGAAGATCATACCGGATGAGTGCCGACAAATGCTGATGGGTTCGCCAGAGGAGGCACCGACCCTGCGATTCGTCCCGCATGGCGTATATACCTACTACAGGGATGGCGAAATCCATTACCAATATGAGTTCGAACGCGGACGTAAAACCAATGTTCTGGTAGAAAGACCACCCTCTCAGGGATCGGGAAACCCGTTCGGCGGCTGGGCGCCCAGTGTTGACTGACAGGGGTCACGCCACAAACACAAGGGCTGGATAGAGAATCATGAAAGACAATACCACCAGGGGCGCAGACGTTGCCGATGGGTCACCGGAATCAGTCGGCCACAGCGTCGAGAGAGTTTCGGAAAACATCACCCGGCGTGGCACGGAGTACCGATGGCTCCATGATGTCAGTCTATGGCGGGATACCGTCATCCCCATGATGCTTCTCAAGATCACCCTGCTGGCCGCCCTGATGCCGGCCCTGCTGCTCCTGGTGATCGAGACCCTGGAAGGGTCATTCATGCGGGGTTTGCAGGCCTTTGGCCAGGTCTATGCGATCGTTGCCGGCATCATGCTCTGTCTGATGATCATCGCTTATCCGATCTACGTGCTGATGAGCGGCGGACGCTACTCCATCCTGTTCGAGATGGATGACAAGGGTATCGATCACATCGAGATGCCGTCCAGAGGCGTCAAGCGCACCGATCTGATGGCGCGGGTCGGCTTCCTGGCAGGGCTGGCCTCCGGCAATCCCTCGGCCGCCGGCGCCAGCCTGCTCGCCTTGTCCCGCAAAAGCATGCACACGCCGTTCAAGCGCGTTCGCAAGGTCGTGATCTACGAGCGCAAGTGCGTGATCAAGCTGATTGCCCGCAACATGACACGAAACCTGATCTATACCCAGGCTGCCGATTTCAAACTGATCACGGATCTTTTACTTGAGCGCTGCCCCAAGGGTGCGATTGTCATTCGGCGGTGACATATTGTCGTATGAGGCCCGCTGGAGAACGTTTCTGACCTTCATTCACTCATAGCCATTTAGCCGGGAATGGAAGAAAGGCAGCAACTCTCGGGGGATGCCCCGAGTCCGCTTGTCAATGCTCAGCGAGGGATAGCCTTCAACCTCTCACCGCTGGCGAGTCCCCAGCTCGACGCACTAAAGCAACGCCTTAAGCGGTGGAGCTTTACGAAGACTGGATCGCCTCCTCCTTGCGATTCATCATCCACCCGCTGGAGGGGTTGCCAACGCACGATCCCGAAGTCCTGTTCAAGCTAATGCTCGAAGGCCGGGTGACGGATGTGGCCGCACTGAAACATTTCACACTGACCGACTGAAAGGCCTGTAACCGAAAGGCTTACCAACCGAGATGACGCAGGTGGATGTCTTCCCAGTCGATCGACTCGCCGGGCATCAGCGTGACAGCGTTTGGGACGCCAGAGCGGGGGTCGATCGGCTCGAGGAAAAGACGCAACCCGCCCTCTGGGGAGAGTTCCAGGAGGTAGATTCTGAGTCCAGCCGCCGATAGTTCCCCGACTTGCCAAGGCCACAGTTCGACGTGGTTATGCCCGGGCCCCCAGTGCCCGTCCCGCCAAACAACGTTTACCGGCGCCGCCGTCGACTCCGCTTCCGGCGGTTGCCCATCCGGGTCGTCCGAAACCCATAGGCGCGCCGTCCCATCGGGCACTGGGAGCCATTTTCGTGCGTCAACCCAGTCGGCCGCAGCAGGCGGGGGGACGTCCAGCTCGTAACCCGCGAGCTCCAGCCGAAACCCGCTGATCGCCGGGAAGACCCGGCTGAGCTCCCGGATCAGGATGTTGGCGCCGCTCCAGTCACGTTTCAAGGCACGAAACTCCTGAGCGGTCACCGGGCTCGGAATCTCGTTACAGCGCCCGATCCACACCTGCTCGTCCAGCGCGCGGCTGCACAGCTCCCCGGTTCGGACGTGCGGCGGCAGGCTGCGCAGGAGATCGTCCAGGTCGGCCTGATCCGGAAGCCGGCTCAGCCCGGCGGCGTCGTAGTCGATCTCCAGTGCCTGCGCGCCACGTTGCAGGCCGGCCTGCGGCCAGTCCATGGTTGCCAGAATCTGATCACCCCTGCGGACCTCCAGATTCACTCGGTCAACATTCACGCGCCGGACCAGGCGATCGGCGCCTCCCGGTTGCATACGTCCCGCATCTCCTGCCAAATTGATCAGCATCGCGAGCTGGCGGTAGCTCCCACCCGCGCCCCGTTCGGGCCAGCCAACGTGCAAGGTGAGCACACGACCCTCGAGCTCGAAACGCATCGTCGCGCCATCGGGCAGCGTGCGCGCCGCCAGTTCTTCGACCGCTTGGGGAAGCCCGGCGTGCTCAACGTGCAACGCGTGCTGTTCCTTCAATACACTCTGGGTGGGCAGACCGGCTAGACTGGCGACCACCGCTACCGAAACCCGCGCAAGGAAGCGCCCCCGCCCCTGCTCCAGCCAGCGTTCTCCCGGGTGCCGATAGAGCACAGCAAAGGCCACGGCGGGCAACCACCACGCGAGGCCCATGACGATCTTGAGGCCGATCACATCCCAGCCCGAAACGCCCAGCGCAACGCGGAACCAGTAAAAACTGGTCAGCAAGACCGCAACCAGCGCAATCACCACGAAATCCCAGAGGGTTCGTTCCGGGGTGACTTGCGGGACTCGGGCAAAAATGAGGTTGGTGGCCAGGGCAAGAACGACCACAGCGATAAGCGCCCACTCCAGCAAGCCCTCACCCAGGATGGCGGAGGGCAACAGGCCTACAAGACCCGAGAATATGAGGATCAGGGCGACGGGATAGAGCCAGGCCGAGGCTGGGCCACCCCGGCGCCGGGCAGAACTCGCAATCGTCGTCTTTCCGGTGCTCATCGCGCGTCAATGATGGGCTGTTTCGAAGCGCCAGAGTTTCAGGCTCGTGCCCCTGCCGTCGCTTCCGTCAGAAGAACGCCCGGCGCACGCGATCAGTTCGTCATCTCCACGCCACACGAAGGCGAAGACCTGACCGCGCAACGGCGTAGGTTGACCGCGCCGTTCAACCACGAAGCTCCGCGTGGGTCGGCCGAACCACCAACTGATTTCCTCGCTCACCCTGTAAGCCAGTCGAGTCATGGACTCGGACCAAGCATAGCGGCTGACCATGACCAAGTCCGACAGCGCGCTTCGGGCCTCGTGGCGAGCGAGCAGAAGGCCATCACTACGTCGGCGCAGTTCGACCGCGCAGCAGCCGTCACGAATAATCTCCAGATCGCCGCGGGCTTGGTTTGGAATAACCGGATCCCGGTGCGACTGCCACTCGACTTCGAGCGGCTGACGACAGGATTCGGGTGGTGAGGCAACTGGTACCAGTTCGGAGTCCAGTTTGAGTTCGGCGCGATACCAAGGGCGCTCGGTAGCCGCTCGCCGCCCGCTGCCACGCACGTACACCCCCTTTTCGGCGTCATCCCAACACAGGCTGGATGGAGAAAACGAGAGACCTTCGGATCGATCGGCCGGTCCGGCGGGCAGCACAAGCCGTCGGCTTTCGAACTGCAGCAGGGCTGGCGACATCACCGATGTGCGACTGCCCGTGCTCGGGTCACCACGGAAATGCCGAATCCAGAACAACATCCAGTCCTTGTCGGCTGAGAAGCTGGCCACGGGCAGGGCGCTGCAATAGACCGAATTGAGATCAACAAGCCACTCGCCCGCGCTGCCCTGCTTGTCCACTGATGGCGAGCAGGCCACTGCCAGCAGGACCACTAAGCCATACAGGAGAGCGCGATAGACCCCGATGGCGGGAGCGGTAGATGGCTCTTGGGACGAATTCCGGATCGTCATGGTCTTTTGTGGCGCGATTCCGCTGTCCTACCTCAGTGACCGATTGCAATTTCTGCGCTCTCAACCCCGCATGGCGTTACCGGAAATTCCCCGGCCAGCATTCGCTGCCATACCAGGGCTGCCGTCTGCGAACTGAATGTGCCCTGCAACTTTCCACTGTCTATCGGCGCCGCGATTCCGGCTCTTGAGAATTCGCGATCACCGATGACAATGCGAATTACGCTGCCGACGTTCGCCTGCGTGAAGTTCTCAAGCCTGATGGCACCTGATTCGGTCAATTGGATGCAAACTCGCCAGCCACGATCCTGTCGGTTCCCCGACGGGTGATTTCTCCACATAAGGCAAACACAGGTGCAACGCCGGCGCAGATTCCGCCGCTGCGTTGGCGGCAGCAACCAGGAGCAGTAAAGCCATCAACTTCATGGTGACGTCTTCCATACGCCGGACCTCACCCGTGCACAGCCCTAGGGTCGGCTGCATGCCTGGGCTCTCCATCTTCATCTTTCGGGCCGACCCAGGAGAGCGGGTTGTGCGCGACCTCCCATGGATAGCCGTCTGAGTCCACAAGGTAACAGGAGTACCCACCCCGGAACACCTCTTGGGCAGGTTTCACCCTGAACCATCCCGCATTTTCCGGAGGCGGCCTGCGTTGGGTCAGGCAGCGCTGCCAGGACCCTTCAGATGCGGATACCGCCTTTGAAGCGGGTCGACCCGTTTGAACGGCGCGCGCATGGGTGGGTTTCGGACGTCCGCAGCAAATCGGTAAAGAGTCGTTCGTGAGCGGGGGGACGGTGGCCGTTCAGGGTCGGCTAGAGACATCAGCAAGGAGCTACGTTCCGGGAGGTCGAGTATTCCCGGCTGACGGAGTCCGACTTCCCGATCGAACGTGTATAGTCCCCGCATGCCCGAAAGAT